>JAZKEZ010000209.1:5095-16277 GCA_040386675.1 Bacteroidota bacterium | reverse complement strand
CGCTTAAAACCTTAAAGAACGTGTCCCCCGTTGTTTTGGGGAGTGCAAATGTAGATGGATTTGTTACACTTCCAACCCATTCGTTACTATTTTTCTCAAATAAGTCACAAGTGACTGATTATGAGTAAGAAAAATTTCATCTTTTTGTGAGAGAAGCTACGGATAACCGTTGCTGTTGCAGGGAGAGTTAAAGGTAAGACTTAAATCCAATCCCGGATCGGTGTTGCATCAAATTTCGACCAACGACAGCTAACTACCTATTAATCTTTGTATTGGAGGTCGAAAAGGGTTTTATAGTGCCCATCACCCGCCAAAAGCTCCTGGTGACTTCCGCTTTCAATAACCTTCCCCTTCTCCATCACAATGATCTGGTCGGCGCGCTGAATGGTGGACAAGCGGTGTGCTATTATAATAGAAGTACGCCCCTCGGTGATCTTTTCAATTGCTCTCTGGATGAGTTGTTCGCTCTCGGTATCTACCGAAGACGTTGCCTCATCCAGGATAAGTATCTTCGGATTGTACACGTAAGCCCTGATAAACGCTATCAGCTGGCGCTGTCCTACGGATAACATGGCCCCTCTTTCCTTCACGTCGTAGTCGTAACGCCCGGGAAGCTTCATGATAAAGTCGTGTGCACCGACCGCCTTTGCGGCTTCAATCACCTGCTCAAGGGTGATCGACGGATCTTTCAGGGTTACATTATTATATATAGTGTCGGAAAACAGGAACACATCCTGCAGCACCACGGCCACATTCCGCCTCAGGTAAGCCAGGTCGAAATCGCGGATGTCCTTTCCATCCACGAGTATTGATCCCTGCTGGAACTCATACATCCGGTTGATCAGGCTGATCACGGATGACTTCCCTGCTCCGGTTGCGCCGACAAAGGCTGCCGACTGTCCGGCTTTTACCGAGAAGGAAAGGTCCCGCAAGACATACTCTTCATCCACATAGGCAAAC
The DNA here is from genome assembly GCA_040386675.1 of Bacteroidota bacterium. GTDB lineage: Bacteria > Bacteroidota > Bacteroidia > Flavobacteriales_D > Luteibaculaceae > DASUEB01. Next base: position 15,317 of record JAZKEZ010000209.1, on the reverse strand, counting down.
CATACCTGTCTGAATTCGATATTACCGGCAATCGGGGTGGTGGTATCTGAGCCGGTATCTGCAATGGCTGCTTCAGTGTCGAGCAACCCAAACACACGTTCGGAGCCTACCATTCCCATCTGCAATACGTTGAAACGGTCTGCCAGCTGCCGGATCGGGCGAAACAGCATGTTGATCAGCATGATGAACTTGAACAGTGTCCCGAAGGTGTAGCCTTCAGACACAATTCCTTTTACTCCCCACCAGAGTACCAGTGCGAGTGATATGGCTGAGAACAACTCCACCAGCGGGAAGAAAATCGAGTTGGCCCAGTTGGAGCGGTTGTGCGCATCCATGTGTTCTTTGTTCAGTTCGCGGAACCGGCTGCCTTCTACCTCTTCCCGGTTGAAGATCTGTACAATACTCATCCCGGTTACGTGTTCCTGTACAAAGGCATTCAGCCTGGCGACATAGATACGTACGTCGGCAAAGGAGGCTTTGATAGAGTTCTTGAACATGTTGGTGGCAACAAGCAGCAAGGGCACGGAGGCAACACTCAGCAGCGCCAGTTTCCAGTCGAGCCAGAACATGTAGACCAGTACCACGACCAGCTTCAATAAATCACCTACTATAATAAGGAGTCCCTGGCTGAAGATCTCACCGATGGTTTCGATGTCTGAGATCACCCGGGTAACCAGTGTTCCAATCGGGGTATTGTCGAAAAAGCTAAGTTTGAACTTCGAGATGTGGGCAAACAGTTTTGAACGGATATCAATGGTTACCGACTGACCGAGCCAGTTGGCATACCAGGTCTGGTAAAACTGCATGATCGTTTCTACCACCAACAGCGCCAGGATAACGATTATGGCCTTGAGCAGTCCGGGCGCATCGCTCACCGCTATGTAATGATCTACCGTGTCGCCGGTAAGGTCTACGCGATAGGGTCCGAGGAAACCGAGCAGGATGGTCAGGATGGCCGTGAGGTAGAATTTACCGCGGAACGGTTTTACAAATTCCATTACCCTGCTGAACAAGCGGGTGTCGAATGCTTTTCCACTTACAGTAGACTGACTCATATAATAGATAGGTATGGGTATTCGATTCCGGTTAAAAATAATCCTTGTGCAGGAGCCGACATTCCGGCACTGCCGCGGTCCTGTTGAATAATGATATCTCTGAACTGATCGAGCGTAATTTTACGGTTTCCCACCAGCAACAGTGTCCCTACAATGGCGCGAACCATGTTTCTCAGGAAGCGGTCGGCAGAGATGGTAAAGCACATCCCCTTTTCCGTTTGCTCCCATCTTGCGTGTGTTACCTTACAAATGTTGGTCTTGGCATCTGCGTGCAGCTTGGCAAAGGAGGTAAAATCTGATACGTTCAGTAATGTTGCGGCAGCCTTGTTCATCAGTTCCATATCCGGAACTTTGGCCTGGTACACTGAAGTCTCCTTGCTAAAAGGATCTTTTTTAAAGTGGATGTAGTATTTGTATTCCCTACGCGTGGCGTCGAACCTGGCGTGTGCTTCGGGATGAAGCGGGATCAGCCTTGAAACGGCAACATCTTCAGGAAGCAAGGAGTTGATCTTATAAATAAAGATCTCTTCCTTTTCCTTCACTTTATGATCGAGATCGAAGTGGGCGTAAAACAAGGTTGCATGCACGCCGGCATCGGTCCGGCCGCAGCCCACGGTCTCTAATCCCGGACTTCTGAGCAGGGTTGACAGGGCTTTATTCAGTACTTCCTGCACAGCAACGGCGTTGGGCTGGACCTGCCAGCCGCAGTAGGCCGTACCTTTGTAGGATAATTCAATAAAGTATCTGAAACCGCTCAAAAAAATGATTTTTGCAAAAGTAGAAATTGAAACGTGCAAGCGGTTTAATTTCACAATTTGAAACAATTGACCTTCCATGCGCATAGGACTCATTTCCGATACCCACAGTTTTCTTGACGAACGCGTATTTACTTACTTTGAAGAATGCGATGAGATCTGGCATGCGGGCGATATTGGTGACCTTTCGGTTACCGACCGGCTGGCGGCATTCAAGCCGCTTCGTGCAGTATACGGTAACATCGATGATCACCTTGCACGGCGGACGTACCCGGAGACGATTGATTTTGAGCTGGAAGGTGTGCGGGTGGTGATGACGCATATTGGCGGCAAGCCCTACGCCTACTCCAACAATATCAAGGACTACCTGGTCAAAAATCCGCCGAAATTGTTTATCTGCGGACATTCCCATATTTGCCGGGTAGAAATGGACAAGAAGCTCGGGATGATCTATATGAATCCCGGAGCTGCCGGGAACCACGGTTTTCATCAACAAAAAACCCTGTTAAGATTTTCTCTTAATCAGGGTCGTATTGAGCAACTTGAAGTTGTTGAGCTGGGTAAACGCGGGGGTTAGCGCAGTCTGTCGGCGGCTTTTACCAGTGCCTCATCCTTTTTGATGAAACGGGTAGCCATGATGATCAGTGCAATACTTATAATAGGTATGATCGATCCGGGTCCGATGTGTTGTTCCCATTCGCCGGTATTCCCGGTGGTGGCCATCAATTTCTCCTTTAATTGATCGGGAGCCATCAAGGTTAGTGCAAGATAACCGAGGTTGATGATGAAACAGACATTGGCCAGCAGGATCTGGCGTTTGCGATTGGCGTACATAAAAATGGTAACAATCAGCAAAATGGCCAATCCAAGAACGATGTAAGGTGCGTAAGTCACAAAACCTATTGAAGGTACCTGTTGAAACGCATCCTCACCTTTTACATAACACAGATCAAGGTTAACTGTTGACCCTTCGTTGGTAAAAGACGCTATTTTGAAATAGAACAGCGAGATCATTAAAACGGCAGCCAGTAAAAATAAAAGGCTTTGTAAGCGTTGAATCATTTGATAAAAGTTTGGGCAAATATAACAGAACTGCGGGTTTGCGACAGCATAACATTTTTTCCATGCCGGTTTGTGCATACCTGGCTGAAAAAGACTATACTTGCGCAAGTTAAAAGTCGTAGTATTGCCTCTGCAATTCTTCAACGGGATTTCTTCCCTCTGACAAACCTCAATAGTTTTTCATCCAATTTAGTTTCCAACTACTCATCATTATAGTTATTTGAATATGGTAAATAAAGAACAGCTCGATGCTTTGAAGCTGTCTGAACTCCGTGATATTGCCAAAGAACAAGGCATTAAGCGCGTAGAATCTTTCAAAAAACAGGGTCTAATCGACCAGATCCTTCAAAATTCTTCAGATTCAGATTCCGGATCCGCTCCAACTACTTCCCCCGCTCCTGCTCCAATTGCTGAAACAGCCCCGGTAACGGAAGCGAGGCCTGCCCGGACCCCAAGAGAAAAAGCACCAAGGCCCGTTGCCGCCAGCGAAGTAAGCGAACCGGCTGCACCTGCACAGGAAGCGCCTGTTCAGCAGGAACGCAGGAACGAGCGCCCTGAACGCGAACGGAACCGCGACACGGAACGCAACAGCGACCGCAACAACCAGAATAACGACCGCCAGGTTCAGAATGACCGCAACCGCGAACGCAACACCGGTAACGAACGTACACCAAACAACGAACGCAACCAGAACAGCGGTAACCAGACCAACGGCAATCAAAATACTGAACGCAGCCAGAACAACGACCGCAACCAGAATAACGATCGCAATCAGAACACTGAGCGAACCCACAATACTGAGCGCAATCCGAACAACGACCGGAAAAACAACCGGAACCAGCAGGAACGCCGCCAGCAGCAGCAATCCGGAAATCTATTCAACGAATCCGGAAATGAGCAGTCAGGAGTTCCGGATGCTCATGTAGACAGAGACGACATTTCTGTTCCCGGATCAGGTCCGGCGCAGGAGCCACAGGCCAATGGCGAAGGACAAAACCAGCAAGGTGGTGGCGAAAGAAGACCGAACGAGCGCCGCAACGACCGTAACGAGCGCCAGGAAAAGCAAAAAGCAGAAGAACAATACAACTTCGACAATATCATCAAGATCGAAGGTGTGCTTGAAATTATCCTGGAAAGCGGTGGATACGGATTCCTGAGATCTGCAGATTACAACTACCTGGCCAGTCCGGATGATGTATACGTAAGCCAGGGACAGATCAAAACTTACGGATTGAAAACTGGTGATACCGTTCGCGGTACGGTTCGTCCGCCGAAAGAAGGCGAAAAATACTTCCCGCTTGTAAAAGTTGAGATGATCAACGGGCGTGACCCGGCATTTATCCGCGACCGTGTTCCGTTCAAGTTCCTTACCCCGCTTTTTGCACAGGAGAAACTCAAGATCGCTGACGGAAAATCGGCGAACACGTCGACCAGGATCATGGATCTTTTCGCACCGATCGGTAAAGGTCAGCGTGGACTGATCGTTGCGCAGCCTAAAACCGGAAAGACGGTTCTGCTAAAAGATGTGGCCAATGCCATCGCTGCCAATCACCCGGAAGTATACCTTATTATATTACTGATCGACGAACGCCCGGAAGAAGTTACCGATATGCAGCGCAGTGTAAACGCTGAAGTGGTTGCATCTACTTTCGACGAACCGGCTGATCGTCACGTGAAGATCGCCAACATTGTGCTTGAGAAAGCCAAGCGTATGGTGGAATGCGGACACGATGTGGTTATCCTCCTCGATTCTATTACCCGTCTGGCCCGTGCTTACAACACTGTTCAGCCTGCATCAGGAAAAATCCTTTCGGGTGGTGTTGATGCCAATGCGCTTCACAAGCCAAAACGTTTCTTCGGAGCTGCGCGTAAGGTGGAGAACGGCGGATCGCTTACTATCCTCGCGACTGCACTTACCGAAACCGGTTCGAAGATGGACGAGGTGATCTTCGAAGAATTTAAAGGTACCGGTAACATGGAACTTCAGTTGGATCGTAAACTGTCTAACCGTCGTGTGTATCCTGCCATCGATATTCTTTCATCCGGCACGCGTCGTGAAGACCTGCTGCAGGACAAAGAAATCCTTCAGCGTATGTGGCTGATGCGGAAATATCTTGCCGATATGAACCCGATCGAAGCTATGGAATTCGTGAAGGAACGTATCGAAAGCACCAAAAACAACGAGGAGTTCCTGATCTCTATGAACGGATAAGATGAAACAGGCAGGAAAATATGCCGTGATCTTTGCCCTGGTAGCCTTTATTTTAAGGCTGCTTGGGTTTTACGGCGGACTCATTACTCCTGAGACTGCGCAGCAAGTCATCTTCATGCACATGCTGTTCATTCTTCTTACGGTTTTCCTTTCTATCCGACAGGTGCGTATTGATGCCGGCGATCAGCCTTTCACAATCGGTACACAGGTGAAAGCCGGATTCAAATCAGGCGGATTGTACAGCGTGCTGACCACGATCCTCGTATTTGTTTACTTCAAATTCATCGACGTAAACTATTTCATCTTCAAACAACAGGAACTGGTTGACCAGGAACTGAAAGCCAATCCAACGGTTGGAGCTGTGAAAGTGAAAGAAGGCGTGGAGAATTTTTTCTCTCTGATGAATTACTGCACCATTACGCTGCTTGCGTTGATGGCCATTACCTTTTTCTATACGCTGCTGATTGTGGTGTTGAACAGGTATGTGTTGCGGAAATTCGAGTAAGAGAGGTTTTTATTTAACCGCAAAGGACGCTGAGGGTTTTGCGCAAAGGGCGCAGAGGTTTCAGATAATACTAAAAATGCCCCGGTTCATATCGAACCGGGGCATTTGCTTTTTAAAAGAATGAGCTGAGTTGATCTGCCCTTTTGTTCTTTGCGCCCAAACTTTGTGCGCTTTGCGATTAACAAGAAACTATCAGATGGCTTTTCGGATTTCTTCCACCAGGTTCTTGCGTTCTCCGCCGGTGCACCACTTCACTTTACCGTTTCCGTCAATGATCAGTACCACCGGTTTGCCTGAATCCGGTCCTTTTTCCTGCGATTCTTCGGCATACACCGGGGCAATCGGGATCATCAGGCCATTCCTCCAGTCGTTTTTTTCTTCTACCTGCGGGAAGTTCATGGTGATCTTCTTGCTTTTCAGGTATGCTTCGGTTTCCAGTTTTTCGATATTGGTTACCCCGATGAACTGAACCCCGGGATGTTCTGCAGCCAGTTTATTCAACTGAGGCAGTTCTTTCAGACAGTGGTCACAGTATTTGTTCCAGTCGTAAAGCACCACGGTTTTTCCTTTTACCTGTGCAGCCAGTTCCGGTTCGCCATTGGCAACCAGTGCTTTTTGGATCTCGGTATTGAAATTGGTTTTCTCAAGTACGGCTTTCTTTTTCTCCAGGATCGAGTGGGCGGTCCACTTCACTCCTCCAAATACGACCGCTACAAGCAGTACGTAGAATTGTATTGAATTTTTCATATCTGCTTCTTCTTATAGATCTCGTTTGTAAATGGCCCATTGTCCGATGCCGATAAATCCAACCAGGTATACCAGGTAACCGATGAGTTCTCCGTTGCTGATGTTTTCTGACGAACGGATGGTCGATGCCAGTGTAATCGGTAAATATGGTGCCGCATCCGACCATTCCATATAAGCAAAACCGAATACCAGCAACTGATCCAGGATCATGGTCAATCCAAGGAAGATGATCATGGATACCATTGATGAGCGGGTAAGCGAAACCAGGAAGAAAGAAAGTGCCCCGTAAAAGATGATGTGGAAGTAATATTTAAGGATTTGTTCGAACTGCATGGAGCTCACAAGCATCCCGAATTTATCTCCAAATTTTACCGCGCCGCATATCAAGAAGATTATGATAAACAGAATCGTCCACAAGAGGTAAGATCCGAAAATGAAAACCATCTTGCCGTTGAAGATATCCCGGCGGCTCATCCCATCAATAATGTTCTTGCGCACCAGGCCAAACTTATACTCGTCGCCATATTGCATGATGAAGAACATGGATGCGATAAGCGCCAGCAGGCTGGAGAAGTTAGACATGATAAAGCCAAACGGATTCATCCGCTCCATCAGTTCGGAGGTAAGTAAAGACGGATCTTCAGGCGGAAGACTTAGTATTCCGAAGCCGAGAAGGACCAGCCCGGTATTGATGAGCAGGGCAACAATGAGGAAAATAAGACTTCGGCGGCTATTCAGCTTGATCCATTCCTGTTTGATTAATGCATTGAAATTCATAGTGATCCAGGTTTAGTAAGTTGAATAAATGCCTCTTCAAGTGAAGGATATTCGGCCATGATATCGGCCAGTTTTCCTTGTTTGATGAGGTTACCTTTCATCAGGATCACGTAATCGGTACACACTTTTTCCATTTCGGTAAGCAGGTGACTCGCTACAATGATGGTTTTTCCTTCGGCTGCCAGTTTCATGATGAGGTTCCTTACTTCAATGATCCCGTGCGGATCGAGGCCGTTGGTCGGTTCATCGAGAATGAGCACTTCAGGATTCCCGAGCATTGCGCTGCCGATGGCCAGGCGCTGTTTCATCCCGTAAGAATAGCCTTTGAACTTCTTTTTGCGGGCGTCCCAAAGATCTACTTTACGCAGCGTGGGTTCGATTTCCGAGAAGTCTACGCCTTTGGTGAGCGCGGCCATTTTCAGGTTTTTCTCACCGTTGTATGCCGGTAAAAATCCAGCGGTTTCGAGGGTTACCCCAAGACGTTTGCGGCCTGCCTGCAGGTCGTCGCTACCGAACAGTTTTACCGATCCGGCGTGGGGTTCAAGCAGCGAGAGGATCATGCTGAGTGTGGTGGTCTTCCCGCTTCCGTTGGGGCCAAGGAGTCCGAAGACCTGGCCGGGAAGCACAGAAAAGCTCACACCATTCACCGCGACCTGGCTGCCAAAGCGCTTGGTGAGTTGGTTGACTTCTAATACTGGGGTCATTTATTGAGTTTTGGGTTTTGCGTGATTAAACTTTGTGAGTGCAAAGCTTAAAAAGTTGTTAATTCCCGGAAATATAATTACTCCAACGGCAGGAGCGACGGTTAAGAGTGAAAAATGTAGTTTGAGTTGAAAGGTAACCGCAAAGGGCGCAAAGATTTTTGCGCAAAGGCCGCGAAGGATATGCACTCTTTGCGCCCTTTGCGGTTAATCATTCGTCAGAAATCCGATCACCCTGGTGATGGTATCCGGGTCTTTCAGAATGCGGGTATGACCGAGTCCGCTGGTGTATTCCAGTATGCTTCCTTTTATCTCCCTGTTCAGTAATTCGCCGTGGTAGGCCGGTGCTTCTTCGTCGTCGCGGTCGTAAATGAGCAGCGTTGGCGGCATCGGGGCATCTTTGGCAACATTGGCGGCTACATATTCCGAGATGTCTTCGTTGTAGCGGTTGAAAATTTCCTTGCGCAGCTGGTCCCTTGTTTTTACCGAGGCATTCATCTTCAACCGTGAAACTTCAAGAATGTCTTCGGCAACTGCAGGCGTGGCGAGGATCACTGCTTTTTTTGCGGTAAAGCCTCTTTTAGCGGCATACAAAACGGCCGTTCCACCCATGGAATGCGAAACCACGTAATCTACCGGTCCGATTATCTTGCTGAATGCCAACAGGCTTTCGCCAAATTCGAGTACATCAGACCGCTTGCCTTCAGAATAACCGTGACCTGGCGCATCGATGCCCACGCAGCGGTAACCGGCGGCGAGACAGGCGCGGATCAGGAATATGAATTGGGTGGTCCGACTGCTCCATCCGTGCATAAAAAGGATCACCGGTCCTTCGGTTCCCCATTCGTAACCGCGGAGTTGCAGTCCTTTGTAAGTGATGGCTATGGTTCGTGCCTCGGAGGCCAGCTTTTGCTCACGTTCAGGCAATTCGTAGCGGTACGGAAAAAAGAAAGCCTTGAATGCCATTCTTCGGGCCATGAAGGGCGCAAAAGTTTCCAGCACAGGAACAGTTGCCCTGAATACCCGAAATGCAAAAGGGAGTTTTTTCTTATCGGCCGACGAAGATGCCATGCGGGAATGGGGGAATTAGTCTTTACTGATTTTGTGCGGATCGTTGTTCGAATCCTCGATGTAGTCTTTTACTTCCTTGATGCACTTGGCTACAAAACAGAGTTCAACGTGCTTGCGGTCTTTCAGCCAGCCGTACGCTTCCACGTCTCCGTCAGCGGCCTGGGCTACTTTAGAAAGTGCCTCGAAGCGATTGCTTTTCAACCATTCTACGGCCTGCTTTTTACCTTCTGCTCCGTTTACCAGCGCCATCAGATGGGGATAACCGTTTTTCATGAGCCAGTCGCGGGCTTCGTCATTATTGCGAACCGCATAGGTGAACAGTCCAAGCTCTTTGAACCCGTTCGTCATTAGCCATTTGGTAATTTCCTTATTCCCTTTAATGGCTTCGCCCCAGGCAAGAAGTACCTTCTGCGGATAGAAAAGACTATTGATCTTTGTTTTGTTTGACGACACCGGGGTGAGCTTAATAAGTTTCAATGTTACGGATTAAATTAAGAAGTAAAAGTTAAGAAGTAAGAATTAAGTGGCAGGCGGCAGGTGGTAAGTGGTAGGTTCCTTACTCTTCGTTCTTAACTCTTAGTTCTAAACTGTATTATTGCACAGCTTAACTCGTATGGCAAACCGGATCACTTCTTTACTTGGAATAAAATACCCGATCATACAGGCCGGAATGGTCTGGTGTTCGGGCTGGAAACTTGCGTCGGCGGTAAGTAACGCCGGCGGATTGGGAATTATAGGTGCAGGATCGATGAACCCGGAATTGCTCGACCAGCATCTTACTAAATGTAAAGCGGCCACTCCCCTGCCCTTTGGCGTGAATCTTCCGCTATTGTATTCTAAGGTGGATGAGCAGCTGGACAATATTCTGAAACACAAAGTTCCTATAGTGATCACTTCTGCCGGAAATCCGGCGCAGTACACCGGTTTTTTAAAAGAACACGGAATTACGGTGATCCACGTGGTTTCGAGCCTGAAGTTCGCACTTAAGGCGCAGGCTGCGGGATGTGATGCCGTTGTTGCTGAAGGTTTTGAAGCCGGCGGACACAACGGTCGGGAAGAAACCACCACTTTGTGTTTATTGGAGCTTTTGCGCGGCAAACTGGATATCCCGGTGATTGCTGCGGGTGGAATTGCCAGTGGAAAAGCCATGCACGCCAGTATGATCCTCGGAGCCGAGGCCGTACAGGTTGGCTCCAGGTTTGCGGCGGCAGAAGAAAGTTCTGCGCACGCACACTTCAAGCAACACCTGGTTGAAGCGGGTGAAGGTGCCACAGTGCTTACCCTGAAAGAACTTACGCCGGTTCGCATGATGAAGAATCCATTTTACCGCGAGGTAG
>JAZKEZ010000209.1:1724-5085 GCA_040386675.1 Bacteroidota bacterium | reverse complement strand
ATCAGCAGAAGAACTTAACTTGCTGGTCGGTAAGGGCCGGTCGAGAAGAGGCATTCTTGAGGGTGACCTTGAAGCCGGGGAACTGGAGATCGGACAAATTGTTGCCAACATCAGCAAAATTGAGTCGGCCGAGGCTATTGTGGAAGATATGATGAGGGAGTTTAGGGAGTCGGTTGATAAGGGGGTGGAGAGGTTTGAGGGTTAGAAGGTTAAGAGGTTAAAGGGTTAATGTTTAGACGGTTTAGACAGTTGAGACGGTTTAGATGGTTTAGACGGTTTAGAAACAGGAAATGAGATGATCAATTTTAGTAAACATATTTTGAGTAATGGCCTGAGGGTCATTATACACGAGGATCCGGGAACGCCGATGGTGGCGGTTAACGTGGTGTACGACGTGGGCAGTAAGGACGAGGATTCGGAACGCACGGGGTTTGCACATTTGTTTGAACATCTGATGTTCGGCGGATCTGTGAACATTGCCAGCTACGACGAGCCATTACAGCAGGTGGGTGCGCAGAACAATGCTTTTACCTCTACCGACATTACCAATTATTACATCACCCTTCCGAAAGACAATATCGAAACGGCACTCTGGCTCGAAAGTGACCGGATGCTCGATCTTGCTTTTTCTGAAAAAAGCCTGGAGGTTCAACGCAAGGTGGTGATCGAGGAGTTCAAGCAGCGCTACCTCAATCAGCCGTATGGCGAGGTCTGGCTGGAATTACGTCCGCTTACTTACGAGGTAAGTCCTTACCGCTGGGCGACCATAGGAAAAGAGGTCGGTCACATCGAAGAAGCCACAATGGAAGATGTGAAGGCATTCTTCCGAAAACACTACAATCCGGAAAATGCAGTGCTTGTAGTAGCCGGTGGTATTGAAACGCAGCCTACACTCGAACTGGTTGAGAAGTGGTTCGGCTCTATCCCTAAAGGCGAAAAATACGTCAGGAACCTGGTGAAGGAACCCGAGCAATTAGCGCCGCGGACAAAAACAGTATACAAAGATGTTCCGCAGGATGCATTGTACATGGCCTGGCCGATGGCCGGAAAATATACCCCGGAATATTATGCTGCCGACATCATCTCTGATGCACTGAGCCGCGGAAATTCCTCGCGTTTTTACCAGGAGATCCTCCAGAAAACCGATGTCTTTTCCCAACTGGATGCATATGTAACCGGTGAATACGAGTCTGGATTGTTCATCATTTCCGGTCGGTTGCTGCACGGAAAGACCACTGCCGAAGGCGAAGCCATCATCAACGAAGCCCTGCAAAAATTCATCACCGGTGGATTTTACCCGAGAGAACTCGACAAGATCAAGAATAAGGTAGAATCGAGCCTGTTGTTCCAGGACACACAGGTGCTGAACAAAGCAATGGGACTGGCTTTCTTCGAATTGCAGGGAGACGCCGGGGCCATCAACAATGAACTGGCGAATTACCGGAGCGTAAGCGAGGCCTTTGCTATAGAAACGGCACAGCGCATCTTCCAGCCGCAGCGACTCAACACCATGTATTACTTAAGTCAGCAATTGCACTCATGAACCTGAACAGAACCATAGCGCCTGCGATCAACCCGATCAGTTCGATCAACTGGCTGAAACATACTGAAGAAACCTTGAGTAACGGCAGCCGGGTATACCTGCTTGGCGGTCCGTTTCCCGAACTTAGCAAGATTGAATTTATTTTCCGTGCGGGAAACAAATACCAGCGCACCCTGCTTGCCGGCAACTATGCTGCAACGCTGATGAAAGAAGGTACGAAGTTTACCGCAGCCGGTCCGTTTAACGAACAGATTGATTTTTACGGGGCTTTTCTCTCGGTTGATTTTGACCGCGATTATTGTACGGTGACCTTGCACAGCCTGAACAAATTTCTGCCGGAACTCCTGCCTATGGTGGCTGAAATGATCATCGACCCGGCATATCCTGAGGACATTCTTGCGGTGAAAACCCGCAACGCTGTACAGCAACTCAATACCGACATGGGAAAGGTGAGTTACCGTGCCCGCCGCCGTATCACTGAACTGGTGATGGGCAGCGATCATTATTACGGGGTGATGCCAACGGCAGAACATTATGAGGCTCTGACCACTGAGGAGGTGCGTTTGTTCCATGTTTCGAATTTCTTCTCTGAACCTCCTGTGATCATGGTATCCGGGAATGTTCCGTCAACCATTACCGGATTGCTCGAAAAGAGTTTTGGTTCTGTGCATTACAACGTAAGCCGTGAATTTGAAAAACGCCCCACCGAAATCATTACCGGATTGGAACGCGTAGCCATGGAAAACACTATGCAAAGCGGCATTCGCTATGGCAAGAGCACGATTATGCCTGAGCATGAAGATGCTGATGCACTGGAGATTGCGGTGATGCTGCTCGGAGGATTCTTTGGTTCACGACTGATGAAAAACCTGCGTGAAGACAAAGGATACACTTACGGGGTACACGCCGGCATCCTTCAATTGCAGGAAACTTCGATGCTGACCATCGGCACGGAGATCGGTAACGAGCACGTGGATCACGCACTCGAGGAAATTGATCGCGAAATCCGGATCCTGACTCAAACCGAGCCAAAGGAGGAAGAACTTTCGGTGATCAAAAATTACATGACCGGGCAGATGGTAAAAGACGCCGATGGTCCGATGGCTCAGTCCGACCTGCTTCGTTTCCGGGTACTGAACAACCTGGACGAGGATCATCACCAGCAAATGCTGGAACGCATCAATGCGATCACGCCGGAAGAGGTACTGATGGCCGCGGATAATTACATGCAGGTGGAGTCGTTTGCGAAGGTAGTTGCGGGATAGTTAGAAATTAAGAAGTAAGAATTAAGAGTTAAGAACTAAGAGTTAAGAACTAAGAACTAGGGTTTGGAAGCAAAGACCATAATACTGGAAAGTAAGAAGATCGATCAGAAGATCATTCGTATTGCGCACGAGATTGCGGAGTTCAATTACGATCAGCCGGGTGTGATCCTGATCGGTATCGTTGACCGCGGATACCAGCTTGCTGAACGACTGGTGAGCGAGCTGGCCAAATACTATGACCAGCCGGCTGAATTGGGAAGGTTGTTTATGGATAAACACGACCCGGTGAATTGCGAATACCGCGTGGATATTCCGTTGGAGCAACTGGAAGGCAAATCGGTGATTTTGGTGGATGATGTGCTGGAAAGCGGCCGGACGCTGATCTACGCCGCTAAATTCTTATTGGGCGCCAATGTGAAAAAGCTGACCACCGTAGTATTAGTGGACCGTATGCATCCGAAATTCCCGATTACTGCGGATTTTGTGGGGATGACGCTGAGTACGACGGTGCAGGAACACATTTACGTGGATCTGACGCCGGGGGAAGAAGCGG
>JAZKEZ010000209.1:1261-1714 GCA_040386675.1 Bacteroidota bacterium | reverse complement strand
CCAAATTTCTAGAAACTGCTTATGGTTAGAAAATTTGGAATTTGAAATCACATGCATGACTTGAGCACTTCCGCCAGCTGCTCTGCTCCCTCCTTTTCCCCGGTGTGGAAGATGAGCTTCGCCTGGTAGTAGAAGCTTTCGCGCTCACTTACTTTCTTCATGATAAAATCGATGAGTTCGTCGTCGGTTTTGCCGGCGATAAGCGGCCGGTGGTCTTTCTGATCTTTTAACCTGGCAAAAAGATCGGCTGTCTCTGTTTTGAGATATACACTCATTCCCGCGGCATTTACCACATCCATATTCCCGTTAAAACAAGGCGTTCCGCCGCCAAGCGCAATGACTGCATCAGGATTTGCGGCTATGCAGTTCTTAAGATGGCGCGTTTCCAGTTCGCGGAATTTGATCTCATCCAGTCGGGCAAACAATTCACTTACGGTACATCCCTCCTGCGCT
>JAZKEZ010000209.1:0-1251 GCA_040386675.1 Bacteroidota bacterium | reverse complement strand
GATATAGTGATCGAGATCGGCAAAGCTGCGCCCCAGTTGGAGAGCGAGCAGTTTACCAGCCGTCGATTTCCCGGAACCCATAAAACCCAGTAAAAAAATGGTCATACCGTATATATTTGTCGCAAACTTAACTGAATGCAAGTAATTGAAGTCACCACTGCTGAAGACAAACGCGCTTTCCTCGACTTGGTAAATAATATCTACCGGAACATCCCCGCTTTCATCCGTCCGCTCGACAAAGATATCGAGGGAACGTTTGATCCTGCGGTCAACAAGGCCTTTCGTCACGGGAAAGCCATTCGCTGGATACAGAAGAATGAAGCCGGAAAAGTGATCGGTCGCGTGGCAGCCTTTGTGAACGACAAATATACCAGCCAGTTTCCAGGCGTTGGCGGAATGGGTTTCTTTGAATGCATCAACGATAAAAATGCGGCATTCCTGCTTTTCGATACAGCGAAACAGTGGCTGCAGGAACAGGGAATGGAGTCGATGGACGGTCCGATCAACTTTGGCGAACGCGATAAGTTCTGGGGCATGACCATTGAGAACTTTAACCAGGCACCGTATTACGGGCAGTCGTATACCCCGCAGTATTATACCAATTTCTTCAACGAATACGGTTTTAAGGAGTATTACCAGCAGTTCATCTACCACCGCAGGGTTGATGATCCGTTGCAGGAGAAGTTCGAAGAACGCGCGCTGAGACTGGCCAAAGATCCGGATTACACCGTGAGGACTATTGACAAGAAGAACCTTCCGCTACTAGCTAAGAATTTCCGTGAAGTGTATAATCGTGCCTGGGGCAAACGTGAGGGCGATAAATTCGTTGGGATGAGCGAGGCGCAGGCCAAAGGCATCACGAAGGCTTTACAGCCCATTTTAGATGACAAACTCGGTTATTTCGCGTATTACAAGGACGAGGCGATCGGATTCTACATTTCGATCCCTGAGCTGAATGGCGTATTCAAGAATTTTAACGGCAAATTCGGACTGTGGCAGAAGCTGCAGGTGCTTTGGTACCTCAAAATGAAGAAGCGTAAGACCGCCGTGGGGATCGTTTTCGGCGTAGATCCGGCTCACCAGGGCAAAGGGGTCGAAGGACTGATCTTCAAGCACCACGCGATCGTGGTACAGGGCCGCAACCTTTATGAAGACGTATTGATCACCTGGCTGGGCGACTTCAACGTGAAGATGATCAACATCATTGAATCGCTGGGCGGCAAACTAGTTCAGAAAATGGCGACGATGCGC
>JAZKEZ010000208.1:0-17515 GCA_040386675.1 Bacteroidota bacterium | reverse complement strand
ACAGTTTCTTTCGTTCTTTCTTTCCAAAAGAAAGGACAGCAACAAACAAATCGACAAACAAGGAAATCAAAAACAGGGAATTTTCACCCCGTTTCAAGTATCCTAATTACCATAAATTAACGGGGAAAGAAACAAACCGCTTAATTATCAGCGAATTGAGCGATGGGGTATGCTATTTGTCAAAGGACACGCAGTATTAACCCCAATCCCAAACGCCATGAAACACATTCGACTCATCTTAGCAAGCGTATTTACCCTCGCCCTGATTACCGGAAACGGACAGGTACACATTGAAAAAAGAAAACACCTGAAAGGCTACAACATCGAGCGGACCAGGAAAGCCGATAAAGTATCGGACATTAAGATTAAAGACGGTGAGCGTGTTACCGCTGCCGATGTAGCTAAAGCCGATGCAAAAGCAGTAGCTGAAACGCCAAATACCGTTGTTCTCCCGGTTGCAGAATCTTCTTTCTACAATCAGAATACAGTAACCACTCCTGCCACCCGCACCGAGACCGCTGACCTGGTTGCTGCTAAACCACTAAAAAACAAACTTAGCGACATGAGCATGTTCCGTAAAGGAGCAGGTCTGATAATGGCTAAAAAAATAGATAATGTTCGTTCAAGCGTTTACAAAGCAGTTCCAGCCGTACAGGCCGGTCCGGGCGAAGTATTCGCAATCATCGGTTTCGTAGCCGGTATCCTTTCTATCCTTTCCTTCCTCGGACCAGGTCTGATCTTCTTCGGGGTTATCGGATTGATTTTCAGTATCCTTGGTTTGGATAGCGCCTATTCAAACTTTGCCCGCTGGGGGCTTATCCTGAGTATTATCGGTCTTGTACTTGCCCTTGTGTACCTAATTGCATGGGCGGCATACTGGCCACGCTAATACCAGTCATTATATAATAGGAAAAGGGAGCTTCGGCTCCCTTTTTTATTGTCTGAAAACTGGTCACTCCACCTACAAACAAAAAAAGCCCCGGTACCACCGGAGCTTTCAACTCTTAACTCTTAATTCTTAGTTCTTAACTATTAACTGTTTCAATCGTGAAATTGTACCGCTCCATGATCTGGTTGCAAAGCAATTTCTGACAAGCTTCATCAACCTTGCTTTTTGCAGCAGCCTCATCGGCAGCCTCTACATGAAGTGTAATGTGTTTCCCGATCCTTACATTGGTGATTTCAGCCAGTTTAAGGTTGGTCATGCTGTTGGTTACAGCTTTCCCTTGAGGATCAAGCAATGCATCGTGCGGCATTACATCAATTTCAGCTTTGAATTTCATAGTTATTGCGTTGATTGGAAGATCGTTGATAAATCGAGCGACAAAAGTAATATAATCGCGAAAGCTGGCAAGCGGAATATTGCGCCTTCCCGCGTGAAGCACTATGCTACCCTTTGCGCACTTTGCGAAAACCTTAGTGTCCTTTGCGGTTAATTTGACTTGTTGTTAAACACCACCGACAACCCCACATACAACACTAAAATCAACGGCAGCGCAGCAAACTGGAAAATCGCTCCCAACACCACGCTCCCGGCTACCAGCACAAACTTACTTTCATTTCCTTTCCATCCAAAACCTTTGAACTTCAGGGCGATCAAAGGAATTTCACTGATCAGTAAAAACGAACTGATCACGGCCAGTACCATAATTGCGTATCCATTGCTGATGAACGGCGCGATCCAAAAGGGGTTAGGAGCACTGGTCGTGGCGACGGTAAGCGGAAAAGCGATCCACAGCAGGGTATTTGCCGGAGTGGGCAGGCCGATAAAACCCAGCGACTGTCGTGTATCCACGTTGAATTTTGCCAGTCGTAACGCCGAAAACAAAGCGATGATCAATGGGAAATAACCGATCAAAGGATAGGTCTGTGCCAATTCTGTCTGTAACAACAGGTGACGGGCGATGAACGCCGGAACCAGTCCGAAGGTGATCACATCGGCAAGACTGTCGAGTTCGCCGCCCAGCGGACTGCTGATCTTCAGTAATCTTGCTGCAAAACCATCGAAAAAATCGAGCACTGCACCTGCAAGTACCAATAAACTTGCGGTAAACAGGTCTGGCTGATCGCCAAGGATGAAAGTAATGGCAAGACATCCGCACAGGGCATTCCCCATCGTGATGAAATTCGGCAGGTTGAAAAGTTTCATGATTCGAAATTACGCCTAAACCGCTAAATCTGACAACTTCGGGATTGCCAGTCTGCTCATTCTTCGGTCTGACTTCCCGAACCGCTTGGCTCCAACAACTATATTTGCTCCATGAACCGACTGAAGCCCTTAGTGGCCGTAATTCTTTCAGGAATTCTTATTGCGACCTCCTGGCCAAATCTTGGAAACATCACTCCCTTTCTTTTTATCGGGTTTGTTCCACTGCTTGGTCTTGCCGACCGCTTTGAGAACAGCAGCCGCGGAAGCATTAAATTCCTGCTGTGGACCTATGTCGCCTTCCTGGTATGGAACTTTATAGATACCTACTGGCTGTTTTACGTGCAGGGCGACTTTTTTACGCGTTTCATGTCGGCATTTATGCCCTCTTTCCTGAATGCCTTCCTTATGGCGATTCCGTGGTTCCTGTTTTTCATTACGAAGAAACGCCTCGGCACCGTGATCGGCTACCTCAGTCTTCCCGCTTACTGGATTTCCTACGAATATCTGCACCTCAACTGGGACCTCAGCTGGCCCTGGCTGGTGATCGGTAATGCCTTTGCCGGAAACATAAACTGGATCCAGTGGTACGAATTTACCGGCACACTTGGCGGTACCTTGTGGGTACTGGTGGCCAATATCCTCGTGTTTACCGGAATCAAGCAGTACTCTGAAACCCGCGACATAAAACGCTTTATCAGTCCTGTACTGTTTATCATCCTCCCTGTCGCGCTTTCTTACGCTATCCTGGGAATGACCGGAGAAAAGGGCAAACGCGAAGAAGTGGTGATCATCCAGCCGAATATTGATGCTTACGGTGAAAAATTCTCGCTTCCTTTTGATCAGCAGCTGAACATTGCCTTGTCACAGGCCGAAAAAGCACGAACTGCAAATACCCGACTGCTGCTGTTTCCCGAAACGGCATTGCAGGAAGGCTGCGGATTGTACTCCGACCCGCAGACCGGAATCCTGCAGCTTACCGGATTATGGGAAAGTCAGCTGGAACAATCGCAGAGTATTCCGCTGATGCGCAAGTACCTGGCCGACAAACCGCAACTCACGGTACTTACCGGAATTCCTTCCAACGGACTTTGCCCGGCAGGTAGTCCTCCAACACTTACGGCGCGCCCTGTTCACGGTACCGAACGGTTTTACGACAGCTACAATACCGCAATGTGGCTAAACCTGCGCCAACTTGAACTGTACCATAAAAGCAAGCTGGTTCCCGCAGCCGAGATCCTTCCTTTTGCAACCGTGCTAAAACCACTCCTGGGCGACGTAATCCTTGATTTTGGCGGAAGTTCATCCAGCCTCGCCACCCAGCCGTTCCGCACTGTGTTTTCCGCTCCCTCTACCGCCATCAAAGCCGCACCAGTAATTTGCTACGAGAGCATTTACGGCGAATTTGTCGGCGATTACGTAATAAAAGGAGCAAACCTCATCTGCGTAATGACCAACGACGGGTGGTGGGACTTTACCGCCGGACACAAGCACCACCTTGCCTATTCCAGGTTAAGAGCCATAGAACACCGGCGCGATGTAGTAAGATCAGCAAACACAGGTATCTCGGCCCACATCAATCAACGCGGAGAGATCCTGCAATCCATTCCATACGATCAGCCCGGGGTATTAAGAGTAAATCCGGCGTTGAACGAGGATCAGACCTTCTACACCCGATTCGGCGACTATATTGGGGTGATTGCCGTAACCGGATTGTGCCTGGTGATTGTGAGCCTGGTGCTGAAAAGGTTCGGGGTGTTTTAAGAAAGTATCTATCTCTTTCTTAACCGCAAGCACAGAGGTCAACGCGGAGAGCTCTGAGGAATTCTCTGAGTCCTCCGTGAAAATCTCCGTGCCTCTGTGGTTAAAATAACATTAGCTCACCGTAAGGGACCGACAGAAATTAAGCATGGTTTGTCATTCTGATAATCAGTGGGCATCATCACCAAAACCTATGCTTCCATTGTAATTTTCTAAGTGCATTTCTGATCACACGACAACTGAAAGCCCTAACTTCGTCCCGAAAAATTCAATCTTATCATACAATGAATAATTACGACGTAGTAGTTATCGGGTCAGGACCAGGTGGATACGTTTGCGCCATTCGCTGCGCACAGCTGGGCATGAAAACCGCCATCATTGAGAAGTACAACGCGCTTGGCGGTACCTGTCTCAATGTGGGCTGTATTCCTTCAAAAGCACTGCTTGACAGCTCTGAACATTTCCACAATGCCTCGGAGAACTTCAAAACCCACGGGATCATCATCAACGAACCGAAAGTAGATTTCGGACAGATGATCAAGCGCAAGCAGGATGTGATCGACCAGACGGTTGAGGGTATCCGCTTCCTGATGAAGAAAAATAAGATTGATGTGTACAACGGCCTTGGGTCATTCGTATCGCCAACCGGGATCAGTATTGCCAAAGAAGACGGAACTACCGAACTGATCGAAACCAAAAATACGGTGATCGCGACCGGTTCGAAGCCATCTTCGCTTCCGGGGATCGAGATCGACAAAAAACGCGTAATTACCTCTACCGAAGCACTTTCGCTTAAGGAACTTCCTAAAACAATGGTAGTGATCGGTGGCGGTGTGATCGGGCTCGAACTGGGTTCGGTATACGCACGTCTGGGCACCAAAGTACAGGTAGTGGAATACATGGACAGCATCATCCCGACCATGGACCGCGCACTTGGAAAAGAATTGCAGCGCGTGATGAAAAAAACACTGGGTGTGGAATTCCTGATGAGCCACAAAGTAAAATCGGTGGTAGGAAAAGCCAAATCAGCAACCGTAAAAGCCGACAACTCAAAAGGAGAAGAAATCACCCTTGAAGCCGACTATGTATTGGTGTCGGTTGGACGTAAAGCCTATACCGAAGGCCTTGGACTGGACAAAGCCGGTGTAAAACTGGACGACCGCGGAAGAGTGGAAGTTAACGGGCACCTGCAAACAAACGTAGCCGGCATCTATGCAATTGGCGACGTGGTAAAAGGCGCTATGCTTGCCCACAAAGCGGAAGAAGAAGGCGTATGCGTGGCTGAGTTCCTAGCCGGACAAAAACCACACATGAACTACGACCTTGTACCGGGAGTAGTATATACCTGGCCTGAAGTTGCTTCTGTAGGACTTACTGAAGAACAACTGAAAGAGCAGAAACGTGAATACAAATCAGGTTCGTTCCCGTTCCGTGCATTGGGCCGCGCCCGCGCCAGCATGGACATCGACGGATTTGTAAAAGTCCTTGCCGATAAAACCACCGACGAAGTACTGGGTGTACACATGATCGGACCACGTGTTGCCGATATGATCGCCGAAGCAGCCATCGCCATGGAGTACCGTGCATCAGCAGAAGACATCGCCCGCGTTTGCCACGCCCACCCGACATTTACCGAAGCGCTTAAAGAAGCTGCGCTGGATGCCACCGGGAAGCGTGCGCTGCATATGTAATCTTACAAGAAAAGACTCTTTAAATAAAGCCCCGCTTCTTTAAGAAGCGGGGCTTTATTATTTCAAATTCCAAATTCCCGAGAGATCGGACTTATTCATAAGCAGACTAATTTGAAATCTGGAATTTGAAATTTTTCTGTACGAAGTACAGAATTACATCCACTTCTCCCCACTACTCTCCACCTTATACAGCACATAATTCTGTAGCAGCCTCGCCTTTCCAAGCTCTATAAACGGAATTGTCACCGATCCTCCGGCAGTATAAAACACCAGGTCGGCATATTCCTTCTGACGCTGGTAAATACCCTGTGCAACCTCGACCGACTGGATTTTATACCATTGGACCGTACGGTACTTCAGGATCCAGAAACCACTGCGGATAGTGAGCAGATCGTCGCTGAACCCAAAGCGGTAGTAATGATAAAACAGCGCGTGCTTCACTAGGTCGTACAGCATATAGGCTCCAATCAGCGGCAACAGGTACCATTCTTTTAAGCAGATGCAGACAATGGCGGCCAGTGAACCCCGCAATAATCCGCCAAGCAACCATCTCCTGAACACATACACCCGGCTGATGCGGTAAGGAAGTTCAGTAACCGGCGTCCGTCCTTCAAAAAAACGCGATTTGATCTCAGCAACCTGGTCATCCGGGCAACCCGGGATTTGTACAGCACCTTTGGAAGAAGGATCGGCAGCCGCCTGGAACACTTTTACATTATAAATTCCCAGCAGCTTACGTACCGGTCCGGCAGTGTATTGGAAGATCTGGGTGCGTTTAAAACTGATGTTTTGCTGCCTGCGGGTAAACAATCCACTCTCGGTCTTCATCCCCTTTACCGATTCCGATAGCCGGAAATTGTAAAATCGGGTGATTACGGTAATGAGCGAAACCAGCACAGAAACCAGTATCCCAAATACAACCAGCACAGAAACGGCCAGCATATCGCTGAACCAGTCGCTGTTCGATAGCTCATCGATCCGGTCGATCACCTTGTCGCCCATCAGTTCGCTCACATCCTGTATACGCGCCAGCAGAAAAGCACCGATTACCAGGATGGCCCGCAGGTGATTTTGTGCAAGACCGGTTTTAACCAGCTGGCAGAGGTCAAGGTGAAGAATAGTCCGCCAGGAAACATCAGATTCCGGCACTTCATCTTCATTATCCGCTGTTTCCTTCACCGCTTTCTTATTCTCCATCACAAAATCATGGAGTTGAGAAGCCAATTCTTTATCTATCGCATGGATGGTAACCTCAGAACCCTTTGAGCCGGCGGTATCTACTTCAATGCGTACAATATCAAACACCCGGAACAGCAGGTTTTGTTCAGTATTTATGCTCTGGATGCGATCAAACGGAATGCTGACCACCGATTTTCGGACCAGTCCCTGTTCCACATTAAGATTGTCGTCGGTAAGCCAGAACCGGAAGCGGAAATAATTAACCAGTCCGGCGGCCAGAGAGATCAGTGCGATCCCGCCAAGTATCACCAACAAACCGATGTACCTTCCTTCGGAGTTGGGTTTTAGTGCGATGATAAGGAACGGCCAGGCACGAAGCACAATGCGTCTTAAAAAAGTGCTGATGATAAACACCAACGCGATCATCGACTGCCGGGTTGGTGCGGTAACCGGGTTCTTACTGGATTGCATTTGCGGCAATTTTGGTAAGAAGATGCTCCCTGATCTGTTCGCCCTCGGCATATAGCAAACCCGGGATCATCAATTCGCTGTCGCTGCCACCGGCAGTATAGATCTGGATACGGCACAGGTCGAAACTTTTCTCCACCGGACCCTGCACGATCTCGCAATGCTGCACGCGGTTAAACGGAACCGTTGTCACCGAACGAAAGATCCATCCGCTCCGAAAAGCAATATCGCGTTCACGGATCACATACCCTTTATAAATGAAACTCTTGTGAATAAAAAACAGCACTACCAGGAAATACGCCACAGGCACGGTAAGCGCCACCAGCCACCACCGGATGGAAAACAATTCACCTGAAAATACCAGGGTACAAATACCACCAATCAGCAATACCAACGCAAACAGCAGGTTCGACACCATCTTCACCGATTTGTACTCCTTGTGGATACCGGTAAATTCAAGAGCTTCAGCCCTGGGTAGCTCCTCTACCGCGAGTTGCAGGTTTTCAAAATTCATGCACCGAAGGTAAGGGTTAAGCGGTAAAAGATAAGTGCAGCAGTGTCGTGAATAATATAACCGCAAAGGGCGCTAAGTTTTTACGCAAAGAACCCAAAGGAAATACTTTCACCACCGGACGACAAACGACATTTTCAATTCTCAATTCTCCACTTTCAATTAGTTATCTTCGCCCCCCAAAAACTTTTCAAGCCTGTTCCAGGTAGATAGATGCATGAAAGCAAAAACAGCGGTTGTACTTCTTAATCTCGGCACGCCCGATAGTCCTTCGACCAGTGATGTACGCACATACTTGTCACAATTCCTGAACGATCCGCGGGTGATCGATATTCCCTGGCTGAGCAGGAAACTGTTGGTGAACATGATCATCGTTCCCTTCCGTGCTCCGAAATCGGCAAAGATTTACCAGGAGCTATGGACCAAAGACGGATCACCGTTGTTGCTGCACAGCCTCGATGTAAAGCGCAAACTCCAGGAAAGCCTCGGCGAAGAATTTTATGTCGATCTGGCCATGCGTTACCAGAATCCGTCGATGGAATCGGTGCTTGAGTCCGTACGCAAAAAGAATTTCCGCAAGATCATCCTTGTGCCGATGTTCCCGCAATACGCCTCATCCTCAACCGGTTCTGCATTGGAAGAAGCCATGCGTATCATCAGCAAATGGTGGGTCATTCCTGAACTTTCAATCATTAGCCAGTATTCTGATGATCCCGGTTACCTCGATGCCTTTGCCGAACAGGGCCGCAAATATGATCCTGGACAGTACGACCACGTGATCTTCAGTTACCACGGCTTGCCGATCCGACAGGTTGACAAGGTATACAACGACGGAGCCTGTGCCGACCGCGACTGCGAACACGAGCACAACGACGAAAACAACTTCTGTTACAAAGCTTCGTGCTACGCCACTACCCGCGGAATTGCCGAACGACTGAACATTCCCGAAGAAAAATATACCGTTAGCTTCCAGTCACGCCTCAACGACAAGTGGCTCAAGCCATTCAGCGACAAAGTGGTGGAAGAACTGGCACAAAAAGGATGTAAGAATATACTGGTCTTCTCACCTGCTTTTACCGCCGATTGTCTCGAAACCACCATCGAGATCGGACACGAGTACCTGGAGATCTTTAAGCAAAACGGCGGCGAACACCTGCAGCTGGTAGAAAGCCTGAACTCGAACCCAATGTGGATCGACACCCTGAAAAAGTTGGTGTTAAAACGTTCCTGAAGGTGCGCCAAAGCCGGACTTACCAACTGAACAGCCGCATCGTTGCCGGAGATTTCCCGGAGTTTGATACGGTGATCTACCTGAACAGCAACGGTACCGGGACCGATCGCCTGGCACTCGGTAAAGTCAGCAGTTTCCGCTCGGACCAGGCACATGGCGCACTCGATACACTTCACGAAGCCACCCGCAACATCAACGACTGGCTCTTCGGTTACTTAAGCTACGACCTCAAAAACGAGATCGAGGAACTCAACTCCGAAAACCACGACGGACTGGACTTTCCCTGCCTGCATTTCTGGCAGCCGCAGCTCGTTTTCGAATGGGACGATAAGCATCTGCACGTCCATTGGACCGGACTGGACGTTGAGCAGGTTGAAACGATAACTCAGCAGCTAATCAGCAACACCCTTTCTTCAGCACCGCAACAACCCGGGATCTCACTTACGCCAAGGATCACCCGGGAAGAATACCTGGAAAAGATCGCTACCATCAAGCAACACATCCTATTGGGTGATGTATATGAATTGAATTTCTGCCAGGAATTTTTTGCCGAAAACGTTTCCATCCTTCCCTGGGAAATTTACCAGTTGCTGAACTCCGAAACCCTGGCACCCTACTCCACTTTTTTGCGGGATGGAAGCCGGTCGGTCATGTCGGCTTCACCTGAGATGTACCTCAGGAAATCCGGGCAAACGCTGGAGTCGTCGCCTATTAAAGGAACGGCAAGACGCGGACAAACGGAAGAAGAAGACAGGCTGATCCTCGAGGAACTACGCAATCACCCGAAAGAACAGGCCGAAAACGTAATGATCGTCGACCTGGTGCGCAACGACCTGAGCCGCATTGCCCAGCCAGGAACAGTTAGCGTTCCCGGACTGATGGAAGTGAAAAGCTTTAAGACCGTGCACCAGATGGTATCGACGGTAAGCTGTACACTGAGGCCCGACAAAAACTTTACAGACATCGTGAAAGCCACGTTTCCGATGGGATCAATGACCGGCGCACCCAAGATCAGCGCGATGAAACTCTCTGAAAAATACGAATCGACCCGCCGTGGATTATATTCCGGATGCATCGGTTTCTTTACACCGGATGGAGATTTTACGTTCAACGTGGTGATCCGCACCCTGCAGTACAACGCCGACAACCGCTATCTTTCACTCATGACAGGCGGTGCCATTACCCACCTGGCCGATCCCCAACAGGAATACAACGAAAGTTTATTGAAGGCAGAAGCGATCCTGCGGATACTTTCCAACTAAGCATTTACTTTGTGTGCATGCTGGCACCCTTCATTCACCAACTCAGGAATTCCTGCAACATTCTTCCCGGCGACACGATCCTGCTGGCCTGCAGCGGCGGCCTCGACAGCATGACCCTGGCGTTCCTGCTGAAGCAAAGTCACCAGCCCTTTGCCATCGCACACTGTAATTTTACACTTCGGGGAGAAGAATCTGATGCCGATCAACAATTGGTAGAACAGTGGTGCCTGGAAAACAACATCACCTGCTTTATCCGGCGCTTTGCCACCGAACAATTAAAAGCAGAACTCGGCGGAAGCACCCAGATGCTGGCACGTACCCTTCGCTACGAATGGTTTAACGGGTTGATGGAGGAACACGGCTTCACAGCGCTCGCTACTGCTCATCACCTCGACGATTCGATAGAAACCTTCTTCATCAACCTTTCGCGCGGTACCGGACTCAGCGGACTCACCGGGATCGCCCCGCGGACCGAGCGGATCATTCGCCCGCTAAGTGCATTCACCCGCTCGGCACTTACCGAATTTGCTGAAAAGAATGGCGTAAGCTGGCGCGAGGACCAGAGCAACCAATCCGACCATTACCTGCGAAACCGCATCCGTCATCACCTCGTTCCGTTTTTCGAACAGGAAAATCCGGCATGGAAAACCGGTATGGCAGATACGCTGGCGCATCTTCGCTCATCCCAGGAAACCCTTGATCAGTATTATGATCAGCTGCGGAAGAATGCCGAGACAATTCCCGGAACCTTTACCCTTTCTGCGCTTCCTTCAAGCGCCGTGCTTTCCGGCTTCCTTCACCACTGTTTTCATCCGATGGGATTTACCACTTCTCAGTTAATGAATTTGCAGGAAGTCATTCAGCGAAACGACGAAAAAAAGTTCCATTCGGATAGCTGTGAACTGGTGTACAGCCGCGGTAAGATCGTAGTGCGCGATGCGCAACCTCCGGCACAAAACCTTGTTTTTGAACACTGGCAGGACCTGCTGAACATGCCTGGAGTACTGGATGTGGAGCTGATCAGCACCGATCTGCCGGAACTCTCGTCGATAAAAACTGCACCCGGCGGAATTTGTCACATGGATTTCGGTTTACTCGATTTCCCGCTCAGGGCAACACAGTGGATTGAAGCAGACCGTTTTACACCTCTGGGTATGAAAGGAAGCAAACTGCTCTCCGATTTTTTCAACGATTTAAAATTTGATAAAATCGAAAAAGAAAGTCAGATCGTTTTGCGATCTTCAAAAAATGACATAATTTGGATAGCGGGTAAACGTCTCGACGAGCGCTTTAAAGTGAGCGCAAACACAAGACAAATCCTGAAAATTACGTTTGAGTATAACAAGTAAGCACTAGTCCCAAACAGTTTTACTTATTCATTTATGTCATTTCAAAATCAGAGTACCATGTTAGACGCACAACAAGCCGTTTTGGTTGAGAAGGAAGAAGTAGAAAACCTTCATTTTCCACACGCTGAAGTATTAACCGATCCAATAGCCATCAAACAGCGAAAGACGGACCTCGAGCGGGCTACTACACTTGGGAATGTTGAACACAACAAGATCAAGATCTTTTTTGAGGACGATAACAGTTTTAAAGTGGTGGAAACCACGATCTGGGCAACCGGCGAAGACAATATCGTACTGAAAAAAGGGGTAACCATCCCGGTTCACCGTATACACAGGATCAAATTCCTGTAATGGAATAATCACAACCGAAGCTTACAAAAGGGCGCAGGAGTTTACCTCTCTGCGCCCTTTGTGCTTCTTAGTGTATCCTTACCCGCAAGGAACGCAAAGGTTCCTAACATCTCTTTGTGCTCTTTGCGCAAAAACCTTAGCGCTCTTTGCGGTTAAAATCATATCCCTTCCTCCTTTCTAATTCCCAGCAATTACCTACTCTTTACATAGGTTAAATAGATATAAAATACTGGGAAATAATGGCTTTGAAGAAGATTTTATTGCCGGCTTTTTTGTTATTTCACCACCTCATTTCAGAGTTCTCAAAAACATTAATCTCATGAAAAGATTACTAACCGCCCTTTTGCTGCTCGTCGGCTTAATCTCCCAGGCGCAAATTGAAGATCCGGTTCACTGGAGCTACAGTTCGGAAGATAAGGGAAACGGTGAATACGAACTGGTGTTTAAAGCCAAAATCGACAAGACCTGGCACATTTACGGCACCAAGGTCAACGACGTAGGACCATTGCCTACCACCATCACTTTCGATAAGAATTCCGGATTTACCAGAGTGGGCGGATTAGTAGAAAAAGGGATCCATAAATTTTATGACGATGTTTTTGAAGCCACGCTTTACCAATGGGAAAACCAGGCAGAGATCAGGCAGAAAATAAAACTCACCAAACCCGGTAAACTCAAAATTACCGGTTCGCTGGAATACCAGGCCTGTGTGGACAATGGACGCTGTCTTCCGCCATCACCGGAAGATTTCACGTTTGAAGTTGGTTCGGCTGATCCTGCTGCCAAAACCGAAGAAACCGCCGCATCATCTTCTGCTACTTCAGCTTCAGGCATTGAAAATCCGGTGCAATGGACTTTTACCAGCAAGGATCTTGGTAACAATACCTACGAAATCCAGGCTTCGGCTGCCATTCAGAAAGGCTGGCACCTGTACGGAATGGACCTGGGCAAGGAAGCCGAAATGGCCGGACCGGTTCAAACCTCGTTCAAATTCCCGAAAACCGAAGGAATTGAATGGATCGGCAAAGTAAAAGAGCCAAAGCCGATTGAAAAATACGACCCGAACTTCATGATGAAGATCAGGTTTCACGAGAATAAGGTGGTGTTTACCCAGCAGCTTACCAAATCCGGAAATGCCACGCTGGTAAAAGGAACCGTGAACTTTATGGTGTGCAACGACGAGAAGTGCCTTCCTCCGGTTGATGTGGACTTTACCGTAGACCTCGCTACCGGTCAGGCCGTGGCAGAAGGCAATACCACTGGCGTACTGAAGCCGAACACCTCAGACTTCAATCCTAAAATTGCCTCCGTCGACCTCGAAAATCCAATGAGCGATTGTGGGGAAGCGGTTGTAAAAGAAAGCAAGTCGTTCCTGAACATCTTTATCCTGGGTTTCCTTGGCGGATTGATCGCACTGCTTACGCCTTGCGTATTCCCGATGATCCCGCTTACCGTATCGTTCTTTACCAAAGGCTCGAAAAGCCGCAAAAAAGGAATACTTAATGCGAGCATCTACGGCGGATTCATTTTCCTGATCTATATCCTGCTCAGCCTTCCGTTCCACTTCCTCGATTCACTTGATCCGGAAATCCTGAACACCATATCGACCAATGTATGGCTCAACCTTACGTTTTTCGTGATCTTCATCGTTTTTGCGATCTCTTTCTTCGGATATTTTGAGATCACGCTTCCTTCATCGCTGGCCAACAAAGCCGACAGTGCCTCAGAGATCGGAGGATTGATCGGAACTTTCTTTATGGCACTTACCCTTGCGCTGGTTTCCTTCTCATGTACCGGTCCGATCCTGGGTTCGCTGCTCGCCGGATCGCTCACCAGCGATGGAGGCGCCATGCAGCTCACGGCCGGTATGGGTGGCTTCGGTCTCGCACTTGCTCTTCCATTCACTGTATTCGCATTGTTCCCTGGTATGCTGAAGTCGCTGCCGAAATCAGGCGGATGGCTGACCACGGTTAAAGTAGTGCTGGGTTTCATTGAAGTGGCACTGGCTGCAAAATTCCTCTCTACTGCCGACTTGGTGGGTCACTGGGGAATTCTTAAGATCGAAGCCTTCCTGGCCATCTGGATCCTTGTAGGCATTGGTCTATCGCTGTACCTGTTCGGAAAGATCAGGTTCCCGCATGATTCGCCGGTAACCAAACTGAGCATGACCCGCAAAGTACTGGGTACCATCACCGTGGCACTTACCATTTATTTCTGCACCGGTTTTATGTACGACAAGCAGAACAAAGGTTTCCGCTCGCTCGAATTGCTCAGCGGACTGGCTCCGGCCAGCGGTTACAGCTGGATCTATCCTAGTGAATGCCCGCTCAACCTGAGCTGTTTCCACGATTATGAAGAAGGTATGGCTTATGCCAAAAAGGTAAACAAGCCTGTTTTACTCGATTTTACCGGCTATGGCTGCGTAAACTGCCGTAAAATGGAGGATCAGGTGTGGGGCAAACCCGACGTATTCAAATACCTCAACGAAGACTTCGTAGTAATCTCCCTTTACGTTGACGACCGTGAGAAACTGCCTGAATCCGAGCAGTTCGATTACATTAACCCGCTTGGAAAGAAAAAGAAGATCAGAACTATTGGTGATAAATGGACCACACTGGAGACCGAAACCTTCAAAACCAACTCACAACCCCACTATGCGATCCTGTCGCCTGACGAAAAACTGCTGAATCACCCGGTTGCATACACACCTCAAGTAGCTGAATACAAAGCTTTTTTAGAATGTGGACTGGAAACCTTCCGGAAAACTTCGGCAGCTAAATAAAAATTATACCTTTGTTCTCAATTAAATCAACAGAATGCCACAAGGAAAAGTAAAATTCTTTAACACAACTAAAGGATTTGGTTTCATTACAAACGATGAAACCGGTGAAGACATCTTCGTACACGTAACTAACCTGAAAGACAAAATTCAGGAAGGTGATACAGTATCTTATGAAGCTGTAGACGGTAAAAAAGGTCCTAATGCTGAAAATGTGCGTCTAGCATAATCATAGCGTTGAATCATTGAAAAACCCCGGTTAATCCCGGGGTTTTTTTATGCTTAAAATTTCCGCGGTGACTGAGCCTGTCGAAGTCGGTGACTGAGCCTGTCGAAGTCCGGCTTCGACAGGCTCAGCCGCCAACTCCGACAGGCTCCGCTTCCCTTTCGAGCCTCAACGACAACTCTCCATCAACAATTACAAATAGGTCATCCCGAGCTCAGCGAGGGACCTCCCCGGCATTGCACCTCTCTATTAACTACAAAAAAACCCGGTTGATCTCACGACCAACCGGGTTCAACCATCCTTTTAAAAAGGATCAGCTCATTAAATTAGTTCTTCACGAATCCTTCAGAAACCACACCTTTTGCAGTTCCGATCTGCAGGAAGTAAGCACCTGCAGCAAGTTCAGAAGCCGGGATGCGCAGTGATTGCTCACCTACACCGTAGTTGGTTCCAGGGATAGCGATAACGGTCTGGCCGGTTACGTTCACCACACTCACAAACACTTGCTCAGCTTCTACCACGTTGAATTTCACGTTAAGTTCGCTTTGAACAGGGTTCGGGTAAAGAGATACGTTTTCGATCTTCACAGCAGCCACATCAGCAATACCAGAAGCATTCGAAATGTTTACGGTCTTCGCGTTATAGATACGGTTGTATTTAGTATCGATAAGCAGTACGTGGGCTTTCAGGTTCTCCTTCTTGTAAGTTGCAGGAATAGCTGCACTTGAGAAAGAGTAAGTCTTTGTTTCGCCGGCAGCGATAGAAGCTGGCAAGCTTCCCGCCATACCATTGAAACCACCTACGATCTCACGGGCAACGAAATCATACACCATCTGTGCAGCAGGAACCGGGTTTGCTTTGTTTTCGTATCCACCCATTGGAGTAGTTCCGCCAGAGTAATAGTTTACCTGGTTGTAAGCAGCTGTGGTTCCGGTTACGTGATTCTCAGTAATTACCATCGCTACACGGAAATCGCCATCGGCAGGAGCAGCAAATGTTGCAGCCAGGTCTCCGGTTACTTTCTTGGTAGTAGCGTCGTAAGTTGCAGTGAAGTTAAGGTTCGCAAGACCGTAAAGATCTTTGTTCTTGTTGAACTCAGTAAAGATGTAAAGTGGATCGGTTAGTGTTTTACGATCTACCAGTACACTTGGGAAACCGGTGATCTGCGTGCGGAAACCTGCATCGTAAACTGCGTTTACCATCGGGTCGTTGTTGTGTACTGCGATAAGTACCGCTTTGTCTGGATGTACTTTGGCAATCGAGTCCATGTAAACAGTACCACGTGGACAGAACTGGCACCAGGTACCTGTTCCTTCTTCAATTACTACTCTCTTCTCAGGAACAGTTCCTGAATACGCGTAGAAATTAGCACTTACGGTATCGTTAGCTGCTGAGTTGTCAGCACCTGCACCGTTAATGTTAGCTATCCATGCCTTAACAGGATAAGTTCCGTTGGTCGCGCGGTTCAAGGAACCCTGTGCTTCATAAGTATAAGCAGCACCTCCGTAAACACTGATACCGGTTACGGTTTCTTTCGTTGCGGCACCACCGTTGATTGAATAGTAGAAATCAAATGAAGTGATGGTTTTCGATGCTACGTTGCTCAATACAGCAGTGATCTTGTCTGAAGAACCTGTAGGAGCATATTTCAGCATAGTAAGGTCGTTCAGTTTAAGATCCACGGTTGGCGTGTATTTTACCACCTCGATATCATCCATGATCAGTAGCGTACGGCTTTTGCTGTTGTTGCGGAAAGCGATGTATACAGTCTGACCTGCATAAGCTGAAAGATCGGCAGTGTGAGGAATGAACTGACCAGTTGCTACTTCGCCATCGGTACTGTAGATCACCTCGGTAAAGCTGGCCAGGTCGGTGTTGGTGGTCGAAAGACGAACATCGTAACCGTCGTTGTTAGGAGCAGCGTACTGAACGGCACCTTTCCACTTCACCTGACAGTCTCCGTCAAGTATAATAGCAGGAGTGATCATCCAGTCGTCCGCCTGCGGAGTCATGTAAGAATAACTGATCGCAAGAATGTTCCCACCGTTACCAGCAAGGGTAACCCAACCGTGGTTTTCGAAGTTATAGGTTGCAAGAGCTGCATTCGGAACACTTCCGTCGTTGTTTACTTCAGTCATGCCGGCTGGCATCTGATTCGGTGTGGCAGTGTTGAAATTCTCAGAATAAATGGTCTGAGCTGAAGCCGTACCCAGAGAGGCAAGGGCGATTGCTGCCAGAAGAGTTTTTTTCATCGGTTGAGTAAAATTTTTGAAATAGAAACAATATTAGGATTGGTGAACAATTTTAGTTCATTCCTTCTATGTTTTAACAACCAAAAAGAATTATAATCTTCCCTTGTTGGATTTTCAAGCAAATCCATAGACTATGTAATACAGCGTATTTGATAGGGATCTAGATGATTAGCCCACCCACAGATTGGAATTACAAAATACTTGTATTCCCTTAGTTAACCGCAAATAGTTAACCACAAAGGCCGCTAAGTTTTTACGCAAAGATGATAAGACAAATTGCAGCACCGTCATCCCGAGCGCAGCGAGGGA
>JAZKEZ010000207.1:4051-6968 GCA_040386675.1 Bacteroidota bacterium | reverse complement strand
GTGTTTTTTGGTTCATCAATCATCTCGAACCAAAAAACACTGATGCTGGACCACTGCTAAATACGGTAGGAGGGTCGCCTCTTTTACGGAACAAGCGGAGCGAAACAACATGCGGGCACCCGGAGGAAGCTGGGAGGAACGACCAGATCGCCGAACGGGTCGCAATGTTGTGAGTGAAGCGCAGTGAAGTAAAAGAAGCGACAGTTTTTGCGTTACTTTTTATAAAAAAGTAACAGCGACAAACTAAGCGACATAAACCACAGAACAACTATTCATTATGATACGGTTCATTTTTCAGAATGGAAAAAGCGCGATATATCTGTTCGGTAAGAAACAACCGGATCATCTGGTGCGAAAAGGTCATTTTAGAAAACGACAGTTTTTCATTGGCCCGCTGGTACAGCTGTTCGTCAAAGCCGAACGCCCCGCCTACAAGGAAACACAGCGTTTTTGTGCCACGATTCATTTTCTCCTGCAGGTTTTTGGAAAAATCGACGGAGGACAGTTGTCCGCCGCGTTCGTCCAGTAGTACCAGAAAATCTTCAGACTTCAGCTGCTTTAACACCAGCTGTGCCTCGTGTTTCTTAAGTTGCGCGGGCTCCATCGATCCCTGTTGTTTTACATCCGGAAGAATGATCACCTCCAGCTTTATGTACTTTTTGAGACGCTTCTCAAATTCCTGGCATCCTTCAGCAATAAAGGGCTGAAAAGTCTTTCCGATATAGATGAGTCTGATGGTCATGACTGCAAAACTAGCCCAACACCCGCACGTGTTGAAAAATGTTAAAAATTAAACTGCGGTCCAGTTGGTAAAATTCTAATTTAGTACTCAAACAACGCGCTCATTCAGGCTTTTCCAACCGTGGAATCGTTTTTGCAAAGGTGTGCTCAAATAACCGATAGATGAAAAAGTTTTTGCTAAGTGCGGTTGGTGTATTGGTAATGAATGTGATGGTTGCTCAAACCAACGAAGTGAACAAAATAACAGCTTCACTGAACAGCGGCAACTCATCGGGAGTAAGCGAATTATTCCTGGCCAACATCGACCTGAGTGTGGATGGAAATGACGATGTATACAGCAAAGCACAGGCGGCACAGATCCTTAAGTCGTTTTTCGACCGCAACCCGGCGCTAAAATTCGGGATCAATCACGAAGGTTCATCGCGAACCAACGACATTTACCGCATCGGTACGCTAACCACTAAAACCGGCAGTTTCCGGGTTACCTTTTTTCTGAAAAATGAAAACGGGAGATATTTGGTGAAGGAACTGAGGATAGAGAAAGCCGCGGGATTGTAATATCACCTGATAACTTTTTAAAGGCTGCCCTATGGCGGCCTTTTTCATGTGTTACTTTTCCTCCACCTTCCACTTTGTAGTCTTTCCGTAAGCCTCAGCGCCCTTTGCGGTTAAAAAACCATCACCAGATACCCCACAATTCCGATATTTGCCGCTATGACCACTCTAGAATCTTTTATTACACAAGCCTTAGCCGAAGACATCGGACCGGGCGATTACACCGCATTGGCCTGCATTCCCGAATCGGCTGTTGGAAAAGCCGTATTACTGGTTAAAGATGCCGGTATCCTGGCAGGTGTTGAAGTGGCACAACAGGTGGTAAAGCAGGTGGATCCTACTCTTGAGATGGAGATTTTCATTAACGATGGAACTCCTGTGATTCCCGGCGATAAAGCATTCACCATAAGCGGGAGCTCGAGGAGCATCCTGGCCGCCGAACGACTGCTGCTCAACTGCATGCAGCGCATGAGCGGTATTGCCACCATTGCCAACCGACTGCAAAGCATACTAACTCCGTACGGCTGTCGCATACTCGATACCCGCAAGACTACCCCAAACATGCGCATGCTCGAAAAATGGGCCGTTCGGATCGGTGGCGGAACCAATCACCGGATGGGACTGTACGACATGATGATGATCAAGGACAATCACATTGATTACGCAGGTGGAATTCGCCAGGCCATTGAAAAAGCCAATGCCTATATCCGCGAAAACGGGCTCGACATTAAGATCGAGATCGAAGCACGCGATCACAACGAGCTCGATCAGATTTTGGAAACCGGCAACGTTCACCGCATCATGCTCGACAACTTCTCGATTCCGGATATGATCTCGGGAGTGGCTAAGATCGGAGGTAAGTATGAGACTGAAGCCTCCGGCGGCATTACCGAAGCCACTATTGCCGATTACGCCAAAACCGGTGTAAACTTCATTTCTGTAGGGGCGCTTACCCACTCGGTAAAAAGTCTTGACCTGAGTCTCAAAGCCGTACAATGACCAGGACTAACTGGAAAGCGATCATTTTAAATTCCGGACCGGTTCACGGCACCGTTTCGGCGCTTCAGCGCGTTAAACCGCCGGGTTGTCACGGATACAGCCTCTATTCGGTACTGTCGCTGATCTGGGAGGGATTTCATAAGGGCAAATTACTGACCCGTGCATCTGCGATCTCGTTTAAGATCCTGCTGGCCCTTGCTCCTACTCTGATCCTGCTGTTTACGCTCATCCCGTACATTCCGGTGACCAACTTTCAGGAAGACCTGATCAGGAGTATCGAAGAATTGCTTCCCGCCAGTACGTTCCAGTTGGTAGAAGGTACGCTTACCGACCTGATCGCTTATAAACACGATACCTTCCTGTCGATCTCTTTTGTCCTCGGATTGTATTACGCCTCTAACTCCATCATGGCGGTATTCGAGGGATTCAACGGATCCTATCATCAGGCCCAGCAAAAAAACAATCCGTATCGTTCACGCCTGATCGCTGTTTCACTGGTTTTCTTTCTCCCGGTGCTTATCCTCCCTCCTTTCGTGGTGATCACCTTCAGTGAGGCAGTATTAGGTTATGCCCTGCGCCACGGATTTTTAAAAGAGGGAATTGAGCTCGTGCTGATCCACTT
>JAZKEZ010000207.1:1558-4041 GCA_040386675.1 Bacteroidota bacterium | reverse complement strand
CTGACGGTGTTGCTGTTCTTTAACCTGGCCATCTCGGTGATGTATTACGTCGGCGGCCCAAGGAGAAGAAAGTACCGCTATTTTACACCAGGTTCCATCCTGGCCACCGTTTCATTTATCCTTGTTTCCCAAGGCTTTGCCTACTACGTGAACAACTTTGGCAACTACAATAAATTCTATGGATCGCTGGGAACAATTATCGTTCTATTACTCTGGGTACAGTTTAATAGTATTATATTGTTGATCGGATATGAGTTGAACGCGAGCCTAAACAAGTCTCCTCATCCCAAATCTACTGAGCTTAACCCCGAAAAAACGAAAGTATGACCGCAACGGTAAAAACATCAATTTTAACTATTCTGCTTTTTTTAGTCTCGATTGTTGGATACACCCAATCTCCTGTCGGGAAATGGAAAACGGTGGATGATGAAACCGGCAAGGTAAAATCGGTAGTAGAGATCTACGAAAAAGGCGGCAAGCTTTATGGAAAAGTGATCAAACTGTTCCGTGCACCGAACCTCGACCAGAACCCCAGCTGTCAGAATTGCACCGGCGACCGTAAAGGCGCGAAAATACTCGGACTTGAAATCATCCGGGGATTGAAGAAAGACGGCACTACCTGGAAAGACGGTACCATTCTCGATCCTGAAAACGGGAAAGTATACGACTGCAAAATATGGGTAGAAGGCGGCAAGCTGCAACTGCGCGGATACATTGCGTTTTTTTACAGAACGCAGACGTGGTTGCCGTATAAGGATTAGATGATTTGTTGATGTGATGATTTGTTGATGTGATGATTTGTTGATTTGGTGATTTGTTTAATTGCGCATCAACACATCATCTAATCAACACATCATCTAATCATCTAATTATCTACTCATCTCATTATCCAACAACCTGATCATCTTCGAACAAGCCTTCGCTCCATCTTCCAATTCTTTCGGGTCTACTGCTTCCAACCGGTCGCTGTCGGCGTGGTGGTAATCGAAATAGTGGGTACTCTCAGGAGCAAACCCAACCAATGGAATAGACGGGTTGTATTTCTTTAACGGACCGATGTCCACTCCGCCGTAACCGGCATAAATTTCACTGATACCGTATGGCTTAAGCGCAGGCAGGAATTTCTGCCATTTGCTGATCAGTGCAGTATCTCCATCTATTGAAAACGATTCGGGTGCAAAACCGCCGCGATCGCTTTCTATGGCTGCCACGTGTTTCTCCTTTAGTGAGTCGGCTACGAACGCATAACGCTGTCCGCCGCGGTTACCGTTTTCCTCGTTCATGAACAAAACGCAGCGAATGGTGTGTTTCGGCTTGTATTTCTCGGCTTTGAGCAAACGTACCGCCTCTATGCTGTGAACAATTCCCGCACCGTCATCGTGTGCACCTTCGCCCACATCCCAGCTGTCCAGGTGACCACCGATCACGATGATCTCATTCCTTTTAGTACTGCCTTTCAATTCGCCGATCACATTGTATGAAGGAGCATCTTCGTACCATTTTGCAGAAAGTTTGATCACCGCTTTCTGATCCTGATCGCCGGTAAGGTTTTGTGAGATCCAGTCGGCATCTGTAGTACTTACCGCAATGGCCGGAATGCGTGGAATAGAGTCTTTGTAATGCAGCGACCCGGTATGTGCAAACAGGTCCTGCTTCAGGCTCATTGAGCGAACCATAACGGCAACGGCTCCATAACGGGCAGCCTGCCAGGCACCGTCGCCGCGCTGATCTACCGCACCGCTGTATGCCTTGAACGTATCTTTGAATTTCGGGTCCATCGGTCGGTTGAACAATACTACTTTCCCGGCAATCTTTTCACGTCCCAGTTTTTCAAGTTCGGTGAAACTCTTTACCTCAACAATCCCGGCACGGATCAGCGTATCTGCCGTTCCAACCGAACCGCCAAGGGTTTTAACGCTCAATACGCGAGTACCTTCTTTGGAATGGATAAAGGCACTTTCGATTTTGCCCCTTTCCCAATGCGGAACCATTACAGGCTGAAGATAAACGGTATCAAAACCACTATCCTCCATTACTTTTTTGCCCCACTCTACTGCTTTCTGCGCATTCTCAGATCCGCTGAGTCGCGCGCCGATGGTTTTGGTGAGGTACCGCAGGTTTTCGTAAGCCGGGTTTTGTGCTTGCAATGAAGCTGAAGCCAGTATGGCTGCGCTGAACAGGAGTTTTTTCATTTGATTTTCAGGAATGGGAGCTTAGAGAAAATACCACGCAAAATGGCCTGGATATCTTCGGAAATATTAAGGGTAAAAATGGCGATCACATAGGCAGAACCGAACAAAGCCAGTCGCATGAATGCATCGAGGTAAAGGTTGCCGGCATAAGGAATGAAGTAGCAGGCAGTAAAGAACGTGACAAACACCAGCACGCATTTTAGTGAATCCATGGAAAACGGCTGCATCTTGTACTTGATCCACACAAACAAAAAGCGGGTCACGTTAAATAGTCCGAAGGCCAGTACATTC
>JAZKEZ010000207.1:0-1548 GCA_040386675.1 Bacteroidota bacterium | reverse complement strand
AAGCGCCCCGCTCGGATGAGCGGGGCGTTTCACATATTGGCGCGTCAGTCGCCGTTAGGCTTGCGGCTGCGGGACCAGATGAGGGTGAAGGTCTCGGCGTCTTCATCGTCGAAGAGGTTGGCGTAGATCGGAGCGTTGAAACTCGGGTCGTCCAGCTTGACCGAGAGATAATCGCGGCCCTCGCTGGAGCGCTTCGACCAGGCGGCCCCAATCGGTCCGAGCGAACGGATCATAAAAAAATTAAGCGGGATGATGGTCAGCACGAGGATCACATACGACAGGAAATTAAACCGCCAGGAATTGGACGTGGTGAGTAATTCTGAGTTTAGTCCAAAGCTCAGGTCGAGCAATTTAGCAATACACAACACGAATATGATCTCTTTTCCTGATGCATATTCCGGTCCGAGAAAACGGATTGCATTATCGATATTGAGCCAGATGCAACCGAACATGCCCAGCGCCAGCACCAGCTGCGTGAGCGATGATTTACTGTATAGCGAGGCAATCTGGGCCAATCCCTTTTCTTTCCACGCCCGGGAATACAACGGACTGATCACCCCGGCCATGGTTCGCGAAGGCACAATAAGAATCGTGGCAATGTAATCCGAGATCATGTATACCGTTGTTGCGGCGAGCCCCACTTCACCGGCGATAAAAATAGAATCCATCTGGGCCGCCAGGGCAGAGATGACCACACCGCCATACATGTAAGATCCGTATGTAAACATCTTCCCTTTCAACCTGCGGGTCACCTTACTGAAACGTCTTGGAAAATGCAGCTTTCCCGATTTCCACAAACTGCTGCCAAGCAGGACAACGGGAAGGAAAAAGGTAAACGAAAACAGCATGACATATACGTCGTAACCGAATATTCCCCAGGCAAACAGCAGCACACAAACCGTGGTAAACACCCGCTGGACAATCTCGCGGTTGAAAGTGGGAAACACGGTAAGTAGCCAGCTCTGACTATACGTTTCCAGCACAGTATAGGCTACCTGCAATGCAGAAAATACGTAGACCCAGTTGTAATAGGTGGCAAACAGCGGGGACTTTATGCTGAAGTAGGCAATGATATCCTGCTTAAAGATAAAGCTGATGGTAACTGTGAGAAGGAAACCGATGAGCGACAGCAATACCGTGAGCGGAAGGATATCGTTCTTTCGCTCCTCGAGGTGATCGCGGTAAAACGGGAAAAACTTGAGCATTACATTGGCAGATGCCAGTAACGCGAAATTCAGGAAGATGGATGAGACAGCAAGAATAGCACGAGGCAGCCCGATCTGCTCCGGGGTCATGAACTTGGGTTGCAGGTACAACAGGTTCAGTGCACCCACCATGAACCCCGTGTATACAAACAGGGAACTCATTGCACTTTGCTTTCTTACAATCCCCATTACTCCCCGACTACCTTTCTCAGTTTTGCGATCTGCTTTCCGATTTCGTAATTGTTTCCAATGTGCTTGCGGGCATTTTCGCCCATTTCAAGTGATTTTTGCGGATGAGTAAGTAGAAACTCCAGGTGATCGGTTACCGATTGCCAGTCGTGTT
>JAZKEZ010000206.1:23652-28741 GCA_040386675.1 Bacteroidota bacterium | reverse complement strand
TTCGGTGATCACTTCCAATTGCATTTCCGTTTCCCAGTTATCGCAACTGCTCGATTTTTTCGAGTTCGACGATACCCGGCTCTCACTGGTTGAACTGTCACAAAATCACCTGTTTGATCTGGATAACCTGGCTAAACTCGGTGAAAAATTCACTTTTTCGCGAAGCCGTGAGCGCTTTGAACAACTGTTGAAGGAATTTTGAATCCTGATCCCGCAAACGACAGAAAATATTGCGGCGATTTACGGGTCTTCCATTTGAAAAAAACCTGAAATTTGCATTCGTTAAACTTCAGCGCAGGACCATGTATCCTGCCTCCGTCAGTGTTGGAAAAAGCCGCACAGGCAGTCATTAACTTTGAAGACACGGGATTGTCTCTGATCGAGATGTCTCACCGTACAAAACCTTTTGAAAATGTGATGGCTAAGGCACAGGCTCTTGTAAAGGAGTTGCTGAACGTTCCTGACGGTTATAGCATTCTTTTCCTGCAAGGCGGCGCCAGTCTTGGTTTTTACATGACAGCACTCAACCTTATGAAAGAAGGCGGGAAAGCAGCTTACGCCAATACAGGCGTTTGGGCTACCGGTGCGATCAAACAAGCGAAACTGGTAGGAAACGTAGAGGTTGTGGCTTCTTCTGAAGACAAAAACTTCAACTATATCCCTAAAGATTTTACCATTCCTGCTGATGCGGATTACTTCCACTTCACTTCAAACAATACCATCTTCGGAACCCAGTTCAAGGCGTTCCCAAAATCTCCGGTTCCGGTGATCTGCGATATGTCTTCGGATATTTTCAGCAAGAAGATCAACGTAGCCGATTTTGCGATCATTTACGCCGGTGCCCAGAAGAATATGGGACCTGCTGGAACCACCCTGTATATCGTTAAAGATGAGCTGCTGGAAAAAACCGGCCGCAAACTTCCGGATATGCTTAACCTGAAACTTCAGGCTGAGAAAGAATCGATGTTCAATACCCCTCCGGTATTCCCGATCTACGTATCGATGCTTACTCTTGAGTGGCTGAAATCAATCGGTGGTGTGGAAGCGATCGAAAAGATCAACCAGCAGAAAGCCGACTTGTTGTACAACGAGATCGACAGCAACCCGCTGTTCAAAGGAACAGTTGAGAAAGAAGACCGCTCTAACATGAACGCCTGTTTCCTTCTAACCGACGAGAGCCTGAAAGACGAGTTTGATGCCATGTGGAAAGCCGAGGGCATCAGCGGGATCAACGGTCACCGTTCAGTAGGCGGATACCGCGCATCGATGTACAACGCCCTTCCGCTGGAAAGCGTTCAGGCATTGGTAGACGTGATGAAAGCACTGAAAGTAAAAGTTGGGGTTACAGCCTGATCAAACACATAACAGCAGTATGAAAATTCTTGCAAACGACGGACTATCGGCAGAAGGCATCAGTGCCTTGGAAAAAGCCGGTTTCGAAGTACAAACCACTTTTGTTCCCCAGGATCAACTAATTGATTACGTGAACAACAACCACATCGAAGTGTTGCTGGTACGCAGCGCCACCAAGGTTCGTAAAGACCTTTTTGATGCCTGTGCGAACCTGAAGTTCGTAGGCCGCGGCGGTGTCGGAATGGATAACATCGACGTGGAATACGGTCGCAGCAAAGGCGTTAAGGTGATGAATACACCCGGCGCGTCCTCGATCTCTGTTGCCGAACTGGTGATCGCACATTGCTTTACGCTGGCGAGATTCCTTCACCAGGCGAACCGCAAAATGCCGGTTGAAGGGGTAGCCAACTTCAAGAACCTGAAGAAAAAATACGAAGCCGGAAGCGAACTTCGCGGAAAAACCATCGGTATTGTAGGCATGGGCCGAATCGGACAGCAGACCGCCAGGTATGCACTCGGTTGTGGCATGAAAGTAATTTTCTTCGACCGCAGCAAAGCTGAAATTACCGTTACCCTTGACATTTTCGGCGCCGGCGAAGTTCCGGTAACGCTGAAAGGTTATGCGCTGGAAGAAGTGGTGAAGCAATCTGATTTTATTTCGCTTCACGTTCCTGCTCAGGCCGACGGCAAGGCAGTGATCGATGCAGAAATGCTGAAAAACGTGAAACCAACCGCCTACATCATCAACACGGCCCGCGGTGGTTCTGTAGATGAGGCTGCATTGGCCGAAGCTATCAAAAATGGCAAAATTGCAGGTGCTGCACTCGATGTGTTCAACAACGAGCCGACACCAGACGATGCATTACTGCAGATCGAAGAAATCTCTCTTACTCCGCACATCGGAGCGGCAACCGCCGAAGCCCAGGACCGCATTGGTCTTGAAATGGCCGATATCATTATCGAAGCCATGTCGGTAAAAGCCTGAAATCCTTTTACAGAACCGTCCTAAAGTAATTTAGGGCGGTTTTTTATGCTCTAAACTATTCTACGTGCCGATCTTTAAACCTTTTAAGGCCATTCGTCCGCCACGCGACAAAGCTCACCTTGTTGCTTCGAGATCTTACATCAGTTACCCGAAAAACGAGTTAAAGGACAAGCTTAACGGGAATCCGTATACCTTCCTGCACCTCATCAATCCGGAGGCTTCTCTGGGACTGAAACCGACCAAAAACACCCTTGACCGGTTCAAGCTGGTAAAGGATCGTTTTGACGAATGGGTGAAGAACGATTATTTCCATACCGACGAGCAGCCAGGGTTTTACATTTATCGCCAGACCCAGCCCAACCTTGTATTCACAGGGATTTTGGGTTGTACATCAGTTTACGATTATGAGGCCGGAAAGATCAAGATCCACGAGCATACGCTGACTGAGCGTGAGCAGGTTTTTGTGAATTACCTCGACGCGACAGAATTTCATGCAGAGCCGGTATTGCTTACTTATCCCGACGATAGCGGCATCCAGGAACTGGTAGATCAGTACGCCGAAACGCGTGCCGATTTCGATTTTACCACAACAGATACCATTCGTCACCAACTCTGGCCGGTTTGGGACAAGCAGCACATTGCACGCATAGAGCAGCGTTTTGCCGCTATAGATGCCTTTTATATCGCCGACGGACATCACCGCTCTGCATCCAGTCACAAGCTGGCGCAGCAGAGACGACAGGAAAACCCTGCGATGGAAGCCAACGACGGGGCCAATTTCTTCATGAGCATCCTCATCCCGGAAAGTGAAATGCACATCGAGCCGTTTCACCGACTGGTAACCGACCTCAACGGAAAATCTACTGAGCAACTGTTGCAGGAACTTGAGCGCGACTTTGTGGTTACGCTTGCCGCCGACGGTCAGGCAGCCAAACCACACATTATTCATGAGTTTGCGATGTACCTAGATAAAACCTGGTACGACCTTGAGCTGAAGAAAAATCCCGGGGCAGATGCCTCACCGGTTGAAAAACTCGATCCATACATCATCACCGAAAGAATCCTTGTCCCGATCCTGGGAATCGGTGATGTGAAAACAGACACACGACTGACCTGCATTGGCGGTAAAGACGGATTTAAGAACATTGAGAAGCAGGTGAATTCCGGCAAATTCGCGATCGGTTTCTGGCTATTCCCCACCTCGATCCAGCAGGTAAAAGAAATTGCCGACAACAACCTGTATATGCCGCCGAAAAGCACTTGGGTAGAACCAAAACTGCGCAGCGGACTGACGGTGTTTGAATTTGGAAGCGGAGTTAAGATTGATTGAATTTTAACCGCAAAGAGCACAAAGGTTTACGCAAAGAACGCGAAGCCCTCTGTGCTCTTTGCGCCTGCCTCTGCGCCCTCTGCGGTTAAAAAAACCAATACTCATGCCCTTCACCTTCACCACCCAGATAAAAAAACTCGACTACCTCAACATGGCTGTGTTGTGGATTCCCGCTGAGATCGTTAAACAAGTCGGCGGAACCAGCAACAAGCGTTTCCTGTGCAGTGTGAACGGCGCAAAAGCCTTTCAGGGCGGTTTCCAGGCATTTGGCGACGGCGAGGCTTGCATCAACATCACTGCAAAACGACTGAAGGAGGCCGGGGTCGGAATCGGAGATGTGGCCGAACTGGTACTGACAGAAGACCTCAGCGAATACGGCATGGATATGCCCGAAGAACTCCGGGAAGTCCTCGACCAGCATCCTGAAGGAAACCGGCGTTTTGAACTCCTCACCCCCGGCAGGAAGCGCTACATTATCCATTATGTCGCCTCAGTAAAAAATCCGCAATTGAGGGTTGACCGTGCACTTTTGCTCATCGGAAACCTGGTAAAACTGCCGGTTGGGAAAGAACAATTCCGTCAAATGCTCGGTTTACCTTAACTTGTCACGGACAATCAATAGTCGCGTGCAACGTTTTCCTTTTATTTTTGATTGCGAATAACCCTTTTGCGAATGACCAGAACTCTTAAATGGATATCAGCCGTAATAGCTTTGCTGGCGCTTGCCTTCATCGCTTATCGCCTGTCTTTGCCGGCAGAGGCAAAACTCAGCCCACAGGAAACCGTATTGTTTGAGAAAAACGGGTTGCGTATTGAAGTGACCTATGGAAGACCGTGGAAAAAAGACCGGAAGATCTTTGGCGAACTCGTGCCGTATGGCAAAGTGTGGAGAACCGGAGCCAACGAGGCAACTGTGTTCATCAGCAATCACGACCTGGTTGTTGACGGCAAAAAACTAAGGGCTGGCAAATATTCATTGTGGACGATACCCCAACCCGACAAATGGATCGTGATCTTTAATTCGAAGATGTACCCGTGGGGAGTGAATTTCGAAGAACAGGCGCTGCGCGAAGCGGCGT
Organism: Bacteroidota bacterium; assembly: GCA_040386675.1. Lineage (GTDB taxonomy): Bacteria > Bacteroidota > Bacteroidia > Flavobacteriales_D > Luteibaculaceae > DASUEB01. The sequence continues at coordinate 23,994 of JAZKEZ010000206.1, read as the reverse complement.
TTGATGCTATTGCGGTAGAGATCCCGGTTGAAACCACCCCGGAATTGACCGAACAGTTTGCCATTACTATTGAAGACCTTGCAAAGCCTGAATTGGTGATGAAGTGGGAGCATACGATGGTGAGGGTGCCGTTGAAGTAGGTCTCTCGCTACGCTCGGGATGACGCGGGTGCTCGTTAACTTTATTAGGTAAAGCCCTTTCATGATGGGATCTCTCGCTGCGCTCGAGATGACGTGGGTGCTTGTTAACTTCATTAGCTAAATGCCCGGAACGATGGGATCTCTCGCTGCGCTCGAGATGACGGAGCAGCACTGGCACCTCAATCGCAGCACTGTCATCTCG
>JAZKEZ010000206.1:14908-23642 GCA_040386675.1 Bacteroidota bacterium | reverse complement strand
GCGAGAGACCTCCTCAATACCACCTACTACTTCACTTTTATCACCCCCGCCAGCTCCACCGCCTTTTTCTTCAGCACCTCCATATCCACCTCATCCTCCACCTTTTCTGACACCAGCACAACCGCCATCCTGCGGTAAGGTCGCGTAGTCGGTTTGCCAAAGATGCGGACGTCAGTATTGGTTGCGTTCAATACTTCAGCAATACCAGTAAAAACTGGAGTTTCGGTACTGCTTGCTGAGGCAAGTACAACAGCACTCACGCCGTCTCTCAACAAACTGATCGAAGGAATGGGTAGTCCGAGAATCGTTCTTGCGTGCAATTCGAATTCTGAAAGATTCTGGGTTCCTGCCAGGGTGACCATGCCCGTATCGTGCGGTCGTGGCGACAATTCAGAAAAATACACCTCATCGCCACTCAGGAAAAATTCTACTCCCCAAATGCCGTAACCGGTCAATCCGCGGGTAACTTTCTCTGCCATTTGCTGTGCCTTCTCCAATTGTGCCGGGGTTACCAGTGCTGGCTGCCAGCTTTCCTGGTAATCGCCTCGTTCCTGGCGGTGACCGATCGGCGGACAAAACAAGGTAGAGCCGTCTTTCTGTGTAACCGTAAGCAACGTAATTTCGGAATCAAACGGGATGAATTCCTCAACAATTACCTCTTTCAGGTCGCCCCGGCTGCCTTCCAGCGCATAGTTCCAGGCTTTTTCCACATCGGCTTCCGATCGTATCACGCTCTGTCCCTTGCCTGAAGAAGACATCAGCGGCTTTACAACGCATGGAATACCGATTTCGGCAACTGCTTTGGTAAAATCGGCGAGCTGATCGGCATAGCGGTAATCAGCGGTTTTAACACCAAGTTCTATGGCAGCCAGGTCACGGATCAGTTTGCGGTTCATCGTAAAATTGGCAGCTCGTGCACTCGGAACCACGGTATGACCGGCTTTCTCGTAATCGTAAAAACGGTCTGTACGGATCGCTTCGATCTCAGGAACGATCAATTTAGGCTGATGTCTGGCAATTATGGCATCCAGTGCATTTCCATCCAGCATGTCGATCACCTCAAACTCGTCGGCTACCTGCATCGCCGGGGCATTTGCGTAATTGTCGCATGCCACCACATATTCCCCCAGTCTTTTCAATGCAATAACGAGTTCTTTACCAAGTTCGCCGGAGCCGAGCAAAACGATCTTATTTGTCATAACCTGAATTTTCTGGGGAATTTTGACGGCAAGTTACTGAATCATCACATAAATCAGCCTTGACGGAAAAACAGTATCATTGCAGCAATTCATTTTCCCGATGAGCATTGCACAGAATTTAAGTTCTATAACCTCTGAACTCCCGACGACTGTAACCCTTGTTGCTGTAAGCAAAACCAAGCCTGTTGAAAATCTTCTCGAGGCCTACAATGCCGGTCAGCGGCACTTTGGCGAGAACTACATCCAGGAATTGCAGGAAAAACAGGCGGTCCTTCCGAACGACATCCGCTGGCATTTTATCGGCCACTTACAAAGCAATAAGGTAAAGTACATCGCTCCTTACGTGCATCTGGTTCACGGGGTAGACAGCATTAAACTGCTCACGGAGATCAATAAACAAGCGGCGAAGAATGGTCGCGTGATCGATTGCCTGCTGCAGGTTTACATTGCCAGCGAAGAAAGCAAATTCGGACTTGAGCCCGGTGAGGTGGAAGACGTTTTACGATCCCAGGAACTCCGTACCCTGGAACACATAAAAATTGTCGGTTTGATGGGAATGGCCAGTTTTTCCGAAGACCTGTCGCTCATAGAACAGGAGTTCAGTACGTTGGAAAAACTATTTCTTTCGCTAAAGGACCTGAAACTCGCCAACGTTGATCTTACCGAATTGTCGATGGGAATGAGCAGCGACTATCCATTGGCCGTTAAACACGGATCAACACTGGTTCGTATAGGCAGTTCCATTTTTGGTTCCCGAAATCATTAACTTCACCGCTTTACCTGACGAGACACTATGTCATTACCCCTTTTCAGAAAAAAGTCACTCAGCTCCGCATTGTCAGAGACCGGTGACGGAACCCACGGTGGTGCCGGGCTTACCCGATCACTTACCGTAAGAGACCTCACCGCATTTGGAATCGCGGCCATTATCGGTGCCGGGAGTTTCAGCAGCATGGGACAGGCCTGCTTCAGCGGTGGACCGGGAGTTATCCTGCTGTTCATCATCTGCGGAATTGCCTGTGGATTTACGGCACTTTGCTACGCAGAATTTGCCTCCAGGGTTCCCGCTTCAGGAAGCGCATACACTTACGCCTACATCTCATTCGGAGAATTGTTTGCCTGGATCATCGGCTGGGCCCTGCTCATGGAATATTCCATCGGAAACATTTATGTCGCCTTCTCATGGAGCGGATACTTCACCAACCTGCTCGATGCCACCGGATTGCACATCCCGGAATGGATGACCTGCAACTACCGGTCTGCTCACCGCGCGTTCCTTGACAGTACTGCCGGTGAAGGACTCACCGCCTGGCTCAATGCGCCGGTAATAGGCGGACTGCACATCATTTTCGATCTTCCCGCGCTGCTTATCAATGTGATCATTACGTGGCTGGTCTATGTCGGCGTAAGCGAATCCCGCAATGTGAGCAACTTCATGGTGCTTATCAAACTGCTCATCATTATACTGGTAATCGTTGTGGGCGCCATGTACATCGACATCGACAACTGGACTCCTTTCATGCCCAACCAGTTTAAGGGTGTAATGGGCGGCGTGGCTGCTGTTTTCTTTGCCTACATTGGTTTCGATGCCATTTCTACCCTTGCGGAAGAAAGCAAGAATCCGCAGCGCGACCTTCCGAAAGGAATGATCTGGTCGCTGGTGATCTGTACCGTAGTGTACATCCTGCTTTCGCTGGTACTTACGGGGATGGTGCCTTCAAGTATGCTGAATGTAAGCGATCCGCTTGCAGAAGTATTCAAGATAAAAGGGGTAAAATGGATGCTGCTCGTGGTTTCGGTTGCAGCAGTGGTTGCCATGACCAGTGTTATACTTGTATTCCAGATGGGACAGCCAAGAATCTGGATGACCATGAGCCGCGACGGACTGTTGCCGAAACGTTTCTCTTCCATCCACCCGAAATACAAGACTCCCGGGTTTGCTACCATTATCACCGGTCTCGTAGTCGGAATTCCGATCCTGTTCACCGATGAGACCTTCGTACTCGATTTCACCAGTATTGGCACCTTATTCGCCTTTGTACTGGTTTGCGGAGGCGTACTGTCGCTTCCTCCCAAAACAGCAGAAGAAAGCAAAGGGAGGTTCAACCTGCCTTACATCAACGGGCAGTACATTATCCCGTTGCTCAGTATTCTGATCTGGATCGCACTGGCCTGGTTCCAACCGGGTTATTTCGGCGAGTTATTCAATTTTGATCACGGTGCTTTCTCCACCAATTTCCCGTTCATTGTATTTTACCTGGTGTGGGCGATCGTTGCTGTATTCGCAGTCATCAGAAAGTATTCGCTTATACCGGTACTGGGACTACTCTCCTGCTGTTATCTGCTTACAGGTATGGCGCCAAGTAACTGGATCTGGTTTACCGTTTGGTTGCTGATTGGCCTGGTGGTGTATTTCCTGTATGGATACCGGAAGTCGAAGCTGAGGGTTTGATTTTACCAAGCTTTAACCGCAAAGAGCGCAAAGGAAAAGCGCAAAGGGCGCAAAGAACATCAATTCTTTGCGCCCTTTGCGTAAAATCTTAGTGCCCTTTGCGGTTAAAAAAACCTACTTGAAATTAAAGGAACTCACTCCCTTCACCGTCACCGGATTGACATTGCGGTCTACTGACCGCGCATAGCCTTGGAAGTTCTTAACAGTGAACTGAATCTTTTGGGTAACAGGATTGAATCCGTATACCACCGCCTGTTTCGAAGAACCGTTGTACCATACGTCCACTATCCCGGTTTGCTGTTTCCGGATGCTGGATTTGATCTGTCCGGCAGGATAAACGTAATATGCATCAACCACAGGCGATGCAGGATCTGATGCCACCTTCAGGAGAAGATCGCCATTCTGCGAGCAGCTGAGATTGACGTATTGGGATTTGAAGATGGGCTCATCCGTACTCATCACAAAATACTTACCTGTTCTGCCCTTTATCTTCTGCCACTTGTACAATTTCATGATGCCTTCCGGATCGTCATCTTCGGTAAGCAGGAAGAACATGTTCCCTGACGGATCGAAAGTAAGCGCATGGATCTCGTTTCCTTCAGCCAGGTTTTCCTGCGGCATGTCCAGCCTCACATCCGTAAAATAAACACTGTCTTCAAACAGGCGGAAAAGTCCGTCAGACATGGCGGGGTTCGGATTCGGGTTCCAGTCGTAGTCGTTGGTCACGTAGAATTTGGGATACACCGAATGGATACTGGTATCGCTGATGCCAATTACGTGACAATTCGCCAATGAATCCAGGAACGCTACCTTGCTGTGATCCGGACTGATCCTGGGCTGATATTTCCCAAAACCGCTCTTGGTCAGCTTTCGCGGGGTTCCGTCCGGATTGTCCAGCAGGTACACCTCGTTCTGGTAGATGTATACGATATCTTTAACAACAGGATTTGCGGTGCTTTCAAACGCAGCAACCTCCTCTTCCGTAAGATAACGCTTATCCTTATCGCAGGAAACCACCAGGAATATCACCAGTATGGCAACGAATGCGTGGATCTTTCTCATCTTTATTTTTGTTTGAAGATATAAGTGAAACCGATTTTCGGTGCCAGCACTGAATACGCTTTACTGAAATCCGGGTTGATGTGATCGAGCTCGGATGATTTACCGGAAGTTTCAAAGATCATGTTGTACACCAGGTTGAAACTCAGACGCATGTTATCGTTAAGGGCGTACTTGGCGCCTAGGCTCGGTGAAAACGACACAAACTCGTGGTCGAACTCGCCCGACTGCAGGCTGCTGTCAGGTTTTGCAGTAGCGTAGTAATCGTAAGAATATCGCCCTACAGAAACACCGATACCGGGTCCGATCTGTAGCTTTTCCTGGGTATTGTTCCAGAAAATGATCTGTGCACCTCCGTGGTAAATGGTGAAATTAGACAGCGCCAGTTTCCCGTAATCCACCAGCTGGTCTGACTTCAATACCGGGTAGATCAGCGTATCTTCTTTTGCTGCATAAGAAGCATAATTGAAGAACAGTGCGATCTCCGGGGCAAATGTGGCTTTGTGGTATCCGGGAACCAGCTGCCACGAATAGGCAAGCGTAACGTCCAGGAACGAAGGTTTGTAAGATTCCTCTAGCCCGATCAGCGGCTTGGAATACGGCGCAACTTCAATACGTAGTCCTTTTAGGGAACCCGGCTTTTTATTGGCGTAGTAATAGGAAGGCATTGGTGTCTGGGCACTGGCTGAAACCAGCAAAAACACAGCAATTAAGGTGAGGATTCCCCTGATTACCTGTAGTTTTTTCGTCATGAAGGGCATTGATTTAAATCAAAAGTAGAAATTAAAGACCAAATGCGCACAACGGGGACCTTTAAATAACGGGAACCGTCAACTCAGGGTTGCCTGTTCCTGATCGGGATGCAGGAACAGGCAAAAAACTACCTGTTCCGCAAGCCTAAATTCAATTCACCTCAATCGCTTCAGTTACCTTCTCCTCTAGCAATGCAGCGACAAGTACATCCTTCATCTCGGTCACGAAATGGAAGGCGAGCCCTTTCAGGTAATCAGGTTTTATGTCTTTGATATCCTTGCGGTTCTGCTCGCAAAGAATGATGTCGGTAATTCCCGCTCTTCGCGCAGCAAGGATCTTCTCCTTGATTCCTCCAACCGGAAGCACTTTACCGCGCAGGGTGATCTCCCCGGTCATGGCCAGGTGACTCTTTACCTTGCGCTGGGTAAGTGCCGAGGCAATAGCCGTAAGCATGGTAATACCGGCCGAAGGACCGTCTTTCGGGGTGGCTCCTTCGGGAACGTGCACGTGGACGTTCCATTTGTCGAATACTTCCTGCTCAAGCCCGATAAGTGAGGAATGTGCTTTCAGGTATTCCATGGCAATAATGGCACTTTCTTTCATTACCTCACCCAGGTTACCGGTAAGCGTAAGTTTGCCTTTGCCTTTGGTAAGCGAGGTTTCAATAAAGAGAATATCACCACCGGTCGAGGTCCAGGCCAGTCCGGTAACTACCCCGGCGTAATCGTTGCCCTGGTATTTGTCTTTCGCATGACTCGGTCCGAGTGCTTTCACCAGGTCTCCGGGAGCGATCTCTACTTCGAAATCATCGCCCATGGCAATTTGCTTGGCGCGATGCCTTACGAGCTTCGATACGCGTTTTTCAAGACTTCTCACCCCGCTTTCGTTGGTGTATTCCTCGATCAGTTTCTCCAGCGTTTCGCGTGGAATTTTGATCTTGTTTTTCGGCACGCCGGTGTCAGCAAGCTGTTTCGAAACCAGGTGGCGCTGTGCGATCTCTACTTTTTCCTCAAGTGTATACCCGTTTACTTCAATGATCTCCATCCGGTCGCGCAAAGCGGGCTGAATGCTGCTCAGTGAATTGGCGGTGGCAATGAACATTACCTTACTCAGATCGAAGTCCTGCTCCACGTAATTGTCATAAAACGCACTATTTTGCTCTGGATCAAGCACTTCAAGCAGCGCCGATGAAGGATCGCCATGACCGGTGTTGGCCAGCTTGTCTATCTCATCGAGTATGAATACCGGGTTTGCACTTCCCGATTTCTTGATGTTCTGGATGATCCTGCCAGGCATGGCACCAATGTAAGTCTTACGGTGTCCGCGAATCTCGGCCTCGTCGCGCATTCCGCCCAGTGAAACGCGGATGTAATTTCTTCCGAGCGCCCTTGCAATCGATTTCCCGAGCGAGGTCTTCCCTACTCCCGGAGGTCCGTAAAAACAAAGGATCGGTGCTTTCAGGTCTCCCTTCAGCTTGATCACGGCAAGTTGCTCAAGGATCCGCTCTTTTACTTTCTCCAATCCGTAGTGGTCCTGGTCGAGGATCTTCTGGGCACGTTTGATGTCGAAGCGGTCTTTGGTGTATTCGTTCCACGGCAGATCAACAAACATATCCAGATAGTTGAGCTGCACCGAATATTCGGCTGCCTGCGGATTAAGGCGCTGGAGTTTATCCAGTTCTTTATTGAATGCCTTGGCAGTGGTTTCGTTCCATTTCTTTTTGGCGGCTCGGGTTTTCAGGTCGTTTACCTCAGCAGTAACCGGGTTGTCGCCCAATTCATCCTGGATCTGCCGCATCTGCTGGTGCAGGAAGTATTCGCGCTGCTGCCGGTCGAGGTCGGTGCGCACCTTGCTCTGGATGTCGTTTTTGATCTCCAGCAGCTGTAGTTCCTTGTTGAGGTGAGCCAGCACCATCTTCGCGCGGTCTTCCAATCCGGCCTTCTCAAGGATCTGCTGCTTTTCAGCAAGCTCGGCGTTCATGTTCGACGAAATAAAATTCACCAGGAATGAAAGGCTGTCGATATTGTTGATGGCAAAACCCGCTTCGCTCGGAATATTCGGCGATTGCTTGATGATGTTCATCGACATGTCCTTGAGCGACGAAATCAACGCGGTGATGTTGTCGGCTCCGAGTGTTTCCTGTTCTTCCAGCCGTTCTACACGGGCGGTGAAATAAGGATCAATGCTTTGGTATTCAAGTACCTTAAAGCGTTGCTTTCCCTGGATGATGATGGTGGTGCTTCCGTCAGGCATTTTCAGCATCTTGATGATGCGTGCCACGGTCCCGGTGTGATGAAGATCGTCGGTTGACGGTTCGTCCTGGCCCTGGTCTTTTTGTGCCACCACACCAATCACCTTATTGCCTTTATTGGCTTCCTGGATCAGTTTGATGGAGCGGTCGCGCCCCACGGTAATCGGGATCACTACGCCGGGAAACAACACATTGTTGCGCAAAGGCAGGATCGGAAGGGTTTGCGGAACCTCTTCCCGGTTCATCTGTTCTTCATCTTCCGCAGTAAACAACGGAATGAATTCTCCCTCGCTTTCAATGGCATCAGAAAGCACGAAATCATTGCTAAATATATCTCTCATAAACTAATCGGTCAAAAAGTCAGCGACGCAGGCGATACCGGAAATCTGCAGTGGGGGATAAATGAGTATCTATCGCGGCCACAATGCGTCAGTTCTCCGTTATACAGGAAGTGCGTCACGCTCTGTTGTCAATCGGTATGCCAGCCGGCAAAAGCTGCCGTATCGTCAGCTTTTCTGTTCTGAAATGTGTCGTAATATCTGCTCTTCGGCCGGTGTAAGCTCAATATGGCGGCGTTGCATTACGTCTTTGGCCAGCGACAAGGCCTTGTCGATCCTGAAGTCTGTGGTGCCTTCATCTCCGGTCCAGGCAAACGACGGGATGTATTTCTCAGGGAAGCCGGAACTGAATACGTTCGACATCACGCCGACCGTGGTTCCGGTATTGAACTGCGTGTTGATCGCAGCCTTACTGTGGTCGCCCATCAATAAGCCGCAGAACTGTAGTCCGCTGTTTTCGAGCGATCCGGTGCTGTAGTCCCAGATCTTTACTTCTCCGTAGTTATTTTTCAGATTTGATGTGTTCGTGTCGGCACCCAGGTTGCACCATTCGCCAAGTACCGAGTTACCCATGAAGCCGTCGTGCCCTTTATTACTGTAACCAAGCATTACCGAGTTGCTCACTTCGCCGCCTACCCTGCATTCCGGGCCGATGGTAGTTGGTCCGTAAATCTTTGCACCC
>JAZKEZ010000206.1:8019-14898 GCA_040386675.1 Bacteroidota bacterium | reverse complement strand
CGGACCGGTTTCGGTATTTAAAATGGAACAGTTCACTTTTGCACTGTCTTTCACAAACAGCTGTTTGCCAAGCACGGTATTGGTGTCGTTTACCTTTGCTGATTTTTTTCCTTTGGTAAGGAGTTTAAAATCGGCCTGTAGAAATTCTCCGTTACGGGTAAACAGTTCGGTCAATTTATTGAGCCGCGTGATCTTCTCGGTAGTCTGGATCACATGAGTGCTGGCATTTAGCCGGTCGCCCGGAGACAACGGATAGCCCGCTTCCTGCAATTCATTCCCATCTACCCGGATAGCCACGCATACCCCGTCGCATACCAATGCCTGGTTGTGCAGCAAGGCAGAAATTTGCTTCACCAGGCTGCTGTCAGGCAAAACACGACTATCGATCAAGATATTATCGTTGTGCAACTCACGACCAAATTTGCCCACCAGGTGATTTTCGGTAAGGTATCCCACCCGATCCGTCTTGAGGTACTTCATCCATTTCTCGCGAATAGTGAGGATGCCCAGGCGAAGCTCTGAAATGGGACGGGTCAGCGTATGCGGATAAAAAATTTCTGACTGATGATCAGCGAGAATATAGTTCATGGTTACGGGAATAAAAAAAGCCCCGTAAAAATACGGGGCTCCTTGAATATTATAGAGAAATAAAAAAGAATTATTTCTTGTCAAATTTAGAGTAACGAGTCTTGAACTTATCGATACGACCAGCGGTGTCAATAAGCTGAACTTTACCGGTAAAGAAAGGGTGTGAAGTGTTTGAGATCTCCACTTTGATTAGCGGATACTCATTACCGTCCTCCCAAAGAATGGTCTCTTTAGAGTTAGTAGTTGATTTGGTAAGGAATGACTGTTCGTTAGACATGTCCTTAAAAACAACTGTTCTATAATTTTCTGGGTGAATACCTTGTTTCATAACGCTGTAAAAATTTCAGGCTGCAAATGTAATACTTTTTAATTCCGGGTCAAATAGTTGAGGATTTTTTTTGCTGAGACAGTTTAAACAGTTTAGATGGTTTAGACGGTTTAGACAGAAACTGCGTTACCAACCTACCACTTACCAACCTACCACCTACCACTTTCCCCCTACCACTTACTTCATTACCTTCGCCCCAATGAAACCCAGCCTGTACCCTCTTCTACTCCTTTTGATCGTCTTCAGCGTATCGTGCACCAAAGATAAGATCACGCAAGATAGTTCATCGCTTTCTTTTTCTACGGATACCGTTTTGTTTGATACCGTTTTTACCAAAGTCGGCACTGCAACCCGGAATTTTAAGGTCTATAACAACAGCAACAAAACCCTGAAGATCTCCTCTATCCGGCTTGCTACCGCTAATTCACCGTTCCGGATCAATGTGGATGGACTTGGAGGAAAGGCGTTTACAGATGTGGAGATCCTTCCAAAAGACAGTATCTGGATTTTTGTTGATGCGAACATCGACCCGAATGGCGGCAACCTTCCGTTGATCGTTACAGACAGTATACTTTTTGAGACCGGCGGCGTAACGAAAGACATTGACCTCGTAGCCTGGGGACAGGACGCGATCTACTACCGTCCGGAGGAGTATATCGTGGGCATTCCTATGACCGTGCTAAGAGCCAACACCACGTGGACCAAAGCCAAGCCGATTGTTATTTACGGATACGTTACGGTAGACAGTGCGTTTACATTAACAATTGAAGCCGGCACCAGAATTCACTTCCACAGTTCTTCCGGACTCTGGATCTACAAGGGAGCACACATCGCGGTAAACGGAACCAAAGACGAACCAGTGATCTTCCAGGGCGACCGGCTTGAGGCAGCTTACAAAGACAACCCCGGGCAGTGGGACCGCATTTGGATCAACGCGGGCGACAATGCTGCGCAGGACAATGTATTCAACTATGCTATCATTAAGAATGGACTGATCGGTATACAGGTTGAACCCGATCCGTTCAATCCAGTGGCACCTACCAGTCCAAATAAACTGATCCTGAAAAACTGCATCATTCAGAATCATTCCGGACTTGGATTATTCTCAAGAAACTTCAGGATTGATGCGGAGAATACCGTGATTGCCAATGGCGGACAGTATTGCGTGGGCATTAATACCGGCGGCGAATACCACTTTAACCACGTTACCATTGTGGATTATTTCGGACAGGCCAATCGCAAGACACCCGCTTTTTACCTGAGCAATGCCGGCCAGGCACCAAACGGACAAAAGATCATCGGGAACCTGGTGAACAGCACGTTTACCAACTGCATCATCTTTGGAAGCATCGACAGTGAATTCGAAATGGGCCTTGACAATGCCGGAACCGCGGTATTCGAGGTAAAAGACTGCATTATCAAGCGTAAGGATGCATTTGCCGACAGCCGTTTTTCATCGATCCTGTACAACACCGATCCAAAATTCAAATCCACAGGCTCGTACGATTTCCATCTGCTGGCAGGATCTCCTGCAATCGACAAAGCCAACTCGACGCTAACCACTGACCTGGATGGAAATTCCAGGAACGGAATACCGGATCTTGGAGCATATGAATTCATCCCATAAAAAGCAAAAACCCGGAATCGCTCCGGGTTTTTGCTTTTTAATTCTTACTTCTTAACTCTTAGTTTCATCTCCCATAATTTTATTCACCGCCATCATCTGATGCATACTCTTGGTCATTCCATCAGTCGAACCATCCAGGAAGATCACATTTCCTTTCGAGTTTTCTGAGAAGTGCTTGATGGCTTCGGTCCACATCGAGAACAAGATCACCGAGGTGTCCATATTGGCCTGCTGCATTTCACGCGCAGCTTCAGTCATACCCTTAGCGACCTCCTGTCGGAACAGCGCCACACCTTGTCCGCGGAGCTGTGCTGCGGCTCTTTCCGCTTCTGCCGATATTTTAATTGCGTTTCCTTCGGCTTCTGCCGCTTTGGTCTTGGTGATCAGCAGCGCCTGACCTTCGTTTTCTGCCGCGGCTTTCAGGTTGTTACTCGCAACCACCTGGCTCATGGAACGGATAATCGCTTCATCAAACGTAATATCATTTAACTGAAGATCACGAAGATGATATCCCCACTCTTCCAAAGTCTGATCAAGGTGTTCTTTCACATATTCAACAATATCGCTGCGCAGGGAAAGTACTTCTGCCTGTTTGCGACTGGCCACATACGAACGGATCGTTCCTTCAACCGTACGTACCAAAGCCTGCATGAGGTTACGCTCATCGATGAATTTGAAAGCCACATTTTTAATCGTCTCTTCCTGCTGATCGAGTACAGAATACAACAACATTACCTTGAAATACACATTCGCCTGGTCGATCGTAACGGCCTGGAATTCGAGTTCTACCGACCGGTTCTGGATAGAGATCTTGCGAAAAACCTTCTCAACAAACGGAACCTTCAGATTTAGTCCGGGAGTCAGAATTCGCTGGTATTTCCCGAAAATGGTGGTCACCCCGATGTATCCCTGCTGGATGGTAACGAAAGAGGTAAAGACCAGGAGGAACGCAAGACCCAGGATGATGTAGAGTGCTATGGACATTGGGGTAAGGGGTTAAGAGGTTAAAAGTTTAATGGGTTAGACGGTTCGGACAGTTTAGACGGTTCAGACAGTTTAGACAGTTTAGACAGAGGCGGTGACTGAGCTTGTCGAAGTCCGGTTTCGACAGGCTCAACCTCCAGACTCCGGCCGGATGAAGGTAACAGGAAAATGCAATTGCCGATTACAATCCGGTTGCAAATTTCGAATTCACTTACATCCAAAAAAAAGAGGCCTCATACTGAGACCTCTTTTATATCATGAGCCATAAGGCCTTTTACTTCGCATAGTTCACCGACCGCTTTTCACGGATCACAGTTACCTTCACCTGTCCCGGATAGGTCATTTCATTCTGGATCTTTTGTGAGATATCGAATGAAAGGGTATCAGCATCAGTATCGGTTACTTTTTCGCTCTCTACCATTACGCGCAGTTCACGACCGGCCTGGATGGCAAATGCTTTCATTACTCCGTTGTAGCTCATGGCGAGGCTCTCCAGGTCTTTCAGACGCTGGATGTAGCTGTCTACCACTTCACGACGTGCTCCGGGACGTGCTCCTGAGATCGCATCACACACCTGTACGATCGGAGAGATCAGTGTGGTCATTTCAATTTCGTCGTGGTGAGCTCCGATTGCGTTACACACTTCTGGTTTCTCACCGAATTTCTCAGCCCATTTCATACCAAGGATTGCGTGTGGCAATTCTGGTTCTGCATCCGGAACTTTACCAATATCGTGAAGAAGTCCTGCACGCTTGGCCAGTTTCACATTCAGTCCGAGTTCAGCGGCCATGATCGCACACAGGTTCGCTACCTCGCGGCTGTGCTGCAGCAGGTTTTGTCCGTAAGAAGAACGGTATTTCATTCGTCCCACCGCACGGATCAGTTCCGGGTGAAGACCGTGAATACCAAGGTCTATACAAGTACGTTTCCCTACTTCTGCAATTTCTTCTTCGAGTTGCTTGATGGTTTTGGCCACCACTTCCTCGATCCTTGCCGGGTGGATACGTCCATCGCTTACCAGCTGGTGCAGCGAAAGTCTCGCTACTTCGCGGCGAACCGGGTCGAAGCAGGAAAGTACAATGGCTTCAGGGGTATCATCAACAATGATCTCTACGCCGGTTGCAGCTTCAAGTGCACGGATGTTACGTCCTTCACGGCCAATGATCCGGCCTTTCAGTTCGTCGCTTTCAATGTTGAATACGGAAACTGAGTTTTCTACGGCCTGCTCGGTTGCAACGCGCTGGATGGTTTGTACTACTACGCGGCGTGCCTCTTTATTGGCGGTAAGTTTAGCTTCGTCAACAATGTTTTTTACGTAAGCCATTGCCGCGGTTTTGGCCTCGTCTTTCAACGCCTCTACCAGTTGTCCTTTGGCCTCGTCTTGTGTAAGTCCGCTGATCTTCTCCAGGGTTTCCACATTTTTCAGGTGAGCTTTCTCAACGTCTTCCTGCTTTTTCTGTATCTGTGTTTCCTGTGATTCAAGAGTGGTTTTGACCTTTTCAAGATCTCTTTCGATACGCTTCGCATCTTCCATTTTCTGGTTGATGGTTTTTTCGCGCTGGTTGATGCGGTCATCCGATTGCTGCGCCTTTTTGTTGCGCTCGTTGATCACCTTTTCGTGTTCTTCCTTCAGTTGAAGGAACTTCTCCTTGGCCTGGAGAATTTTATCTTTTTTAATGGCTTCGGCTTCTTTCTCAGCTTCAGAAAGGATTGAGGTCTTTTTCTGATTGAAGATATTATTGAGAATAAAATAAACTCCGCCGCCGCCGCCGATAAGCCCTAGGGTCAGGCCTATCAAAATGCTTACAATTTCCATGTTAATTCAATAGGATCAGTGTTATTAATAACTGAAAACCAATGCATTGAATCAATAAGATCACTCCTGATTGTCTTTTAAATAGGTAGACAGTGCCTGATCGAGGTCGTTCAGTAACTTGTTTTCCTGTTCCATTTTAGCCTCCGATTCCTTTACGAGAACCTGTGTAGCCAGTTGCAATGCCGTCATGGCAAGCAGATCCTGCTTGTCTTTTACCGCATAATTCTGTTGGAACAGATCAATGCTGTCTTCAATATTTTTTGCAGCCTTCCGGATATTCTCCTCCTCCTCTGCCGATATGGTCAGTGGATAGGTTCTTCCGGCGATTACTATTTTTATCTGCAGGCTGCTCATGTAATATTACCTGTTTAGAAGTGCAATACATTTGTTGATCTCACGAACCAATTCGTTGATCTTCACATTTGCGTCGTGCCGACCAGCCACAGGAGTTCCGCTTGTGAGCGCCCTGGCTGTCTGCTGTTTACTGAGTTGGTCCTCGAGCTGGGCGATCTTCCTGTCTTTGTCAGCAATCTTATCTACCAGCTCCTGGTTGCGGTTCTCCTGGTACTTCAATTGCGCCTTAAGCGTTTCAGCGAAACGGATAAGTGTGGCAACCTTGCCATCAACAACAGAAATTATCGAAGAGATTCCGCTCATAGGGAAAAAATCAGTGCGGCAAATGTAGCATCACAGCCCCAGTAAAACAAGTTTTTGAGCGTTTTGGAGGTTTAACCGCATAGGGCGCAAAGATTAACGCAAAGAACACCGGGCCTTCGCGTCCTTTGCGCCAACACTTTGCGGCTTTGCGATTAATCGTCACCAGTTCCTTTTCAACATCTTTTTCTTAAAAAGTAAAAATCACCAACCCCACGCTATTCCTTAACTTGCAAGCGTTAATGTGAGCAATGAAAGGAAGTGTGAGATATATAACGCTGCTGGTTTTCCAACTTATTTTTTGGGGCCAATGTGCTTATTCCCAACAATATCCCCAGGGATATTTCAGGTCGCCGCTCGACATTCCGCTTTACCTGTCGGGCAATTTCGGTGAACTGCGCACCAATCACTTCCATACCGGATTAGACATTAAGACCGAAGGCCGCGAAGGACTGAACGTTTACGCCTCTGCAACCGGATGGGTGAGCCGGCTCAAGGTATCGGCTTTCGGCTACGGACTGATCGTTTACGTAGAACACCCGAACGGATTTACCAGCTGTTACGCGCATTTGAGCACATTCAACCAGCGGATTTCCGATTATGTAAAACTCAAACAATATCAGCAACGTGCCTTCGAGGTAGATTTCGGAGTTCCTGCCGGCGAGATCCCGGTAACCCAGGGAGAGATCATCGGCCTTTCGGGGAACAGCGGCGGAAGCGGCGGTCCTCACCTCCACTTCGAGATCCGCGACACCAAAACCGAACTGGCCCTGAATCCTCTTTTGTTCGGACTCGACATCGCTGACGACGTTCGCCCAAGCATCAACGCCTGGAGAGCTTATGCTTTCAATACCAATTCCAGCGTAGATTATTCTTCATCAG
>JAZKEZ010000206.1:0-8009 GCA_040386675.1 Bacteroidota bacterium | reverse complement strand
CAGCTAATTTCCCGGTTGATGGAAAAGCCGGCGATTACGGCCGAAAAAAACGCGACACGATCTTTGTCCACGGTGACGTAGGTTTCGCGATCCACTGCACCGATATGCTGAGCGGAAGCGCCAATAAATGCGGGATTTACAGCATTGAACTGTATGTAGACGATTCGCTGATCCAGCACCAGCAGATGGACAAACTCGATTTTAACAAAGGCCGCTTCATAAACTGCCATACCGATTTCAGGCAATTTCAGCGCGCCAAAAGCAGCATCCACAAATGTTACCTCGAGCCCAACAACAAGTTGCCGATCTATCCGGTTTCCCAGAACCGCGGTAAACTCAGCTTCAGGGACAACAAAGCACATCCGATCCGTTTCGTGGTGAAAGACGTGTACGGCAATACTTCAGTACTGAACGATACGGTGTACAGTACGGTTGCACAACCTGCACGCGTAAAAGCAAAACCCGAAACCGAGAAAGAATGGGCATGGAACCGGAGGTACAATCCCAAAACCGCCGATTATGAAATTGATTTCCCGGCGGAATGCCTGTTCCGTAATGAGCCGGTAAAGATTTCGGATAAGCCGGGAACGCCCAACCTGTATTCCAGGATCGTCATCTTTGGCGACGATGAGATTGCGATGAACGGCAGCTACACGATCAAACTGAACCGCCGCAATCTGCCCGACAGCCTGCTGCCCTTTGCTTTCGTTGCCCAGCTGAATGAGAACAACCGCATCACGCGAATGGCCGGAAACAAAAGAGATGCAACATCCATTGGCGGAACGGCGCGCACTTTCGGGCGTTTTGCCATTGCCATCGATACCGTTTCTCCTACCATCAGCCCGGTAAATATTGCCGAAGGGAAAGAATTTTACCCATTACAGACCATTAGTTTCTCATCGAGCGACGCGCTTACCGGGATTGAAGCCTACAACCTCTACATTGACAATACCTGGGCGCTGATCAGCTACGACGCCAAATACGATCGTTTTTCGTATACCATCGACCCCGGTAAAATTTTACCCGGGGTACACCGTTTGCAATTCGTGGTGACCGACGGGGTTGGAAATTCAAGAACCTTTGAATGTAATTTCCTGCTCCGGTAATATTCCTTAGCTTTATCGACCATTTTATCATCTTGAAAAAACTCATCTCCATATCCCTTGCCGTTGTGCTGAGTATACTTTGCATGGAGGCTTTTTCGCAGCAAAAAGAGAAATCCAGGAAAGTTATCCAGTTCTCCGGCGTAGTCGTTACCGGCGACAGCCTGATGCCTGTTCCTTTCGTGAACGTGTTTGTGAAAAACAAATACTACGGCGCAACCACCGACTATTACGGATACTTCTCACTTCCGGCGCTGTGCGGGGATACCCTCCAGTTTACCTCATTGGGTTTCAAGAAATCCAGTTACATCATTCCGGCAAATCTTGAGGAAGACCGCTATTCGATCGTTCACGTGGTGCAAACAGACACCCTGCTGCTCAACGAAACCGTGATCTATCCCTGGCCAAGCAAGGAGGAATTCCGTGAGGCCTTCCTGAACCTGCAGATACCTGATGATGAAATTACCCGTGCGGAGAAAAACCTGAACCCGGAGAAAATGGCCGAAGCAGCCCTGAATATGCCGAATACCGGGAGCATGAACTTCAAGTACCAGATGCAGCTGAGACAGGAGCAGATGTATTACAACGGACAGGCACCACCGATCACCGTGCTTAACCCTTTTGCATGGGCACAATTTATAAAAGCCTGGAAAGAAGGCAAATTCAAGCGTAAAGACAAGACGACCTACTGATGCGCGCAGGCCAACTTTTTATCTCCCTCATTTTATTTTTTGTTTCCGTTTCACTACAAGCTCAACAGGTTGAGCTTTCCGGCTTTGTACGGGATAACGACAACAAACCCGTTTCATTCGCAAATATCCAGGTAGATGGCACCGGTAACGGAACCACAAGCGACGATGAAGGTCGCTATTCATTATCGCTGACCAAAAACACGAAGTATCTGCTTATCCTTTCCCGTCCGGGCTATAACACCGAGAAACTCAGTATTTCTGTAGGTTCGGTAAACCTGACGCGATCATTCGTACTTACGGCCAACGATCTTGGCGTGGTGAATGTGGAGTCGCAACGTACCGGCTCCATGCAGCGCATCGATCCTAAATTTACCAAGTTCGTCCCAACACCCGGCGGTGATTTCCTGAATGCCGTTCTCTCTTCCCAGCCCGGAGTTTCCATGCGTAACGAACTGAGTTCGGCCTATTCTGTACGAGGCGGAAGTTTCGACGAAAACGTGATCTATGTAAACGACATCGAGATCTACCGCCCGTTCCTGGTAAGAGCCGGTCAGCAGGAAGGACTGAGCTTCGTTAACGGCGACCTGGTAAAGAATGTAAATTTTTCTGCCGGTGGTTTTGATGCCAAGTACGGCGACAAGATGGCATCGGTGCTCGACATCCAGTACCGCAAACCCACTGAATTCGGCGGCTCTGTAACCGGTGGACTGATGGGAGGATCGGCGCACCTGGAAAACGTTTCGAAAGACGGAAAGACCACTTACATCGCGGGTATCCGATACCGCAGCAACTCTTACATCCTGGGAAGCCTGGATACCAAAGGCGATTACCGTCCGAGGTACACCGATTTCCAGACCTACATCACGCACAAATTCTCCAATCGTTTCGACATCGGGATTCTTGGAAACTATTCTGCCAATCGATACAATTTTGTACCGCAAACCCGTGAAACCAACCTGGGCAGCATTCAGGAAGCCCTGAAATTCACAGTGTATTTCGACGGACAGGAACTGTCGCGTTACCACACCGGAATGGGTGCGGTCGACCTGAACTACCACATTACCAACGATTTCAAACTGAAGCTTATCCTGTCGCAGTTCTACACCCGTGAACGTGAGGAGTTTGACATTGTCGGACAATATCAGCTGGATGAAATTGAACGCGATTTCGGATCGGACGATTTTGGTGATGTAGTGCGCAACCTCGGTGTTGGCGGATTTCTGAACCACGCCCGGAACCGGCTCACTGCCGATGTAAAAAGCGCAAACGTAAAAGGATACCTTACCGTGCTGAACCATTACCTGCAATTTGGAGTGGGTTTGCAGGGCGAGAAATTCACCGACCAGCTGAGCGAGTTCACTTACATCGATAGTGCCGATTACTCAGCCCCAAACAACACGGGCGGCAATCTGATGGTAAACGAGGTGATCCGTGCGAAAAACCAGCTTACCTCCTACCGGGCGACGGCTTACGTACAGGATGCTTACAATTACGTGAACGACAGCTATGACGAGTTCAGACTGAATGTAGGCGTACGCGCCAATTACTGGTCGTACAACAACCAGACGGTCATCTCCCCGAGAATGACTGCATCATTTGTCCCCAACTGGAACCGCCAGATCAATGACAGCACCACCATTAAAAAATCACTTACCCTGCGCTTTTCAACCGGGCTGTATTACCAGCCGCCGTTTTACCGTGAAATGCGTGGATTTACCGGGAGCCTGAATCCCGACATTGTTGCACAGAAGTCCACCCACTTTGTACTGGGAGCCGATTACGGTCTGCGCTTGTGGAAAAGACCCTTTAAACTCGTTGGGGAAACCTATTACAAGCTTTACGACAAACTCATTCCTTACGAACTTGAAAATGTGCGTTTGCGATATTACGCCACCAACAACGCCAAAGGATTTGCGCGTGGTGCCGATTTTAAACTGAACGGTGAGTTTGTTCCCGGTATTGAAAGCTGGGTAAGCGTATCCTTCCTGCAAACCCAGGAAGACCTGATCGACGATTATTACGTCAACTATTTCAACCAGTCTAACACACTGATCCAGCCTTCTACTTTTGATAAGGTGGCTACCGATAGCGTGCGATATACGCCCGGCTACATTCCCCGCCCAACCGATCAGCGCCTGAGTTTCGGGATGTTCTTCCAGGACGAAATGCCAGGTTTCAAGGGATTTAAGGTCAATCTGAACCTGATCTACGGTACCGGACTGCCATACGGACCTCCAAGTCACGACCGCTACCGCGATACGCTCCGGACGCCTTCGTACAAACGCGTAGACATCGGTTTCATGAAAGAACTGATCACCCCACAGAAACCTGCGAAAGGTCTCTTTAAGAATTTCAAGGAAGCGTTTATCAGTCTTGAGGTATTCAATTTGCTGCAGATCCAGAACACGATCAACTACCAGTGGATCAAAGACGTGACCGGATCTACCTATTCCGTACCGAACTACCTTACCGGAAGAAGGGTAAACCTGAAGTTTATTGTAAGATTTTAACCGTATGAGAGCACTTCTGAGATATAGCCTGATGACCATTGCCGGACTTTGTTGGTCAATTCAAACCAACGCCCAGTCGGCTAGCCGCGAGAGCGGGGAAAGAACTTACTTCCAGGGACAGTTTGAGGCGCTTAAATTCAATAACGAAAAGACGATCCGACTGGCTGTTTTCGTTGCAGCTCCCGACACCATCCAGCTGAAAAAACTGAAAGAGAACTTCAGCGACTGTCCGTTTCTTACGGATAAGCAGGCCATTGTGTATGCCATACTGGTTCCCAACGACCGGCAAACAGCGGTACTAAGCAAAACCATTTCACAGATCCTGGATTCTTACTCGCTGCGTAAAGCCGACCTGCTGCTGGTGGATTACCAGCAACTCTCGAAAGATGTACTTACAGCCATTGCCGCCGACGGCTTCCGCGAAAAGATCCTGGTTGCCGAGAATCCTCCGGCTATGGGTCTTTGCGACTTCATCCAGACTTCATTGACCGACATCAAAACCAAACTGGAACGCGAGCTTCCCGAACGCCCTTAAACAAAAAAAAACCGCACATCTCTGTACGGTCCTTTATTATAATATTCTTTTTGCGAAGCTCACATTTGCACATTTGCAAATGTGTAAATGTGCCCATTAACTTAAGCCTGCGTCGTCGGTCCCCCGAAATTCATCGGTATCGCGATCTCATTTCCCTGCTCCTGGTCGTTGATCACGCCGTGAACAGATTCAAATTTCTTGATGTTGTCAGAAAGAGCTCTCATCAGGCGCTTGGCATGAAATGGAGTAAGCACAATTCTTGACTTTACCTTCGCCTTTGGAACACCTGGCATCACACGTACAAAATCCACTACGAATTCTGTATGTGAATGAGTGATAATGGCCAGGTTGGCATAAACTCCTTCAGCAATTTCTTCGGTCAGCTCGATGTTCAGCTGGTTCTGGTTTTGATTGTTATCAGACATTTCTAAAGTTTATGAGGTTAACGGTATACCGTAAGTCAGTCTCAACCGTATAAACAGTCTCAACCGTCTCAACCAATTTGTTATTAAAAAGCCCCCGTCTTTCAACGGGGGCTTTTTGATTTATTTTTCAGCCAGTTCAGCTTTTTCTTTTGAACCTGACAGTCTTTCGTAGTCTTCTTTCGATCCTACCACTGTTCTTCCAAAGGCGCGGCTTCCTGTACCGGCAGGGATAAGGTGACCAACGATCACGTTCTCCTTCAGACCCAACAGGTAGTCTTCTTTGGCAGCTACAGCAGCCTCGTTCAATACTTTGGTGGTTTCCTGGAACGATGCAGCCGAAATGAAACTCTCGGTTTGCAGCGATGCACGGGTAATACCCTGAAGCATTGGAGTTGCAGTTGCAGGAACTGCATCACGAGCCTGAACTAGTCCCATATCCTTACGCTTCAGCAGTGAGTTCTCGTCACGCAGCTTACGCGCGGTGATGATCTGCCCTCTTTTCAGCGTTTCGCTCTGGCCTGGTTCAGTAACGATCTTCTTACCAAAGATCCAGTCGTTCTCTTCCATGAAATCGGTTTTGTTGGCCGATTGTCTTTCAAGGAACTTGGTATCTCCCGGATCTTCGATCTCAACTTTACGCATCATCTGGCGAACAATCACCTCGAAGTGCTTATCGTTGATCTTCACACCCTGAAGACGGTATACTTCCTGGATCTCATTTACAATATATTCCTGAACCGCAGTCGGTCCTTTGATCGCAAGAATGTCAGATGGAGTGATCGATCCGTCAGAAAGCGGGTTACCGGCTCTCACGAAATCGTTCTCCTGAACAAGGATGTGTTTCGAAAGCGGAACCAGGTATTTGTGCTTCTCACCTGATTTAGCCTCTACAGTAATCTCGCGGTTACCACGCTTGATCTTTCCGTAAGAAACAAATCCGTCGATCTCTGCAACTACCGCCGGGTTCGACGGGTTACGTGCTTCGAACAATTCAGTTACACGAGGAAGACCTCCGGTAATATCCCCGGTACGACCCGATACACGTGGTATCTTGGCGATGATCTGTCCTGGTTTAACTTTTTCACCTGCATCAACAGAAATGTGAGCTCCTACCGGTAAGCTGTAAGATTTCGCCACCTCTTTGGTTTTACCCTGAACGATGTTGATCTGCGGGTTCTTCTTCTTATCACGTGATTCGATGATCACCTTCTCCTTAAATCCGGTTTGCTCATCCACCTCATCGCGGTAAGTAATACCATCTTCGATGAACAGGAAGCTAAGCTCTCCTTCAACCTCGGCAACCATTACCGCGTTGTATGGATCCCACTTACAGATCAGGTCACCCTTCTTCACCACACCACCATCGATAAACAGTTCGGACCCGTAAGGAATGTTGTTGGTTGCAAGAATGATCCCGGTCGACTGGTCAACGATCCTCATCTCAGCTGAACGACCTACTACGATGGTTTTCTTGGTTCCGTCGCCTTCAGTCTTCTCAACTGTTCTCAGTTCGTCGAGTTCAAGGATACCGTTCACTTTAGAACGGATCTCAGATTCGTCGGTAATGTTCGATGCTGTACCCCCTACGTGGAAAGTACGAAGGGTAAGCTGTGTTCCCGGTTCACCGATCGACTGTGCGGCGATAACACCTACAGCTTCTCCTCTGTGAACCATACGGCCTGTTGCCAGGTTACGTCCGTAACACTTCGTACACACTCCGCGTTTCATTTCACAGGTAAGTACCGAACGGATCTCAACTTCCTGGATCCCTGCTTCGTCGATTGCGTTTGCAACCTCCTCAGAGATTTCCTCTCCTGCAGAAAGGATCAGGGTGTTGGTGTCCGGGTTATAAATATCATGAACCGAAGTACGACCAAGGATACGATCGTAAAGAGATTCAACGATGTCTTCGTTTTTCTTAAGTGCTGTTGCAGCAAGACCTCTCAGTGTTCCGCAGTCTTCGTGATCAATGATCACATCCTGCGAAACGTCTACAAGACGACGGGTAAGGTAACCCGCATCCGCCGTTTTAAGAGCCGTATCCGCAAGACCTTTACGCGCACCGTGGGTAGAGATAAAGTACTCAAGGATCGATAGACCTTCCTTAAAGTTCGAAAGGATCGGGTTTTCGATGATCTCCTGGCTGCTTGCCCCAGACTTCTGTGGCTTGGCCATAAGACCCCTCATACCTGACAGCTGACGGATCTGTTCTTTAGAACCCCTCGCACCGGAATCAAACATCATATAGATAGAGTTGAATCCTTGCTTGTCGTT
Organism: Bacteroidota bacterium; assembly: GCA_040386675.1. Taxonomy (GTDB): domain Bacteria; phylum Bacteroidota; class Bacteroidia; order Flavobacteriales_D; family Luteibaculaceae; genus DASUEB01. The sequence continues at coordinate 470 of JAZKEZ010000206.1, read as the reverse complement.
CTTCAGCCTTTCCATCAACGTGTTGGTCAGCTTGGAGTTGGTATGCGTCCAGATGTCGATGATCTGGTTGTAACGTTCGTTATTGGTGATAAGACCCATGTTATAGTTACCCATAACATCTTCTACGTCTTTAGCCGCCTTTTTGATCAGGATATCCTTCTCAGCAGGAACTACAACGTCTTCCAGGTTGAACGAAAGTCCGCCACGGAATGCCGTGATGTAACCCAGCTCTTTAATATCATCAAGGAACTTCGCAGTTTTCGCTACACCTACTCTTTTCAGTACATCTCCGATAATATCACGAAGTGCCTTTTTGGTAAGCAGCTGGTTGATGAAACCTACTTCTATCGGAACAAGCTCATTGAAGATTACACGTCCGCAGGTAGTTTCGATCATCTGCATTTCAAGCGATTTATCCTCGATGAAGGTGTACATCTGACCCTTGTCGTCTGCCGCGCCGCGCGCCGCGA
>JAZKEZ010000205.1:30336-38195 GCA_040386675.1 Bacteroidota bacterium | reverse complement strand
CCCACTGCTGTCCCAATCCATTTGAAACCGACGACAGCGTATTGCTTCGCACACCGGCCATTACACTTACCTGGCTGATCATTCCCCCGCCGCCTTTAATGCAGAGTTCAAGGATTCCGTCGCCGTTTACATCGGCACAGAGCAGTGGTTTTGGCGACCCGGAAAAATGAGAAGCGGTAATTTCCCGTACCTGGTACTTCTGGCTGGCGAGTGCCCCCCGCGAGGTAAACAGTTTGGTGGTGGAACCAAGAATGTCCCAGGTGGTTTGTAAAATGTCGGTTTTTCCGTCGCGGTTAAAATCGCGGAACAAATACGTAGAATTTACAAAAGACGGTGCGGGGTTAAGATCAATTCCCGCGGGTACCCAAGAGTTGGCCGCTCGCATCGCCACCCCATCGGAGTAAAAACATTTCCATCCCGAGATATTGCTGTGGAACATCAGGTCGGAGTTCCCGTCGCCGTTAAAATCGCTTACCGTAAGTGTCGTCAGTTCAAGTATGCTCAGGGAAAGGCCGAGCTGTGTAACGGTTTGCAGTTGCCAGGTCCCGTTTTGCTTCACCGGTTTTAAAATAGTGATCTGCTCGCGGCGGATCGCCCAGATCTCATCCACCCCGTCACCGTCGAAGTCGCCGGTTTCCATGCGGGTAATGTCCTGGAAGGTGATCGGACCAAAGCTTTCATTTTCTGCTGCCAGCTTAACCACGACCGACGCAGTAAACACACCTCCGCCGGCAGGAACCAGGGTAAATCCACAGAGGTCCACGTAACCGTCGCCATCAATATCTGCTATTCCGTAATCGTTTCGGTTAGACCCAAAGAAGCCGAAGCGAAAGGGAAACTGATCCGTGATTTCCATCCGGTTGTTTGCCGGGTTGTAGGTCAGCTGAATTACTCCCGACGGAAGTACCGCTGTACCGCCAATAAAACTTTTGCTCTCCACATAAACCTCATCACGGCCGTCGTTGTTAAAATCGAACGCACCGATCACTTGTGTAAAAGGACGTATGATCTGCATACTTCCGGAGGCATTGGGTGCCGCTCCCCTTATTTTCTGTATCCTGAGCAGGGTATCGCCCCGCGACAGGTACACATAGGCATTGAACTGCTCGTCCTGCGCCGGGTTTTCGAAACTGATCGGTTCGCTGCGGCCGTCGCCATCCAGATCCCCATAAACCAGGTTGGGGTGGTCGTCTATTTGCTGGTTCGCACTTTGTTCTTCAGGGAAATAGGGTGCAAACGACTGCTTCCGGTCTAACAGCGGTACATCGCTGCTAAGACCCATTTCCCATCCTAATACCGTCGGACTCATTTCATTGCCCACGCTGTCTTTCAGGGTAATCCGCTGAAGTCTTGAGTAAATGTCGTTGGTCAGGTAATCCAGCTTTAAACTGTTTACCTTATGGTTGTCGCTCAATACATCTACCGAGGAGAGCAACGCAGCCAAAACATATTCTTTTCCCTTGCGGTAAGTGGTGTTCTGGTCCCCGCGTACCGAATAATTGAAACGAATGAAGTTGTACGGCAGCAAGTTTTCGGAGGCGTTTCCGGTATAGGCCACATAATCCAGGCATCCTTCGGTGGCGAACGCTGTTTTGTAATGGTACTCCGTGTAGTTGCCGAACTTATCGGTCACCTTGCTGAGCTTCCATTGGAAAATCATGCCATTCGGACCGAATAGTTTTGAATCGGCGGAGTTACCGTATTCCCAACTGCTTCCGTCGGTAGCTTTTACGATAAAGTGGCTGCCGGTATCGGTATCTGAGTAAAAGGTAATGTCCCGGTAACTTTGGTATTCGGTACGGTATTGTTTCACACCGGTCTTTATCAGGTTACTACCGTCAAGGGCATACGCATCGGTAGTGTCGAAGTTGATTCCTGCTATTTTCCCGTACGGCAATTTGGTTTGGAAAGTGCGCTGGATGGCAGATAAACCTGCTATGCCCCAACCCACGCCAAGCACCCCGTTGCTTACCGAACTTTGGTAAGACAGTGCCAGCGAAGGCCGCATTCCGGCTGTTCCCGCCGGGGCAGGAATCGGGATGGAATAACTGAAGTTTCCATTCTGACCAACTTCCCACGAGCCCGGCAATGTTCCCACTACTTTTCCGTAATCCAGGTTGCGGACATAGGTTCCGGTATTTTCGGTCGCAGGAGAGTATTCAGCAGAACCCGCACTCCCCGGCGCAACCTGCAACCCCAGTTTCCCCTGGCTTCCCGGAGTATACCTCACCCCGGGTTGCAGGTGGATAAAGTTCTTTGCCTTGTACCGCTTGTTGCCCGTAATGGCCGTGTTCAGCTTAAAGAAGTTCTCGTTGAACTCCTGCACCGGCTGGGCCGATAACGCGGTTACAGCCAGGCAATAACCTGTGAGCAGCACTAGCCGCCTGAATATCGTTTTCATCTGAAGCAGAGAGATTGGGTTACTTCTTAGCCGGTTTCAGTGCCTCGATCTGCTTTTGCAGTTCGATCACATACAGGGTGAGTTCTTCCACCTTTTCGGTAAGCAACCGCGTTACCTCCCCAATGTTCTCGCCTTCCTTTTTCACTTCTTCCGCCGAAGGCATTTTTGGGAGCCTGCCGTTTTGTACAATAAAGTGTTCCACCTCAACGAGACTCATGAGCTTGTACTCCGGTTTGAACACGTAATCCGGGAACTCGCCGGTCAGTTCAACGAACATTTCCTTGGCGTGCGATACCCCGTTGCGGTCTACCATGAAGGTTTTCTCACCTCCGTTTGAGCGTACGATGAGTGAATGTTCGCCCGGATTTGCCGACACCTCCAGTTTAGCCCCCGGATTCACCTGGCCCATGCCCACCTTACCGCCTTCGGCCACCACAATGGCATCGATTCCCTGGTAGGCACCAATGCTTATTCCCTTACCACGTGTGGCTTTGATGTAGTGGTTGCGGTCGCCAAGAAACACCGGTGCTTGGTTATTCACATCGGTAAACCCCTGCGGCCCCGTAACGATGAACTCACCTTTTCCAACGATCTGCTCGTCGTATCGCTGAGAACCCGAACGGATACCCCCGTAACCGGCCAGCAGTGCCGTTTTGGTCAGGTCTTCCCGGCCAATGGCTACTTCTTCGCCCGAATAGTAATTGATGATCAGTTGTCCGCCTTTGCCATCCAGAAACGGATGTGCCCCGTCGAAACCTAAACTGAGGTGTTTGTCTATCAGCGAGGCATCAATAGGACTCCCCCCGATGATCATCTTGCCGATAAATTCGTGATCTACACCCGCAGTCCTTCTTCCGGCAAATACGTTTCTAACGGTGGCCTGTCCCGCAGCAACCAGGTTGCCGCTCATTATAACATTACCGGCTACATCCAGCTTCTCCCTCGGCGTTAGTGTGCCGATACCCACCTTCACATTGTCTGAACAGCGGTCGGTAGTGATCCTGTTGTTGCTGTACTCCCAAAGGGCCAAACTCCCGGTTTGACAAGGCAGTTCAGTAGGAAAAGGAACATTGGGAAACCCCGGGAATGGAATCTCTATGATTGCACCGTTCTGCATTCCCAGTATACTGTATGAGGCTGCGGCAGAAACCTGCGAAAGATTGTTCAGGGTCAATGCTCCGGCAATGTTCACATCACCAAGAGCGGTAATGTTGTTCCGGAACAGTGCCCGACCATTGATTGCAACGCCTTCTGCAAGGTTCAGATCTCCGTTCAATGCCGTTGCACCCTGAACAGTCAGCTGGGTTAACCGCTGAAGTCCGCCGTTTTCCAGTTGATTGGCCAGTACTCCCAAGGGAATGCGGGTCAGTTTACCGGTTTCGTCTGAAGTAATGAAATAGTTGTACAACGAAACCGAACTCAGTCCCGGGAAACTCACCCCGCGATCTACCGAAAGGTCGCCCCACGTCCGCACATTGTTCAGAAACCGGGCATCACCGGTAAGGTCCAGCCCCTGATCAAAGATCACCTTACCCTGAAAGATACTCTGCTGGGAAACCGTGATCTTCTGGAAGTTGGTCAATAATCCCGGAAGCAGCTGCGCGCGAACGGTAAGGGTAGAAACAGAGAGGAGCAATCCAACTGCGACAATGGAGAGGTTTTTCATGGGAAGTTTTGAATGAACATTAGCTTCACAACGCAAACCAAAAATGAATTTAAGCCATCATATGTGGGTGCATTTGTAAATTTCAGCTAAGCTAAACCATCGAAAAATAAAAATCTACCCCCAAAAAGGCTCTATTTTTAGCTAACACTTTAGGGGGGTGTAAAATGATTTTTTACTAGTTCTCCCCCGGTCAAAGATACCTCAAAGGTACCCCAAAGGTATGCCAAAGGTACCCATAGAGTACTGTTAGAGTACTCTCGATTATGTTAATCAATAAGCGAGAGTACTTATTCTTTACACCCTATCGTCTGTCGCCGCTTCTTCAAAAAAAATGGGCCGCCCCTCACGGAAACGACCCATTTTCACTTCTAACCGCTCTAAACTCTTAGTTCTTAGCTCTTCTTCGCTTCCAGCGCATTCGTAATAATAAATCCAAGGTGTGCACGGTGTGCTTTGGTCATTCCTTCAGGCGAAACAGCAGTAGCCAGTTTCTTTTTGATCGTTTGTACCTGTGCGAGCGCATTTCCGCGGGCCACGTAATCGTACCCGTTGCCTTCCATTACACCGATCAGCTGCTTTACATATTCAACCTGCAGGTTCTGGCGGATGGTCGATACCTTGCCATTGAGGTCTTCATCGAAGATCGCTTTGGTAAGGTCGGTCAGCATCTCATCTACTTTGTATTGGTTGCCGTATAGCGTTGCATCGGTAATACGTTGCAATACCGCTTCATTCAGCAGCTGGTCGATCAGGTCGCGCTGAACGTTAAGTACGCGGCTGTGGATGTGCGGGTCTTCGTTGTTTCCGCCAAAGTTGAATCCGCGTCGCTGCTGTTGCAGGTAGTTGTACAGATCAGCCGGTTCGTTGAAGGCAGTAGTGCCAAATGCGTAGGTTTTCAGTGCACTCATCGCTTCTTTCTGTTTCGCGTAAGGCACAGGAGTATACGGCTTGCTATTCACCGTGCCAGTGCCCACATACGAACGGTCTACGTAAACACCGCCGATCTGGCGGGTCATGATCCGCAATTGCGTCGCCATTTCGCCGGTAAGGGCAAGATACGCCGAGCGCATTTCGTGGTAGTTGTTACCGGAAACCGTATAACTTTCCTTCAGCGAAGGAAGCAGTGTATTCACCAGTTTGATCCGGTCAACGCCGTAAGCCACAGGATCGCTGCTCAGATCGAAGATATTGATGCGTGGATCAATTCCCCCGCCGTTGCTGCGCATATCATCTGCATCATTCCCAAAAACGAGCAGCGGCTCAGAAGACCGCGAAAGGATCTTTTCCAGCCGGGCTTCTTCAGCCGCAGGATCTTCCAGTGCCGGAGAATAGCCGTACTCGATCACCCAATAGTCGTAAGGACCGCAAAACTCATCGTAGAACAAGGTTTGCTCTGAAGCATTCAAAGCATTGTTGATGGCAGGGTACTCCATGATCGAGGTGCTCATCCAGCCGTCTTTCAGGCGTTCCGGGTCTTTGAGCTGCGCCGGACTGTATACCGAACTGGCTTTCATGTTGTGGTTCAGTCCGAGGGTATGCCCCACTTCGTGCAGCACCAGTCTGCTCAGCGACTGGCGTACCAGGTCGAGACTGTCTTTAACACTGTGCTTACGACTTTTGAGCGTGGTAAAACCAACAACCATCTGGTTTTGCATCATTGCACCGGCAACACATTTTTCAGGCTCCAGTTTGTGCTCTTCCTCGAATTCCATGAAATTCAGTCCGGCTCTTTCGAAACGGTCAAGACGGTTTACAATATTTTTGAAGTACACGTATTCCAGCATCACGTCGGCACCGAGGATCTGGCCGGTACGCGGGTTAACGAAGCTTGGACCGTAACCCCCGAAACGCGGGTTTGGGGAAGCGGTCCATCGCAGCACGTTGTAACGGATGTCGCCGGCATCCCAGGTCGCTGTATCGGATTGGATGTTCACCACCACTGCATTTTTGAAACCGGCTTTCTCAAACACCTGGTTCCAGCGCAGTACGCCTTCGCGGATGGTCTCACGGAATTCAACAGGCGTGGTATTCTCGATCCACCAGGTGATGGGTGTTACCGGTTCTGAGATTGCCGCAGTCGGGTCTTTTTTCACCAGGTTCCAGCGGTGGATCATGTCTTTGTAGGGCTTCGACGAAAGATCAGTCATGTTCTCCTGCTGGGTCATGAAATACCCCACACGCGGATCGTCGCGGCGCGGTTTGAAATCGTTGTCAGGCATTTCAATGAGACTGTGGTAGATATCGACGCTCACAAATCGCGCATCGGTGATCGACTGGTCGCCGTAATTCACCGGGTAAGGGTTGGTAAAGGCCACAGAAACCAGCATGTCTGAGTTTTCCGGGTAATTGTGGATCGCTTTTACCTTGCTTCTCTCCTTGCTGATCGACCCCAGGTTAAACTGGTTTGCAGCACCCGGAAATGAACTCGGTTTGATCTGGTTGAAGCCTTCACCCAAAAACATTTCGGTAGCCTTGATCAGGATCTGGGTAGAATCCTGTGCAAGGATCTTCTCCGAGATCACAACCGGCGTATTTACGTTAGCATTTGCGGCTTTGCTGATCGCGTTGTCCTTGTCATAATAGTATTGGGTGTTCTCCACCTGGAATTCAATACGGTCGAAGTACTTCTGCAGTTTGAAGATCTTCGATCCGCGGTAGCTTCCACGGAAATATCCACCGGCAGAACCGTCGGAGATCTGGCTGAAGTAAATGTATTCTTTACCCAGCTGAGCGGTAGAGAACCTCACCATTACCTCGCCATTGGTGGTATCCTGGTATACTCCGAACAGTCCGGGATAATACACGCAGTTTTTGGTGAGCGACTTGATGTCTTTCTTCTTCTCGGCCGATGCAGCCGGAGTGTCGTTTTTTGGCTTCTTTTTGCGCACGGCAGCCGAAACCTGACTGGCCACAAGAACGCTGGCCAGGGTTAATAGAAGTAATTTACGCATGTATCTGATTTTAGCGATTGAATGTATTTAAAAATGACCGGAACCTATCTGTCAGTTTTATGAGTGGCTGAGATACAACGATTACCGGTAAAGTTTCTGTAACAGCCTAAAACGAATCATCATCATCCTGTAGTATAAACAGGGCTTCCTTTAATTCGCGTTCGGCTTTGGCTTCTTTCTGGGCCCGGGCAAGCGAAATGCCTTGCTCGTAAATGGCGATCGCCTGTTCAACCGAGGTGGCTTCTTCGTAAAATTTTCCAAGCTGGTAATAAGTCCCGAGGTATTCGGGCTGAGTGCTGCGCAGACTTTCCAGCCGTGCCGTGGCCGTTGCAAGATCGCCTTCTTTGTGCTCTTCCAGTGCCAGCGCATAGATCAGGAAAGCGTCTCCCGGCGTCTCCTTCAGCATATCCATTACCAGTTGCTTGCGGTTGCTCATAAGGGATGAAGGTCTGAAGGATCAATAGTGATGGCGGTAAAACTACCCGCCCGAAGTTGTGCTGCCGAATGTACGATGAGTTCGGTCGTGTTTTTCCGGATCACGTATTCAGTGTGCCGGCCGCCAAACCCGGATGAGATCACTTCCCATGGCTCTCCGCTATCGGTAAAGCGAATGTTTTCCGGACGAAGCATTACCTGGCCGTTGCCTTCCATTCCGAGCTGGGCCGGAGTTACCAGGTTGGCCACTCCGCCAAGTGCAGCGACCCGCGGATTGACCGGTCGGCGGTAAATTTCGCGGGGATGATCAAACTGCACCACCTTGCCGTGATCGAGTACCAGCAGGCGATTGGCCATGGCATACGCATCGTCGATGTCGTGGGTAACAATAATGGCAGCGGTTCCC
>JAZKEZ010000205.1:29961-30326 GCA_040386675.1 Bacteroidota bacterium | reverse complement strand
AGCACCTCTGCCCTCACCTGCGACCGCAGGCTCTGGTCGAGACTGCTGAACGGTTCGTCCATAAGTAAGACAGAAGGATTGGGTGCCAGTGCGCGGGCTATGGCTACACGCTGCTGTTGTCCGCCGGAGAGTTGCGACGGAAAACGTTTTTCAAGTCCCTGCAATCCCACCAATTGGAGCAATCGGGAAATCGTTTCTTTCTGGGTCGACCGGTTGCGGATGCCAAAAGCAATGTTTTTTTCTACGGTAAGGTGCGGAAACAAGGCAAGATCCTGGAATACAAAACCGATCTTTCTTTTCTCGGCCTGAACGTGAATGCCATCGCCGAAAACGGTGGTTCCGCTCAATACGATGGTTCTCTGCTG
>JAZKEZ010000205.1:18599-29951 GCA_040386675.1 Bacteroidota bacterium | reverse complement strand
ATGACACCTGCTTCGTAAAGCATAGCCTCGGCAAGTGTGGTTTTCCCGCTGCCGCTTTGTCCGACGGCTGCCACGATCTCGTGCTGCTCAAGATCAAAACTGATGTTGTTCAGCACGGGTTGACCGGCCACGTACGACAAGTTAAGTTGGGTTACACTAAGCGCCTGCATTTTTCATCAACCGGTTTAAAACAAAAATAGGCAGCAAACCTGCCAGTACAATAAGCAATGATGCGTTCGATGCTTCGCGCAGCAACTCATCGCTGGCCAGGTTAAAGGCTTTGATCGCCAGCGTATCAAAATTAAAGGGCCGCAAAATCATGGTGAGCGGCAATTCCTTCAGCACATCAACAAAAACAAGAATGAACGAAGACACCAGGTAATTGCGCAATAAGGGCAGATCAACCGACCACAATCCCGCAACCGGTTTCGCCCCCAGGCTCCTCGAAGCATCGAAAAGATTGGGACTTAAGGTAGAATACCCCGACCGGATGGTGTTGATCCCCACAGCCAGGTACCTTACAATCAGGGCATAATACAACACTATAAGCGAACTGGACAGCAGCCAGGAGGTATCTTCAGTAGTGCGGTAAATCCATTTGTCGAGCCCGGTAACCGGTGCAAGTACACCCAACGCAATCACCGCACCGGGAATCGAATACCCAAGCATCACACTTTGTCCGGATAATGCGGCAAGCAGGTTTTTCGGGTTGATGCGTGTGGTAAAATCGATGAGCACCGAAACGATCACCACCACAACCGCAGTAAGTCCGGCCACTTTTAGTGTATTCAGGCCAGCGGTGAGAAATGCACTGTCTACCACTCTGCCCGCAGTAGCCTTTGCTCCCGATAACATCTGAAGAACCGGGAGTCCGAAGGAAATCACCAGCAATGCCAAGCAAAATCCGAAGGCAAGCACTTTTGTAAGTACCGACGATTCGATGTGATGCCGGGTCCGGCTTACTTTCTGCGCAGTAGATACCGTTCCGGCCTGCCACCTGCGCAACAGCATGAATACAAAAACCAGCAACAGCAACAGGCAGGATAGCCGCAGTGCCGAGGTAAGGTCGGCAAAACCGGTCCAGGCCCGGAAGATGCCTACGGTAAAGGTGGGAACACCAAAATATTTTACTACTCCAAAGTCGTTGATCACCTCCATGCTGCACAGGAACACCCCGCCGCCGATCACCGGGGCAGAAAGCGGCAATACCAGCCGGAAAAACGATTCCCGGCTACTTCTTCCAAGACTGGCTCCGGCCTCCATCACCTGGAAAGCCTGCGAAGCAAAAAAGGATTTTAACGGGAGATATACATAAGGATACAGCGCCAGGCTGAAAATAAAGATGGCTCCACGGAGATTCATCAAATCTATCCTTCCGCCAAATGCATTGCTGATCCAGCCTTCGTAACCACACAGTTCGGCGTAAGAAAAAGACATGAGATAGGCCGGGATACTCAGCGGCAGAATAAGTGCCCACTCAAAGAAACGCTTGCCGGGAAATGATGTGAATACCACCAGTGCGGCGGCAGCTGTACCGAGAATTGATGCACCGGCGGCAACTCCGGCCACCAGCAGCACCGTGTTGCTTACGTAACTCTTTAGAAGGTTGTTCGAAATGTGCTCCCATTCGGGTGCTTCGCCGGTAAGTGCCACGAGGATCACGGCAAGCAGCGGAACCAGCAACAACAACGCAATGCACAGCGAAGCCATCACCCATCCGGGGTAAGTGGCCCGAAGGCGGTTGATGAAGGTTACTGCACTTTTCAATTATTGCCAGCCCGCTTTATCGAAGATCTTGATGGCTGCCGGGTTGTAAGTCCCAAGGAGTTCCAGGTTCAGGCTGTCGATTTTAAAATTGCCCATTTTGCTTAGGATGCCGTTGGCAGAAAACTCGCCGTTTACCGGGTATTCTTCGTTGTTGAGCGCAAACTCTTTCTGGATATCCGGACGCGCCAGGAACTCCAGCAATTTGATCCCGTTCGCTTTGTTTTTGGCGTACTTCGCCAGTCCCGATCCGCTTACGTTGATGTGAGTTCCCCTACCCTGCTGATTCGGGAAAATAATCTCTACCTGTTGCAGTGCCTTTTGTTCGGCCGCATCGTCCGACTTCTGCATTTTACCCAGGTAATAGGTGTTCACCAGCGTGATCTCTCCTTTTCCGGAAGCGATGTCTTTTACCTGATCGCGGTCGTTTCCTTTCGGTTCGCGGGCAAAATTGGCGGTAACTCCGGCTGCCCATGCCGATGCCGCAGCTTCGCCGTCGTGTGCAATGATGGATGCAAGCAGTGCCTGGTTGTAACTGCTGGTCGACGAGCGCATCACGATCTTTCCTCTGAATTCGGGTTTGGCGATGTCTTCGTACGACAGGTTTGGATACTTGTCCTTCAGTCCTTTTTTCACGGCGAATACCCTGGCACGCATGGTCTGTGCAAACCAGTATCCTTCAGGATCGCGCAGGTGCGGGATGATGTTTTTATTGAGAATGTCCGACTGAAGGGGCTGCAACACTCCGGCTTCCTTTGCTTTCTGAAGGTTCCCGGCGTCTACGGCCATAAACACATCGCAGCTGGTGAGTTCTGCCTCGCTCTTTAATTTGGCCAGTAATTCATCTGCAGCAGCACTGATCATGTTTACACGGATGCCGGTTTCTTTCTCGAACTTGTCGTACACCTTGCGGTCCACATCGTAGTGGCGTTGCGAATACAGGTTCACCACCTGGTTTCCGGTAGTTTTTTCGCTGGTTTCAGTGTTTCCCGAAGAACAGGAAAGGACAAACGCGGCCATCAGGGCCATATAGAAGAAAGTAAATCGCATTGCTGGAATTTGCCACAAAAGTAAGCGGGTTGTACGATTTACAACATACCCGATAAGAGGGATTTTTATAAAATGTACGATAACGGATTTTTAACCACAGAGGCACGGAGGAATCGCAGAGGATTGGATATGTTCGCTGTGATCTCTGTGATGACCTCAGCGCCTCTGCGGTTATTTTTTCAGCTCGTCCTTAATATAATCAATCACCCCTTCTTCATCCTCGGCTTCAAACCACTTCATCTCCGGGTCTTTCTTAAACCAGGTAAGTTGTCTTTTGGCATAACGACGGGTGTTCTGTTTGATCAGGCCGATCGCTTCTTCCAAACTGCTTTTGTCGTCGAAATGCGTGAACAACTCGCTATACCCAACGGTTTGCAGTGCATTGAGGTGTTGTTTGTCCTTTAGTCCCCTCGCCTCTTCGATCAGTCCTTCGGCGATCATGGCGTCTACCCTGCGGTTGATGCGTTCGTAGAGCTTTTCGCGGTCGGTGGTGAGACCGATCTTTATGACTTTGAACGGACGTTTTTTAGAAATCCCGGTTTTAAAAGAGCTGTATGGTCTTCCGGAAAAGCGGCACACTTCAAGCGCCCGTATCACCCGTTGCGGATTCGAGAGGTCAGCAGTTTGAGCATACACCGGATCGAGTTCTCGCAATTCATTCGCCAGTGGTTCAATGCCGTTGGCATCCAGTGCTTCGTTCAGTGCTTCGCGAATGGAAGCCGGCACGTTGGGGAATTCGTCAAAACCTTCGGTAACCGCCTGGATGTACAACCCTGAACCGCCCACAAGGATGGCAGTATCGGCGCGGGTGAAAATATCCTGGATAGTCGCCAATGCAGCTTTCTCGAAATCACCGGCAGAAAAGAACTGCTCAGCCGGTAAAAAATCAACAAAATGATGTACTGCACGATCGAGTTCGGCGGGAGTTGGCTTGGCGGTACCAATGCTCATTTCCCGGAAAAACTGCCGGCTGTCGGCAGATACGATCTCGGTAGAAAAAAAATTGGCCAGTTTAATGGCCAATTCTGTTTTCCCGATTGCGGTTGGACCCGCGATCACAATAAGTGTCTTTTTGTTGTCTGCTGACATTTAGCGATCAGTAATACTCGTCGTAATCGCTTTTGTTGCCGTAGTCGTCTTCATCGTATCCGTCCTGGAAATCGTCAAAAGGCTCTTCTTCCTCATCGTCGTCTCCTTTTTTGCCTTTTTTACCGCCGGAGCTGCCACCCACTTTGGTGTAATAGCTTTCTGCAAGATCGGGATCATCGGCAAAGACATCATCGTCTTCCTCACCGTCTTCATCCCCGTCATTGTCTTCGGGCATATCGCCTGCAGACGCCGTTACCAGCGGATATTTCTTACTGTCTTCTTTCTTGCCGATCTCGGTAACCTCAAGCAGGAAGGTGCTCATTTTCATGAAATCGTAGATGTAGACCAGCTTGTCCCCGTTGTCGGACATCATGTCTTCGATCTTTGCTTTCTTCATGATCACCGTTCCGTCCTCTACTTCACCCATATCCTCAAGCGGATATTCACGGCCTTTCTCCCAGTTGTGGTCCGATTCATAGAAAGAGGCCATTTCGTCTCCGTCGAAGTCGAAAGCCTTAATAATAGATTTATGCAGCTGTTCCAGGTTTTGCCCTTCAGCTACAACAATGTCGCGATAGATTTCTTTGTCATCCTTCGCTTCGTACTGCACACGTAATTTAAACGTCTTCATTCGATGGTGATTTGAGAAGAATTTCCTTTACCCAAAAATAGCCGGAAATTTGGTCGGCAAATCTATTGCGATTTTTTTTTTGCAAAAATCCCAGGGACAAATCTTTCAACAAAATTTCCAACAAGTAGAAAGTTCGAAGTTTGAGGTCTCAGGTTTGAAGTTGGGAGCGTGGTTAAACGGGGTTCGGGTTTGGTGTCTTGGGTTTGGCGTCTCGGGTTGCGCAGTTCGCAGAAAGCCCATTCGGACGCAAATCAGAAATGGTGGTTACGAATTTGAATTTCAGCTTTTGGGTTTGCAGAAAGCCCATTCGGGGCTGGCATCAGCGAGGACAGTAGTTTTTACCCGGACAGAAATGCCTTGCATAAACTTCCGGCCAACCGGCTCTCAAGCATCCATAGAGGCTTACTAAAGTTTTATAGAAGGCATCATTTCGATTGGACAACCATGAACGATCGGAAATTGATCCCATGGGCCGGTCTGGATGCGCTGGCATTTTCCGGGATAAAAACAAGGTCCGAGGTGAAGCCTTGATCTTTTGGTTCTTTTGTATCAAGACAAAAGAACAGCGACAAATGCGTCCTCTGCACTAACCTCTGCGACCTTTGCGGTTAAAAACAAAAAAAAAGCCTCCCGTTTCCGGAAGGCTTTCTCAAAATATCTGATGTTATTCAGATCAGAAGAATATACTCGCTCCAACAGTTACGTTAGCAAGATCAAATCTCGCCTGGGTGTTAGTATTGGTAACGGTACCCATTTTAGCATTCCTTACACCGAATCTTCCAACAGAAAGATCAATGCTGTAACGGGTGCTTGGGAAATAAGAGAAACCTGGGATCAACGCAATGTCCATTACTCCGCCTTTTACAGAAGTAGTAGTTTCCGCATTCGTGTCTTCGTTACGAACGGTGGTGCTCACCTTCTGGCTTCCGAAAAGAAGATCCAGTTCGCCCCAGAAGAAGAAAGACTCATTGATCGGAACATAGTATCTTCCGAAAACACCGCCGGTTACAGAGGTAAGGTCTGAAGTGGTGCTGATGGTGTTAAATCCTGCTGGTGGTCCCGGTACCGGTACAAACGCAATGGTTTTGGTGCTGCTGTTGTTCACATTCAGCAGGATACCCGCAGCCAGACGGTCGGTAAAGAAATAACCAAACTTAGGGGTAAAGAAAAAAGTGTTGGTGCGCGGTTCAGCAGGAGTATCATCCTTGTCGCTGGAAAAACCGATACCACCTGTTAAAACAAAATTGCCCGCAGCTACCTGAGCCTTGGATGCAATTGCAGTGGTGAGAGCCACAGCAATGATGAGGAGACTTTTTTTCATTTTGTGTGTTTTGATAGGTTAATGGACAGGAAGTTGCGGAATAATTTGAGGTTACCAATCGAATCGGACAACTACTTATTAACAGCCGATTCTTACTTTGGACAAAAAAAAGCCACTCATCCAGCCATGAAACAAATTGGGTTTAAATATGCGCTCAGGGGTCTTCAAGAAGCATTCCGTTCTGAGTACAACTTTCGCATTCACCTGGTTTTACGCGCTTCGAATGGGTAGTTATTGTGGCTTGCATAGCATTTGTAGTGTGTACTGAATTGATAAACACAGCTTTAGAGAAGCTCACCGACCTCGTTCAACCCGATTTTCATCCGCTTGCCGGACAAATCAAAGATGTTGCAGCAGCAGCAGTCTTGGTCGCCAGTATTTCGGCAGTGGTCTGTGCCTCAATCGTATTCGTTCCCTATATCCTGCATTTTTTTATCCTCCCGAACTAACACTCTTCTACCATGAATTTTAAAAGCATTAATCCTTTTGACCTTCAATTAGTAAAAACATACGAAAGTATTTCGGCTAAATCTCTGGGGAAAAAAATACGCAAATCTGAGAAAGCATTTTCAAACTGGGGTATTTTATCCCCTCATCAGCGAATACCATTATTTACTTCACTATCTGAAGTATTGCTCCGCAGAAAAGAAGAACTCGCTCACCGCATCACATTAGAAATGGGGAAACCTATTACAGAATCTGTCGCTGAGATCGAGAAATGTGCGCTGGTTTGCCGGTATTACGCCGAAAAGGGTGAGATTTTCCTGGCGGATAAAACGATAGCACTAAAGGATAAAAAAGCCTGGGTCAGCTTTGAACCGACCGGCGGCGTATTGGGAATTATGCCTTGGAATTTCCCGTTCTGGCAGGTATTCCGGTTTGCTGTTCCCACGCTTATGGCAGGAAACACGGTGCTGCTGAAGCATTCGTCCAATGTTCCCGGCTGTGCACAACTCATCGAAGATGTATTTCTCGAAGCAGGATTTGCAATCGGCATTTTCCAGAACCTGCTGATCAGCGATAAGAAGATCAAAAAGATCATAGAAGACGACTTTATACAAGGCGTTTCGCTTACCGGAAGTGTTCGCGCGGGAGCTGCCGTTGGCGAAATTGCCGGGAAAAACATCAAGCGCACTGTACTCGAACTCGGAGGAAGCAACGCCTTCCTCGTTTTTGCAGATGCTGATATCGACAAAGCAGTGAAAATGGCCATTACCGGACGCTTCGGAAATGCCGGACAGAGCTGCATCGCTGCCAAGCGCTTCATCGTACACGAGAGCGTCCACGATGAATTCCAGAATGCATTTGCAGTAGAGATGATGAAACTTAAGGTTGGGAATCCAATCGAAAAGGAGGTCAAAATCGGACCGCTGGCCAGGCCGGACCTTGCCGAAACACTCGATAAACAGGTGCAGCGCTCGCTAAAAAAGGGAGCGAAACTCTTACTGGGTGGTACACGCGAGAATTGCTTCTATCAACCTACGCTACTAAGCAACGTCACTCCCGGTATGCCGGCTTTCGACGAGGAACTTTTCGGACCGGTTGCTGCATTAATTAAAGCGTCCAATGATGAAGAAATGATTAATTTCGCCAACCGCACGCAATTCGGATTAGGGGTCAACCTTTTCTCCCAGGATGTTGACCGCATGAAACAACTGGTCCGAAGATTTAACGAAGGCGCCGTTTTCATCAACGATGTCGTGAAGTCTGACCCGGTTCTTCCTTTCGGCGGTGTGAAAAAATCCGGAATCGGCCGTGAACTCGGTGAAGACGGAATAAAAGCTTTTGTTAACATAAAAACCGTAGTGATCGCCTGATACACCATGAGTAACTTCCTCCTACAGCTTACCAAGGTTGCCGACCCTCAAACGGAACTCTATTTCTTCATTGCATTCGCTATTGCCATCATGCTGATGCTGATCATCGATCTGGGGTTCTTCAACAATAAATCCCACCGCGTAAGCAACAAGGAAGCCCTTTCCTGGAGCGCAGTCTGGATTTCAATGGCACTGATCTTCAGTGGGTTCATTTACTACTATATCGGGAAAGATTCGGCCAAGGAATTCCTTACCGCCTTTCTGATCGAGAAAGCCCTTTCGGTAGATAACCTGTTCGTTTTCGTACTGATCTTCTCTTATTTTAAAGTTCCTGATGAATACCAGCACAAAGTGCTGTTCTGGGGAATCATAGGTGCGATCGTACTGCGCGCCATCTTTATCTTCAGCGGGGTATGGCTGGTTGAAGCGACTTACCTTCCCGAAGTCACTCTCTTTGGGCACAATCTGCGCATCAATGCGGTACTTACCCTATTCGGATTGTTCCTCATATATGCAGGTATCCAGTCGCTGAAACAGGACGATGAGGAAGACAAAGATTTCTCTAAGAACGTTACGGTACGCTTCATCCGGAAGTTTTTCCCGGTATCTGCGCATTACGACGAAGACAAGTTCTGGACCTGGGAAAATGGCCGCCGACTGGCTACTCCCCTGTTCATAGTAGTTGCAGTGATCGAAACCACCGACCTGATCTTCGCGGTCGACAGCATTCCTGCAATCTTCGCAGTGTCGAGCGATCCGTTCATCCTCTACACCTCAAACATCTTCGCCATCCTCGGACTGCGTGCACTGTATTTCCTGCTCGCCAACTCAATGCACATTTTCACCTATCTGCATTACGGACTTGCGGTGATCCTTGCCTTCATCGGGCTTAAAATGGTGATCTCACCGCTGTATCACATCTCTTCTACCGTATCGCTTTGCGTCGTTGGCGGTATCTTGCTGGTTGCGGGAACAACGTCGGTGTGGCTGAAGGAAGCGAAGAACTAAGAGGTAAGAGGTAAGAGTTTAGTGGAAACAGAACGGAGATTGAGCCTGTCGAAATCCTGGTGATTGAGCTTGCCGAAATCCGGGTGGTTGAGCTTGCCGAAATCCGGGTGATTGAGCCTGTCGAAATCGGAGCCTGTCGAAATCCGGGCTTTCGACAAGCTCAGGCGCCTAACTTCTGTCCTAAACAAATCAACTCATCAACAAATCAACCCATCAACGCATCAACAAATTAACCATAACCCACTAATAACACTCCGGCACACCGGAATCCTCATATTTGTAATTCAAACTTAAACGGTCATGGCTGACTTAAGCAACTTCAACCCCAACGATGTAGGTGTAGACAACGGTAATTTCTTCGGTCTTCCCTACACGCCTTTTACTGCAAAAGTGGTTTTCATTTCGGTTCCCTGGGATGTGACCACCTCTTATAAACCCGGCACCGCCAAAGGTCCGCAGGCAATATTACAGGCCTCGACACAATTGGACGTGTTTGATTTTGATGTTCCAAATGCCTGGCAGATCGGTCACGGTACCATCCCTATGGATATGGAGATCATGAAGAAAAGCATCGCTTTCCGCAAGAAAGCCCAGGACATTATTGAGCATTTGGAAGAAGGCGGATCACCTGAAGATGAAGAAGTTGCTAAAAAGCAGAAGAAGATCAACAAAGCCAGTGCAGAACTCAACGAGTACGTGTACCACACCACATCAGAATGGCTTGACAAAGGCAAATTGGTGGGATTGATCGGTGGTGAGCACAGTGTACCGCTGGGATACATGAAAGCACTTGGCGAGCGCCACAACGAATTCGGCATCCTGCAGATCGATGCACATGCCGATTTGCGCAAGGCTTACGAAGGATTTACTTTTTCCCACGCGTCGATCATGTACAATGCACTGAACCTTGCTTCGGTTAAGAAGCTGGTGCAGGTAGGCATCCGCGACATTTGCCAGGACGAAGTAGATCTGGCTACCAACGACGACCGCATCACCATGTTCGACGATTACCAGTTGAAATACGGGGCTTTCGAAGGAAAAACCTGGGCCGCTCAATGCGACGAGATCATTGCCAACCTTCCGGACAAGGTGTACGTGAGCTTCGATATTGATGGATTGACGCCCGAACATTCACCAAACACAGGCACTCCGGTTGCCGGCGGACTGAGCTTCCACCAGGCCGTTTACCTCGTAAAAAAGGTAGTAGAGAGCGGCAGGACCATTATCGGTTTCGACCTCAACGAAGTAGCTCCTGACAAACATTCAGAATGGGATGCAAACGTTGGTGCACGGATGATGTGGAAACTTTCCAATTTCATGTGGCTCAGCAACCAGAAGCACTAAGAAACTCTTATACAGTATATTACAGTTAAAAACCGCCACTCCGGCGGTTTTTCTGTTATTTTGCCCGGTGAAACTGAAACAGGAATTCTTAAAAGAGGCAGAGGCATTGCCCGGTATAGATGCGGAGGCACTCGAAACTGCACTGACCACAACCGTTGCACCGGTAAGCATCCGCTACAATAACCGGAAAACAAGCGACCTTCAGCTCAACGATCCCGTATCGTGGGCAACGGGAGCAGAATACCTTGCCAAAAGACCTGCTTTTACCGCCGATCCGTTGTTTCACGCAGGCTGTTATTACGTTCAGGAAGCGGGTTCTATGTTTGTTGAACAGGCTATCCGGCAGCACCTCGATCTCGAAAAACCGCTTACCGTTCTCGACCTGTGTGCCGCTCCCGGTGGGAAAAGTACGCATCTCGCTTCGCTGCTCAAAGACAATGACGTACTGATCAGCAACGAGATCAATAAGACCCGTGCAGATATCCTCACCGAGAACATCCAGAAATGGGGAACCCCGAACGTGATCGTTACACGAAACAAGCCTGCCGACTTCTCTCCGCTCACCGACCTGTTTGATTGCATTGTGGTCGACGCACCATGCTCCGGAGAAGGAATGTTCCGGAAAACACCTGAAGCCATTGAGGAATGGTCGCCGGCAAACGTGGTGCAATGCGCCCAACGCCAGCGCGAAATACTCGAAGACATCTGGCCGTGCCTGAAACCCGGCGGATTATTGATCTACAGCACCTGTACCTTCAACCTCACCGAGAATGAACACCAGGTAGAATGGATGATCGATGAGTTTCGGGCAGATTCGCTGCCATTGGAAACCGCCGATCCGGCCATTACTTCATCACTCGTTCTCGGCGTTGAAGCCGCACGATTCTTCCCGCACAAAACCAAAGCAGAAGGTTTTTTCCTTTCTGTACTTCAGAAACCTGAAGGACAAAAGGCAAGGGTGCGAAAAATGAAACCTGCGATAAATACGCTCACCCGGAAAGAAGAACAACCGCTATACGGCATTCTTCAACCCAACGACTGGACGTTTTTTAGTCACCGCAGCCAGGTTTTCGCCTCATTACCGCACATGACCGAAGTATTGGAGCGTGTTTCCGCCCACTTATATCCTTTGCACATCGGAGTTCCTATTGGTGAATTGAAGGGAACCGACCTGATCCCATCGCCTGCCCTGGCCTTCTCAACGGTTTTGAGCCGGAAGAAGTTCACGGTTATTGAGGTGACGAAAGACCAGGCACTTGCCCTGCTTTCGAGGGAAACACCGGTACTGGAAACCCCGGTAACAGGCTGGGTGCTCGTTACCTTTCAGG
>JAZKEZ010000205.1:8026-18589 GCA_040386675.1 Bacteroidota bacterium | reverse complement strand
TTCAGGACCACGGCTTGTTGTGGCTTAAAATGGTGCAGAACCGGTACAACAATTACTATCCGAAAGAATGGCGGATACGGAGTGATTACCGGACTTTGGAGGATTAATTTTACCGCTAAGGGCGCTAAGTTTAACCGCAAAGGACGCTAAGGGCTTCGCGCTCTTTGCGTCAGCTTTTGCGTCCTTTGCGGTTAAAAAAATCAGGGCGAGAGTCTTTCCATTTTCCACGCGCCATGTTCGAGCGTGTATTGCAGCCGGTCGTGCAGCCTACTTGCCCTTCCCTGCCAGAATTCAATTTTTATAGGTGATACCTGGTAACCGCCCCAATGCTCTGGTCTCGGAACCTCCTTGCCTTCGAACTGTGCTTCGTATTCTTTTTCCTTTACTTCCAGTTCTTCACGATCACCGATCACCTCACTTTGCGCAGAGGCCCAGGCGCCGATCTGGCTTTGTCGCGGACGGGAGTTAAAATACTCATCAGAATCTTTCGCCGGCAGTTTGGCGATGGTTCCTGATATTCTCACCTGGCGCTCGAGGTCGGGCCAGAAAAAAGTGAGCGAAACCTTTGGATGCTGTTCGATCTCGTGTCCTTTATGACTGTTGTAATTGGTAAAAAAGGCAAAACCCTGTTCGCTTACACCGCGAAGCAGCACGATCCTTCCGGTTGGAAAACCATCCGGGCCAATGGTTGAAAGACACATGGCATTGGGTTCGATCACCTGTGAGTGAACAGCGGCTTGCAGCCAGTTTCTGAACTGTAGGATGGCGTTTTTATCAACTGCCGACTCATCCAAGGCCATCTTTCCGTAATTTGTACGTATGGCCAGTATTTCGGGACTTATGGTATGCATAGGATTTAAAGCTCAAAGATAAGGGTCTTCGGTGGTTTCGCCGTCTTTATCGAAATACCGCTTCTTCCGAACTTCGTAAATGGTAAAATAGCGGATAACAAACCAGATCAACAATAAACAGATCAACAAATCAACCCGTATGATCAACTTCACTCCTACCAACGGATTACAGCCTGCCAAAGGCCGGATCCTGATCTCCGAGCCTTTCCTGGCCGATCCCTATTTCAAGCGGACCGTGGTTTTGTTGTGCGAACACGACGACAGTGAAGGTTCATTCGGATTGATCATCAACAAATTCATAGATGTAAGGCTGGACCAGCTGATCGATGATTTTCCCGAAACCGATGCAAGAGTATCGATGGGCGGACCGATCAGCAAAGACAGCCTGTATTACATCCACACGCGTCCGGATCTTATTCCCAACAGTAACCATGTAGTTGGAAAACTCTACTGGGGAGGCGATTTTGAAGCGCTGGCAGAAAATGTAAAAACCGGGATGCTGAAAAAGCGTGAGATCCGCTTCTTTATCGGCTACGCCGGATGGTCGGAAAACCAGTTAAAACGAGAGCTTGATGAGCAATCCTGGATTGTGAATGATGCTTCGGTAGAAACGATCATGAACGGACGCAGCAACGAGATGTGGCAGCAGTCGCTTAAAAATCTTGGGAAGGAATTCGCTGTTCTTGCAAACTTTCCGGAAGATCCGAAACTGAATTGACCTGTTGATTCAGGCGATCCAGCAGGAAATCAGACACTTTGTGATAGAACCTTTTGGCGCGGTAGCGATTCACCCACTGGATCCCCTTGGCGGTATTGGTGATAAAGATCTCATCGGCGCCCAACAAGCGCTGCGGCGTTAACGCACACTCGTACACTTTCAGTTTCGACTGCAGTGCAAGGTTGATGATCTGCATGCGCATTACTCCCGCCAGGCAGCCTTCTTCGAGGCTTGGCGTATACAGCACACCATTGGATACCAGGAATATGTTGGAGGTAGTAGTCTCAATCACATTTCCCTTCTCGTTCAGGATGAGCATGTCGTTCAGCACCTTCTCTTTGGCATCCAGGCTGGCCATTACAAACAACTGTGTATTCAGTGTTTTGAAATTCGCCAGGCGGTTGATCGGCTTTTTGAGATCGGTATACACGTCGATAGCAAGTCCGACATCATTCAATACGTAAGAATCATTTTCTACGGCCTTACTTACCAGCGTATATGAGATGTTGTTGTCTTCGGGAAGGTAAAATCCGCCGGGATTGCGAAACACGGTAAGCCGAATCCGGCAACCTTTGGTGAAATTGTTCTTCTGGATCAGCAGCCTGCAGTTTTCCATGAGCCGCGCTTCGGTGAAGTTGGGAGGAACCTCCATTTTCAGTGCCTTCATTCCCTCGGTAAGCCGAACAAAATGATCACTGAAAAAGCAAGGAACACCATTCACTACCCGAATGGTCTCGAACAATCCGTCACCGTACATAAACGCGCGGTTGTCCACCTGAAGCACCGGGCTGTCAGCTGGCATGAACTTTCCGTTATATATAAGGTAATCCGTGTTGCTCATTGTTAAAAATCTGTCTGCTGGATCGCTTTTAATAATCCGCTGTTACTGTCTAATAAAATGCCACGTACGCCAGCCGAATTGGCCGCCTGTACATCGCGTTCCCTATCACCAAACATAATACAATCCGTTGGGTCGGCATAATATTTAGCAAGGCCTTTTTCTACCATAATTCCTTCCGGCTTGCGGCACAGGCACTTACTTTTTGAGGGATGATGCGGACAATAAAAAATGTCCAGCAATTCAATTCCCGCAGTGCTCAGATGCTCCCTGAGAATGCCGTGGAGCAGGTGAACATCCTCGTGTCCGTAATAACCAAGGGCAATTCCCGACTGGTTGGTCACAATCACGCAGCTGTATCCTTTTCGCTGCAATTCCAGTAACGCAGGGATCACATCAGGTAATATCTCGAACGTTTCTTTTTTGTGGACGTGCACACCGATCTCTTTGTTCAGTATACCGTCGCGGTCAAGAAATGCGATCTTCATGCGCCCAGCGCTCCTTTCACCTGGAAAATAAATTCTATGATCACTTTCGGGTAGATCACGATAGCGAAAACTATTCCGAACAGTGCGCCGAAGAAGTGGGCATCGTGCGCGATCCTTCCGTATTGGCGTTTGTCCATGTAATATTCATAGACCAGGTACAGTATCCCGAATATCCACGCCGGAATTCCTATCGGGATGAACATGATATTGATCTTTGCCAGCGGGAAGAACATAATGAAGAAAAAGATCACCGACGACACCGCGCCCGAAGCACCCAGTGAACGGTAATCCGGGTTATTCCTGTTCCTGATGTAAGATGGTATACTCGATACGAGGATTCCGAGTATATATAAGGTAATGAACCACACCCTGCCAAGTTCCGGACCTTTTACCTGCAGGATCACATCCTCAGCAATCTCGCCGGCAAAATAAAGCGACATCATATTAAAGATGAGATGCGACCAGTCGGCATGAACGAATCCGTGTGTAATAAAGCGGTACCACTGCCGCGGTTCTTCCATGTAATACGGTGCGAACAACAGTTTACCCAGTTGCTCCTCGCTTCGGAATCCCAGTATGGAGACCACGGCGGTAATGGTGATGATGATTGCGGTTAAGGTTATCATGGTTTCAACTGGTATGATCGGCTACTATTTTCCACTGTCCGTTTTTTTGTTTCCACAGCAGGGTGAAATGACCACCCAGTGTATCGGCTGTCCTGAACAGGGTCCATTTCCCGATGGTGTATATGCTGCTGTCGGCAATCGCTTCATTTTTCAGAATATCGAATTGCAGGCGCCCCATTGCCGATTGATCGGGATACGATTTTTTATAATTGGCTAAAGTGGTGGCCCATCCGTTGGTCACGCCCTTCTTTCCGATAAACACCAGGCTGTCGGAATTCCAGTAGGACTCCATAAAACCTTCGATATCCCCCTGGTTCCAGGCCGATTGCTGCTTGTCCATCAGGACTTTAACCACTGAAGGGTCGCTAGGTTTTACCGGCGGATCGCAGGCCACAACTGCAAAGACCAGCAAAAACAGGAGGAGAGATTTCATGTTGCAAGTATAGGAGAAACGAACTGGATTGCGGGTGCCGCTTATCGGTTATCCCTGAATGAAAAAAGGGTTTCAAAACGTATTGTTTCGAAACCCTTTTCCAAGTAGCGAGAGAGAGGCTTGAACTCTCGACCTCATGATTATGAATCATGCGCTCTAACCAACTGAGCTACCTCGCCGTTAATGGGGTTGCAAAAATATATTTTTTTTCAATCTGACAAAATCCTTCCCCAAATTTTTCATCTATCGAAATAAACGGGCCAAAACTTGCATCTGTCAGGCGAATAATTATATTTATGGCATAAAGAATTGAGACAATGGCCAAAATGAAAAAATTTGAGCTGGAGTACATTATCAATTGCAGTAACCTCATTCTATTTGAAATGATCAGCAGTCCCTCGGGTTTGTCGGAGTGGTTCGCAGATAACGTCAACATCAAAAATGATAATTACACTTTTTATTGGGACGGCAGTGAAGAAACTGCACGACTGGTAAGTAAGAAGTTCGGTGAGTTTATAAAATTTCACTGGCTCGATCATCCTGAAGAAAGCAGTTACCTGGAACTACGCATAAAGATCGACCCAATGACCAACGATGTTGCACTGTTGATCACGGATTTCGGAGAAGATGATGAAGATGTAGAGGAAATGATAGACCTCTGGGAAAGTCAGGTACATGAACTTATAAAAAGAGTAGGCGGGTAAAAACCCGCCTACTCTTTTTATTCTCAACCAAGCAATCCGGATGGTTTTGTTTGCTGCCGTTCTGTTGCCCTGAACAGCTTCATACCAAGCCCAATTCCTTGCGATTAAGCCGGTAAATGAACTGGAACATAAAGTGCCCGGCCAGTGCTCCGAATACGTGCCACAGGAAGTGGGTGCCCATCGGCAGCATCGACCAGTGATCTGATATGCGGAAAAATAAGGCCAGTGCAAATCCGCCGAGGGCAAACATAACCCACTGCCACTGGAAAAACCGGTGCTTTACCAGCAACAATAAAGTGGGTAACAGTACCAGTATACCCATTATGGCATAATTCACATTGATCACGTTGCTGTCTTCCACGTATTTGAACAGAACGAACTGCATCACAAATGCCGATAACACCAGTCCAAGCGCATAATACCAGATCCCAATGATCTTGTCGAGGAAGTAAACGCTGGTCATCGTACAAATGATGAGGATCGGCAGCCAGTCCATGTACATAAAGAAGGCATGGATCCGGAATGCGTGGTAGATCGTCCCTCCTATTGCCCCAATGGTAAGGAGGACAATAGCTGAAGTAAGAAAGGCAAATCGCTGGTAATTCCCCTTTAGCCGGTAAAACCAGTAGAGGGCCATGAGCAGGAACATAAAAGCCGATAAAGCATTATAAGGCTCGACGATCAATTGCCCGAAATTCGTCTCTGCGTAAATATGCCCTCCGTCCCGGAGCGTATATTCAGAACTTAGTGAAGTGTTCACGTCTGGAAGTATTAATAAGGATAACTTCTCTTAAGTTACCACCATTTCAGCGTTTCTACAACGGTTTTAGATGAAAAAACAGTTTCCCCGGTGCAACAACTTGTTTTGGTACATTTAAGGTTATTCTCACCCCAAACAACACCAAGATCAGACAACCTTCACAAAGTGTTGTACCAACCGTCTAAACTGTCTAAACTGTCTGAACCGTCTCAACCGTCTCAACCGTCTCAACCGTCTAACCCCATGACCGACTTCGACAAGCTCAGTCTCCGGCCTTTAACCCTTCTTAACTTTTCCCTTTCCCCCAAGCACTTACATTTGAACCTGTAAAACCCAACCGCATGAAGATCTCCTATTACCTAGCCTTTGCGGCAGCTGCCATTGCCTGTAACGCAAATCACGTTGCAGAGCCGGCCGGTTACAGTTACCCCGTTACCCAGGTTCGGGAAGACCAGTTTGCCTTTAAAACGGTGCTTGATACCGGCGATTACAAAATCAAAGTAATTGGGATAGATCATCCCACTGCTCAGGAATTGGTGGTACATATTTCAGGCGGGAACAAACTGCTCTCAGAGATTCGCAGAACCGTTACCGGGAGATTGTCTACCGCTTTCACCGGTGACTTAAATGCCGACGGACAGCCTGAGCTTTATGTATTGAGCAGGGAAAGTGCCGATTCTACAGCACTGATGGCCTTCAGTATTGCCGGCGATTCGCTTACCGAAATTGCTTTACCCGCAAAAAAGACCGGAAGCCGATCGGCATTTGAGATCACAACGGATCATATCATTGAGACGATCACCAACAAAAACGGTGATACCGAGAAGTGGATACTCTCGCTATCACCGCAGGGCAATGTAATTCGGAAGATCGCTTAATTCAGCGTAGGAAGGAAGTTGAGGATATTGGTCTCCACGCGTTTGATCACATCGCTCACGTCAGATTTCACAAAGTCTTTCCCGGAAATGTTCTCGTACAATTCAATGTAGCGTTCGCTTACCGAACTCACGTATTCATCTGTCATTTCAGGGATCTGCTGACCGTCTTTGCCCTGGAACCCGTTTGAGATGAGCCACTGGCGCACAAACTCTTTGCTCAGTTGCTTTTGAGGCAGACCGGCAGATTGATTTTCTTCGTAACCGTCGGCGTAAAAATACCTTGAACTGTCGGGCGTATGGATCTCATCAATGAGGTAAATTACGCCGTCGCGCTTACCAAATTCGTACTTGGTATCCACCAGGATCAATCCGCGTTCTGCTGCGATCTCGGTACCGCGTTGGAATAGGTTACGTGTATATTCTTCAAGCTTCAGGTAATCTTCTTCGCTAACAATTCCACTGCTGAGTATCTCTTCGCGGCTGATGTCTTCGTCGTGTCCTTCTGAAGCCTTGGTGGTCGGGGTGATGATGGGTTCCGGAAATTTTTGACTTTCCACCATTCCTTCGGGAAGTGTAACGCCGCAAAGCACGCGTTTGCCTGCACTATACTCTCTCCAGGCATGACCGGTAAGGTATCCGCGGATCACCATTTCAACCTTAAAGGCATCGCACATCAGGCCAACAGAAACGCTTGGATCGGGGCTGGCCATGAACCAGTTCGGGACAATGTCGCGGGTACGCTCAAGGAAATCGGCGGCGATCTGGTTGAGCACCTGTCCTTTGTAAGGTATTCCTTTAGGCAGTACTACATCGAACGCAGAGATCCGGTCGCTGGCAATCATCACCAGGTACTTATCATTAATGGTATAGACTTCTCTTACTTTGCCTTTGTAATAGGCCGTCTGCCCGGGAAAATTAAAACTTGTACTTAACAGGGTATTCATAGCTGTACGGTAATTTACTCCTCTCCTGGAGCTTTTGGATGTGCAACATATTCGGCTTCGGCCTGATCGTAGGCCATCAGGATCTTTTCTACCAGCGGGTGACGGATGATGTCTTTGTTTTCGAGCTGAACGATAGATATTCCTTCCACATTATCCAGCATTTTCACTGCTTTCGGCAGTCCGGATTGTTGTTTTTTGGGAAGGTCGATCTGGCTCAGGTCACCCGTGATCACAAACTTGGCGTCGCGGCCCATACGGGTCAGGAACATTTTAAGCTGTGCGGTAGTAGCGTTCTGGGCCTCATCCAGGATCACGAATGATTTATCGAGCGTCCGTCCGCGCATGAATGCAAGCGGCGCGATCTGGATCACACCGGTCTCGATAAATTCTTCGAGTCTTTCAGGCGGGATCATATCACGGAGCGCATCGTAAAGCGGCTGCATATACGGATCGAGTTTCTCTTTCAGGTCGCCGGGAAGGAAACCAAGATGTTCTCCGGCCTCAACTGCCGGTCGCGTAAGGATCAGGCGTTTTACCTCCTTGTTCTTCAGTGCCCTTACTGCAAGTGCAACCGCGGTATAGGTTTTACCCGTACCGGCTGGTCCGATGGCAAATACCATATCGTTTTTGCGGTGTGCCTCTACGATCCGTTTCTGGTTCTGGGTCACGGCTTTTACCTGGATACCCTGGTTACCGTACACCAGAACCTCGTCGTCGTCTTTGGTCAATACTTCCTGCTGAACACGTGCATCTGTATTGATGATCGAGTCGATAATGCTGGTAGAAAGCCGGTTATAACGGTTCAGGTAGCTGATGATCTGCGAGAATTTCTCCTCGAAACGGGCTACTTCGGGGTCCTCCCCGATTACACGGATCTCTCCGCCGCGCGCAATGATCTTTAATTTAGGGAAGTGTTCCTTCAGGTGGTTCCACTTCTTATCGTTGGGTCCATACAAGTTGACCAGGTCAACTGACTGTATCTCAATTAATCTCTCCAAATAAGCGAAAATATTGGGGTTAGCTGCTAATAAATTGTTCTATTTTTGACTGCAAAATTAACGCAAATCCTTTTTAACCTGCCGTTTACCGTCACAAAAACCTATGCCGATTGTTACACTTATTTCCGATCTGGGAACAAAAGATTACTACCTGGCAGCGGTAAAGGGAGCTATATTAAGCATTTCGCCGGCAACTACCATCGTTGATATCTCTCACGATATCCCTCCTTTCGACACTTTCCAGGCCGCCTTCAACCTGAAAAATGCGTTTCCGCACTTTCCTGAAGGATCGATCCACATTATCGGCGTGGATGCTTCGGGGAGCCAGGGGGCGAGAAACCTGGCCATTGTATACCGCAACCACATCTTCCTGGGAACCGATAACGGTATCTTCTCGATGATATTCGAGGAAGAACCCCAACTCATGGTAGAAATCCAGCTGGGTACCGAAGACAATAACTTCATTTTCCCGCTACTCGATATCCTGGCAAAAGCAGCGGGTTTTGTGGCCAATGGCGGCAACGTGGAGATACTCGGACCAAAAGTGAAAGGACTGATCGAAAAGAACATCTTCAACCCGGTGGTTACCGGCTCTGAAATCCGTGGAACCGTGATCTATGTGGATGGATATGGCAACGTATTCACCAACATTACCCGCCGCATTTTCGACGAAGCCCGCGAACTCAGGAATTACGCCATTTACTTCACCGCAGCCAATCAGCCTATCCGGAGAATTTCAACGCATTACGATGAAGTTCCTGAAGGCGAACGACTGGCTCTGTTCAGCAGCAGCGGATACCTGCAGATCGCGATCAACAAAGGAGTACGCGGATTTGGCGGAGGTGCCAGCCAGTTGTTTGGCCTCAAACTGAATCACACGATACGGATCGAGTTTGAATAGTTGAAAACTAAGAGATAGGAACTAAGAGTTAAACTTTTAAAATATACCAATTCATTAAATTATATGAGCAATCAGTTACAGCCTTTTCATCTTGCTTTCCCGATACTGGACATTGAAGATACCCGCACGTTTTACCGCGATGTACTGAATTGCGAGATTGGACGAGAGAGTGAACGCTGGATCGATTTTAACTTTTTCGGACACCAGCTTTCTGCGCACAAAGTAGAGAAGATGCCAGATGTTCCGCACAACGAGGTAGACGGCAAACAGGTTCCGGTTACGCACTTCGGGATCATACTGGAAGGAACCGTATGGGAGGCACTTCACCAACGACTTAAAACACTGAATGTGCCTTTCATCATCGAGCCGTACCTCCGTTTTGCCGGTGAAATCGGTGAACAGGGAACGTTCTTTATCCTCGACCCGGCCGGAAACGGATTGGAATTCAAGACGTTTAAGAGTGAAGAAATGATCTTTCAGAAATGAGATGATTTGAAAATTTGCAAATGGGGAAATGGGAGAATGGGAGAATGGGAAAATAGGTAAATGAGTAAATGAGGGTTAGAGTGTGCATCATTCCGGCTTCATTTCCACATTTCCACATCTGCACATTTTCTCATTCCCACATTTTCTCATTCCCACATTTACCCATTCTCACATTTACCCATTCTCACATTTACCCATTTACCCATTCATCCAATGTTCATCCGTATCGTAAAAATGACCTTCCGGCCTGAAGAAGTTGAAACGTTCAAGGCACTGTTCGATCGCCAAAAGGAAAAGATCCGTGGTGCAGCCGGCTGTATGCGGCTGGAGTTGCTGCAATACCAGCAGGATCCTGCCGTTTTCATGACCTACAGCTGGTGGAACGCCGAACAGGATCTTGAAAACTACAGGAACAGCGAGCTTTTCAAATCTACCTGGGCCGAAACCAAACCGCTGTTTGCCGATAAACCAGAGGCCTGGTCGATGGACCGGCTGATCGAATTGACCTGATCGCCTTCATAACTTTTCATTATTTTATTGACCACAAGCGGTAAAGCACCTTACTTTGCCAATCGAATCTGAAAATCGATAGTCGAACGCATGTTTTCACTCTTTAAAAAAGAAATAAGAAGCTTCCTGAGTTCCCTGGTCGGGTACGTGGTGATCCTTATTTTCCTTACCATTCTGAGTCTTCTCATCTGGGTATTTCCGGGTGATTTTAACGTACTGGATGTAGGTTACGCCCAGCTTGACTCTATGTTTACCCTCGCTCCGTGGGTATTTATGTTCCTTATCCCGGCCGTGACCATGCGGTTTTTTGCCGAAGAAAAAAGGACGGGAACCATCGAGTTACTGCTCACCAAACCGCTTACCGAGCTTCAGCTCATTACTGCGAAATACCTTGCCGGACTGGCATTGGTCATCATCGCGCTGATCCC
>JAZKEZ010000205.1:3633-8016 GCA_040386675.1 Bacteroidota bacterium | reverse complement strand
CTGTTTATCAATTGGGTAATCCTGTTGGAAACATCGATCACGGTGGGTTCTGGGGTTCTTTTATCGGACTGATCTTCCTTTCGTCGGGATTTCTCTCGATCGGCCTGCTGGCCAGTAGCCTTACCGATAACCAGGTGGTGGCGTTTATCGTTGCCGTGTTCCTATCATTCATTGTATTCACGGGTTTTGATGCCATTGCGACCATTCCTTTGCTTCAAAAAGCAGATACCTTTATCATGGGACTGGGCATCAACTCACACTACCTGTCCCTGAGCCGTGGGGTGATCGACACCCGCGATGTGATCTATTTTGTAAGTCTTACTTTCTTTTTTATCCTGCTGACCCGTTTTACACTGGAAAGCAGAAAGTGGTAATATGAAAAAACCAGCTACCCGATCAAATTCCTTTCTTAAAGTTGGAATCGGTTTTATCATTCTTTTCCTGCTGAATATTGCAGGATCATTCCTGTTTACGCGTCTTGACCTCACCACCGAGAAACGACACTCTCTTACACCCGAAACGGTGCAGATGATCGAGGATCTTGACGATGTGGTGTTTATCCGCGTTTACCTCGAGGGCGAATTTCCTGCTGATTTCAAGCGTCTGCGCAGTGCGGTGAAAGAGCGCCTGGATGAACTGAAGGCGTATGCAGGGAAGAAAATCCAGTACGAATTCATCAATCCTTCCGAGAATCCGGACCAGAAAACCCGTCAGCAAACCTGGCAGCGTCTTGTGGAACGCGGACTGGAACCTACTGAGATCACGATCCAGGGTAAAGATGCACTGGAACGGAAGATCATTTTCCCGGGCGCGATCATGTCGTACCGCGGAAAGGAAGTAGCGCTTCAAATTCTCAGGAGCCAGGAAACCGCTCCGGGTCCGGAGACCATGAACAGCAGTATCAACAACCTGGAATACAACATTGCCAACAACATCAGGAGACTTACCGAGAAAACCTCCAAAAGAGTGGGAATTCTTGCCGGACAGGGCGAGTTGGGCGAACAGGACATTGCCGACTTCAAAAAAGCTGCTTCCGACCTCTACACTGTTGAAGAAGTAAGGATCGACAGCCAGGTAAGCGCGTTGAAGAATTTCGACTGCCTGATCATTGCCAAGCCAGACAGCCAGTTTACCGAAAAGAACAAATTCATCATCGACCAGTTCATCATGAAGGGTGGAACGGTATTGTGGTGTGTTGACGGGATCTCTGCCAATATGGACAGCCTTGCCGGAACCAGCAAGCAGGAAGTGCTCGGAATGAGCCAGAACATCAACCTGAACGACATGCTGTTTACGTATGGTGCGCGAATAGAAAGCAACCTGATCATTGACCGAAGCTGCGCACCTATTGCGCTGAAAGTCGGTCAGTTTGGCGACCAGCCCAACTACAAGCTGTTCCCGTGGTATTTCCACCCGGTACTGATCTCAAACGGAAAACATCCCATAACGGTAAACATTGACCCGGTAGTTACCCAGTTTGTGAGTAAGGTCGACACCGTAGGATTTCCTTTTATAAAGAAGACCGTGCTGCTCAGTACCTCTGAAAACTCGATCATTCAGCGGGCACCGGTACGGATCAACCTGGGGATTGTAGGATTAAAACTCGATTTCAAACGTGCAGGTTCCGGGCCACAACCGGTTGCCGTATTGCTGGAAGGGAAATTCAAATCGGCATATCCGCCGGAACGGATCGACGGGCGGATCACGTCGAGTAAAATGATCAACTACCAGAAGGAAGCGATAAAACCTACCAAGATGATCGTTATCGGCGACGGTGATGTGATCAGGAACCCGGTAGATAAGGGCCGCAATCTATTCTACCCGCTTGGCTACGATAAAAACCTGAAACGCAAAGTGTACGGAAACCGTGAATTCCTGTTGAATTCGCTGAATTACCTGCTGGATGACAGCGGTCTGATCGCCGTTCGTTCGCGCGAAATAAAACTGCGTAAACTCAACGAGGAAAAATTGTTGAATGAGCGCACCAGATGGCAGGTGATCAACGTCGTTACCCCACTTGTTCTGGTAATCGCCATGGGAGTGATCCTGTTCTTTATCCGTAAAAAGAAATACGCCTGATGAAAAAAAACCTGATTATACTGCTTGTGCTTGCCGCTGTGGCTTCTGCCGCCGGGTATTTCTACTTCAACAAGAGCAACAAGACCTACGAAAAAACAATGGCCGATTTTTCGGTAAGCGATACGGCTGCCATCGACAAACTGATCATCAGTGATGCAGAGGGCAACAAGATCGTATTGAACCGTAAATCGGACCGCTGGTCGCTAAACGATTCGCTTGAAGCCCGTTACGACCTGGTAAACCTGCTGCTGCGGGTGTTTAAAGATGTGGTGATCCAGGCGCCGATTGCCGCGACCGCAAAAGAGAATACCATAAAACGTCTTGCAGTTTCACACCGAATGGTCCAAATCTTCCAGAACGGCAATTCTGAGCCTACCAAGATCTGGTACGTGGGAGACGCCACCCAGAGCCACTACGGAACCACGCTGTTACTGGAAACGCCGGAAGACGGAAAGTCTCCCGATCCGTATATTGTTGAGATACCCTGGCACAAAGGCTACATCACCCCGATGTTCCCTACCGATTACATGGAATGGATGCAAACCACGCTGTTTGAATATCCTAACCAGGAATTCAGTATGATAACCGTGATGGATTACCGTGAACCGGCCAATTCATTTACGCTCGAAAAAGGCAAGGACCGTTTTGCGATAAAAAGCATAGCCTCCGGCACTTACCTACAGCACATAGATTCTGTTTTTGTGAGAGATTACATGAACAAATACAAGGCAGTGTATTACGAGGTTCGCGACCATTACCTTACCCCATTCCAAACTGATTCTATGCTTGCTTCTCAGCCCGTTTACCAATTGGCGGTAACCGAAAACTCAGGGAAAATCAATAAACTGAAGATATTCCTGAAGGCGGGCGGAAAGCGTACCATGAACCTTGACGAGGATTACAGCAGTGAATTTGACGAGGATCGTTACTATGCACAAGTCAACGGTAAGCATGTGGTGCTGATCCAGCGTGTTGTTTTTGACAACCTATTGGTGAAGGTCAGCGATTTTGAATAACCAGGAAAGGGTTTAACCGCAAAGGCCGCTAAGTTTTTACGCAAAGAACACTAAGATGAATGATTCGCTCTTTGTGGTTGAAAAACCGGTTCCACATTTTTTGTGGATAGCATTTCTTTAATTAACAATTTGTTGAAAATTTAGCGCTTAAGCGCTGATTTTCCTCCCGGCAAGGCAGTAGTTAACTCTATCTTTGTCACCTTAACTAATTTCAAGAGTCAAATGAATTTCGTTGTATCCAGTACCGGACTATTAAAGAAATTACAATTGCTGAGTGGTGTGTTAAACTCCAGCAATACCCTCCCCATCCTGGACAATTTCCTGTTCGACGTGAAAGCGGAGCGGATCATGATCTCTGCTTCTGATCTTGAAACTACGCTGACTACCAGCGTTGAAGCAAAATCGAAAGAGGAGTTTAAGATCTGTATCCCTGCAAGACTGTTGGTGGATACCCTGAAGACTTTTCCTGAGCAGCCGCTGACCTTCAACATCAAAAAGGAAAATTTTGCCGTTGAGATCTCTTCCGATTTCGGTAAGTACAAACTGAACGGTTACAACGGTGAAGAATTCCCGAAGTCGCCTGTTGTTGAAGACGGTGCCGCAGTAACCATTCCTGCTGATGTACTGGGCAGGGCCATTACCAAAACCATTTTTGCTACCGGTAACGACGACCTGAGACCGGTGATGAGTGGTGTGTTCTTTGACTTTAGCGAAGACGGACTGATCTTCGTTGCCACCGATGCACATAAACTGGTTCGCTACAAAAGAACCGATACCAAGGCAAACGGGAAGTCGACCTTCATTATGCCTAAAAAGCCGCTTAACCTGCTTAAGAACATGGTGTCGGCTACATCAGCTGAAGTTAAGATCACGTACAACGAATCGAACGCGCATTTTTCTTTCGACGATACTACGCTTATCTGCCGCCTGATCGACGGAAAATACCCGAACTACGAAGCGGTGATCCCAACCACCAACCCGAATAAACTAACTATAGGCCGTGAAGCGCTGCAAGGCTCTATCCGCCGTGTGTCTATTTTCTCAAACAAGACCACCCACCAGGTAAGACTGAAGATCACCGGAAGTGAGCTTGCCATCTCTGCAGAAGATCTTGATTTTGCGAACGAAGCAAACGAGCGTCTTACCTGTGCTTACGAAGGTGAAGACATGGAGATCGGGTTCAACTCGCGTTTCCTTGGTGAAATGCTGAGCAACCTTGACAGCGACGATATTATTCTTGAGATGTCGGCTCCAAGCCGCGCCGGGATCATTGTTCCTTCTCAGAAAG
>JAZKEZ010000205.1:1983-3623 GCA_040386675.1 Bacteroidota bacterium | reverse complement strand
TACTAATTGAGAATTTGAAAATTGAAAATTGAAAATGGGCCGCTATTCGCGGCCTTTTTCGATTTCATGCGTTTCGGTTGGTTCCTGTTGAGGTGTGGGAACAAAATGGTAAATGACCATATATTGCGGTGGGGCGGTATTGTGCTGTTCTTCTTTTGCCCGCATGATCTCGGCGTGTTTCACCGGGTCCCAGTAAAACTCTCCGTAACGCTGCACGTTGTCCTGCAGGTATTCTTCCTCGCTCA
The DNA here is from genome assembly GCA_040386675.1 of Bacteroidota bacterium. Classification (GTDB taxonomy): domain Bacteria; phylum Bacteroidota; class Bacteroidia; order Flavobacteriales_D; family Luteibaculaceae; genus DASUEB01. The sequence continues at coordinate 3,378 of JAZKEZ010000205.1, read as the reverse complement.
TTTGCTCCCAAACGTGTTTTACACGCTGTGGTCCTTCTTTTTTGTAATAGATGGTTAAAACGGCCCCGGAAACGGCTCCCCAGAGGTGTGATTCCCAACTTATGTGCTCTTCGATGGGAAATACTCCCCAGATAAAGCTTCCGTAGAAAAAGGCAACGCTCATCGATACTGCCATGAGCCGGTTGTTCCTGCGCAGCAATCCGCTGAAAAAGAGAAAAGAAGCCAGTCCGTAAATGATCCCGCTGGCACCGATATGATAACTTTCCCTGGCCGATGCCCAGACCCACACGCCTGTCATCATGATCGTCCAGAAAACGATGCGGTACGCCAGTTCACGGTATACGGAGAACAGGTAGAATAGCAGGACGGCCAGTGGCAGTGAATTTCCTGCAAGGTGCGTAATGTCGCCGTGAATAAAGGGTGATAATGCGATGCCGCGCAGGCCGATTGCCGTTTTGGGCAGGATGCCATATTTGGCCAGCGAAAAAGGCAGGAACTGTTCAACGGTAAAGACCAACCAGATGATTGCCACGGCAATAGCCGATGGCAGAAGGTCTTTAACAAATTTTTCATTTTCTTCTTTTTTTCTCACAATCAACCATTTGTAATTGTCGGTGAATAGTTATACTCTTGAAGAAAATTTCGGCGCCATGAAAACTAAATTCGCTCCCCTGTCTTTATTTCTTTTCCTTGGAATTGCCTTCATTTCTACTCAGGCCAAAGCAGTAGGTCCACAGCCTGACCAGGGTGAAAATACCCGTTCAGATTTTGGTGCTGCCAATCTCACGTTGTTCAAGCTTTTTACGGTTCAGCCTGAAAAGAAAACTCCTTCAAAGGGCCAGGTTCGTCAGAAAACCGTTCAGAAAAGTGATGCCGATAAAAAAGAGCAGCTGCTGTTTCCAGCTCCTGTAATCGACCGCATCCGCAAATAATCTCCAGCCTTATTTCATTTTTCGTTCGCTCTTGATCGTCTCGTAAGCTTCCTGAACTTTCAGGAACTTTTCGTTGGCGGATTGCTTAAAGTCATCACCCAGGTGGGCGATCTTGTCCGGGTGATATTTCAGTGCCATTTTACGATACGCCTTCTTCACTTCTTCATCAGTCACATTCGCTTCGATCTCGAGGATCTTATACGCCGCCGATTTGTCTTTCCAGAACATGGCGCGGATACTTTCAAAGTCTTTTGCTGAAATCTGCAGGTATCCGGCAATCTGCTTAATGCTCTCTACTTCAGACGCATCCACATTTCCATCTGCTTTAGAGATGTTAAAGAGGAAATGCAGCAGTGCCAGTCGGCTGGAATATTCCATGTTGAAGCGGATCTGCTCACATACTTCACGCACCGGGATGTCCTGCTTCAGGATCTCTTTCAGTACCAGTATCATGTCGGCACTG
>JAZKEZ010000205.1:0-1973 GCA_040386675.1 Bacteroidota bacterium | reverse complement strand
AGGTAGTGCCGCACATAATCCAGCTCAGACTTCATCACCCTGCCGTCGGCTTTCATTACCGTAGCCGACAATACCAGTAAGGCTTTCAGGAAATCATCCGGAGTAGTCTGATGGCGGTAAGAAGTACCCGGATCGGGTCTGCCGTTGCCTTTCACCGGTACAATATTTACGGTATTGTCGAACATTGCACCCAGTGCAAAACCGAACAATCCTCCTATCGGACCACCTACTGCCCAGCCGATACCACCGCCGAGCCATTTACCAAAACCCATTGTTATTTGTTTTAATTGTTAGTTCTCTCACTTCGTTCGAGATGACGGCTTCTTACTTCTTAATTCCCTACCAGCTGCCGCCTGCGCCGCCGCCGCCGCCGCTTCCGCCGCCGAAACCGCCAAAGCCGCCGCCACCTGATCCGCCGGAGAAATTATTCCATGAACCGCTGTGTCTTGAGCCAACCGAGTTGAATAAGCCGAGTGCGAGCCAGAACGGAAGGTTGTTCCTGCTGGCATAGCGACGGTTTCCTGAGAGCGCAACCACCACGAATACAACGATGATCAGGATCACGATCCCGGCACCTGTACCGCCTTTCGACTTTGCCTTTTGAGCGCCGTAGTTTGCGGCCTTTATTTCGCCTGAAGCAAGTTTGGAAACGGTAAGCACCGCAGCTGCTGCCCCGGCGTAATAATTCCCTTGTTTAAATGCAGGGATCATTTCGTTTTCCACGATCCGTTTGGCAATGGCATCAGGAATTGCACCTTCAAGTCCGTAGCCGACTTCGATGAACACCTCGCCCTTTGCTTCTGCAGTCTTTGGTTTGATGAGGATCACCACGCCATTGTTGGTCTTGGTCTGCCCTACCCCGTTTTCGCGCAGGTATTTCAGGGCCACATCGGCCTTGTCATACCCCTGGAGATCGTTAGTGGTATAGATCGCCACCTGGTTGGAGGTAGAATCGTTGAGCGCACGCAGGCTGCTTTCCAGCCGCTCACGTTCGTCAGGACTGAATACCCCGGCCTGGTCGGTTACGTAACCGTTTGCCTTGGGAATGTCCTGCCCATTTACCGAAAAGGCAAGCAGGAACGCCAATGCAGTGAACCATCCCGAAAGATGACTGCCGATCTTATTATTCAAAAGAGATGTCATCAGGAAGTTCGTTTATGTCGTCGGTTTGCCTTGGAAAATAGATCTTCAGCTTTTCTCCGGCCATGCGTATGCCTTTGGAAAGCCCTTCAGCAAATGCTTCTTTCGCAAAGCTGGCGAGCACTTCTTCTTTTACCGATTCCCAGAAGTTAGCGGGAACCGCGTGATTGATACCCGAATCGCCGATAATGGCAAACTTGCGGTCTTTTACAGCGATGTAAAACAGCACTCCGTTGCGATCGGTCGTGGTATGCATCTGCAGTTTCTCGAACACGAAAGCTGCACGGTCCAGTACTTCGGTCTTGCAGAAGTTTTCTACGTGCAGACGTATCTCGCCGCTGGTTTGCTCTTCAGCGTGCTTTATGGCCGAAAGCAGCTCCTCGCGCTGCTGTTCGTTAAAAAATTGATCGGCGTTCAAAGCTTAGAACTTAACCTCAGGTGCTTTTTCCGCTCCCTTGTCTGATTCGAAATACGCTTTCGCATCAAAATCAAACATCTTGGCCGTAAGGTTGCTTGGGAAGCTGGCTACCTTGGTGTTGTAATCCTTTACCGAGTTATTGAAATCCTGGCGGGCTACAGCAATACGGTTTTCGGTGCCTTCGATCTGCGCCTGCAGTTCCAGGAAATTCTGGTTGGCTTTCAGGTCGGGGTATTTTTCGAATACCACGTTGAAAAACGAACGCAGCGAAGTAGATACCTGGTCTTGCGCCTGCTGGAATTTCGCCAGGTTCTCAGGGGTAAGGTCTTTCGAATCGAGGTTGATCTTGCTTGCTGTATTTCTCGCCTGCACCACCGCCGTAAGCGTTGATTGCTCAAAATTGGCATATCCCTTT
>JAZKEZ010000204.1:0-3619 GCA_040386675.1 Bacteroidota bacterium | reverse complement strand
CCTCAATATCCGGTTCTTACACCATTTGCCAGGGAGAAAATGCCAATATTCCGCTCATGGTTACAGGTTTCGACCAGGTTACCGCGTATTACAGGGAAACCGGCGGACCGGTAGCAGCACCTTACACCGCTGCGGCAGGAACCCACCAACGTGCTGTCGGTATTGCGTTATCGCCCGGACTGCATACCTTCCAGCTGGATTCGGTAAAATACCCCGTTGCTCCCGGTTGTACAGGCACCGTTTCCGGGCAAACTACGGTTATGGTACAGCCTACCCCAGATGTAACCATGAATTTGCTCGAAACCACGCTTTGCCGCAACGACAGCACCAGGTTATCGTTTGATGTGACCGCTGGCAATCCGTCTTTCACCGTTTACTACCACGACAGTAATCTGAAAAAAGACAGCCTGAAAGCTACCGCCACCGGCAATTACCAGCGAACGGTGAAACCTGCCCAGACCACCAGTTACATTCTCGACAGCATTACCGACGGAACGGCTTCAACCACCGGTAACCGGTCGTGCTTCCGCAACTACAATATATCGAGAGAACTTATCATCAACCAGTTACCTGTAGGAAAACTATCCGGTGATACGGCAATTTGTTACGGAAGTTCGACCAACATCACCTTCGATGCACAAGGCCAGTACAACATGAAGGCGTTTTACACGGTACGCCAGGTAGACGGTACGTTGTATAACGATTCCATTCCGCTGTACGGAAACCCTACTACCTATACGGTAAAACCTGAAGATACTACCACTTATACGCTTACCGCACTGCGCGACGACAACGGATGCTGGGCGACCAGCATCCAGGGATCGGCAACGGTGATTGTAAACCTGATCCCGGTTCCGGTGATTGCCGCAAGCGACAGCGCATCTTGTCCGCCACTGGTAACCAGCCTGATCAACCTTACAGATGTAAAATTCCTGGGAACCTACACCTGGACTTATGGAAACGGCAATACCTTCAGTGGTACCGGTCCCGACGCAGGTATGCAACAAACCTATGAGGATGCCGGATCTTATGATGTAAGACTTGAAGTGACCTCACCAGCCGGATGTTACAAAGACACGCTGATCGAGAACCTGCTTGTGGTTCATCCGTTCCCGGAAGCCGACTTTGAATGGCAGCCCCAGGAATCAGACATCGTTGAACCAACCATCATGTTCAGGAACACATCGAGCGGAAACGACGAGAATCTGTGGAGTTTCTATGTTCATGAAGACGGAACCGCTGACATCAGCGACCTGGTAAACCCGGTGTATCGTTTTCCTGATGAGGATGCCGGAAGGTATAACGTGCAGTTACTTACCACCACCGAATTCGGTTGTACCGACAGCATTACGAAGCAGATCTACATCAACGGGGTTTTCGAAGTGTATATCCCTAACTCCTTTTCGCCAAATGGTGACGGTGTAAATGATGTGTTTAAACCCGTTTTACTGGGTGGTATCCCGGAATCGTACGAACTCTCCATCTTCAATCGCTGGGGCGAATTGGTGTACTATACCCGCGATTACATGAGAGGATGGGATGGAACGGCCAATGGCGAGGCATCCAAGCAAGACGTTTACGTGTACCATTTGAAGGTCAGATCGAAATACAATGCCGATAAAAAAGATGAGATCGGACAGGTCAGGATACTGAAATAAATTGCTCTTACAAATGCTCCTCCGGGGGCGTTTGTTGTTTTCGGCCGGTCCGTTTTACCTGTATCGGATATAGGTATCCAAGATTGAGAAAATTGACCATAAACAGCTCAATGCCAGTATATCTGCTTCAAAACCAATAATCAGTAGAGTGTTTTTATCTGTCAACAGGAACAATACAGAACAGATTTCCTGATAATGGACAGATCAGGCTGTTCAAACCGGCAAACATTTCGGTCAACATCCCTGATTCTGCCGTCAGGGCAGCGAAAAGAGGCAACTAATTGCGATCTTTGCGTTCCTTTTACAGTTTACCTAGACTAACCAAGATTACGATATTATGAAATTTCAACAAAGGTCTTTGTTCTTTGTTGGATTCGTTTGCCTTATTTCTACCCTCACCGGCATTCGCTCCAATGCGCAGGTTACCCCGACCGCTAATACCAACGCGGCTGCTCTGGCTCAGACCATTGCAGGTCCTGGCGTGACCGTTTCAAACGCTTCGCTGATCTGCAGCCCTAAAGCTTCGGGAACCTTTACCGCAGTAGCTACTGCAATTGGTATTACTGAAGGGATCAGTCTTTCCACCGGAGACGTTACCAAACCGAATGTCACCGGTGTAGCTTCTTCCGGTACCAATCTGGGCTTTGCCGGTTACGCACCGCTTAATCCGCTTACCAAGATTGGTAATGGAGCGCCTACAACCACCAATGATGCATGCCGTCTGGAATTCGATGTGATCCCGACTACCCGGAATATCGAGTTTAAATTCGTATTCGGATCGGATGAATACCCGACGTTTATTGACGACATCAACGACGTATTCGCCTTCTTTATCTCAGGCCCCGGAATTGTCGGACAACGAAACATCGGCGTAGTTCCCGGTACCACCACCCCAATCACCATCAGCACCATTAATGCCGAAGACAACGCGGCTTATTTCACCAATTACCAGCGAAATACGCCTACCGGGTACATGGGAACCACCAAGGTGATCGCAGCCAAAAGTGAAGTAATTCCCTGCCAGACCTATCGCCTGATCCTTGCCATTGCCGATGCAGGTGACGGAATTTACGACTCGAACGTTTGGATCGAGAAAAACAGCTTAGTGAGTGTCGGGGTGAACCAGACTGCTCCGATAACCAGCGGAACCCTTACCGGCAGCCGTATTTACGAGAACTGCGACAGCGCAACATTCAAATTCACACTTCCATCGCCTGCAACCGATAATTACGGTTTTAAACTCGCGATAAAAGGTACCGCTACCAATGGCGTGGATTACCGCACCATAGTAGATACCTTATGGATCAGCAAGGGAAAAACCGATACTTCTATCGTTATCCTGCCAAAGATCGACACCAACGTAGATCCAGGCGAAACCGTTACCATCTGTGTACTCGAACCCTGCACCAACCGCGAATTATTTTGTCAGACCGTTACCATCGAGGAACTGCAGTCTACCATCACTCCCGAAACCACCATTTGTGTTACCGATAGTGCCCAGCTGGCCGCAACCAACAACCCGAATTACAGGTACAAGTGGACACCGGCCATTGGATTGAGCAACGACGCGGTTTACAACCCCAAGGCTTCTCCTCCCGACACTACGGAATATACCGTTACCGTTTCCGACAACGGGTGCAGCATTACCAAAAAGGTGAAGATCAACATTATCCGGACCTATGCAGGATTGGATGACTCGGCAAAAGTGTGTGAGAATGGTCCTACACTCGATCTGTTTACCCTCACCACCGATGCACCTACGGGTGGATACTGGATCGACCCGACCGGGGCACGGTTTACCAACCCTTACAATCCTCCGATACACAATCCCGGCAAATACCTCTATGCAGTAAGCCAGAACGGCTGTCCCGAAGACACCTCTGCTATGGTGGTTACCGAGATCATGCTTCCCAACGCCGGCGCCGATGGCCGCGACACTTTGTGTAAGAGCGTAACCAACG
>JAZKEZ010000203.1:13610-13946 GCA_040386675.1 Bacteroidota bacterium | reverse complement strand
AACGATACCCTGAACGACTGGAAATTAGCCGACAGCATCAGGAAGATCACGATCACCGCGATCAATAGCCCCGACTGCAGGCTGTTCAGCGTTTCATCGAGCACCTTCGACAAACCGATCGGTTCGATGAACAATCCACGCGGAAGCTCTCCCAAACTGGCAATGACCTCCTTCACATCTTTCGACGCCGTTCCCAGGTCTTCTTTGTAAATGTTGGCAGTGATCGACAGGTACGGCATCGCACCCAGGTTGTCGTTTTCGCCATAGGTCGTTCCGGGAGTTACCGTCGCCACATCACCCAATACCGGGCGGATGGAATTTTTGGTCAGCGGAATC
>JAZKEZ010000203.1:0-13600 GCA_040386675.1 Bacteroidota bacterium | reverse complement strand
ATCCGGTTGAGAATACCGGTGTAGGCCCTTCACTTGCCACTATTATTCTGTGCCCCCTTGACCAACCTGTTTCGCGGCTGCGGTGTCGTGCGTCAAGATGCGCCTGTGGGCGGTGAACGAATGTCAGGTTCGGCATAAGCTGGCGTGCACAAGGTGATCTCGTGGGTAGGCGGCCGGTTAGTTTTCGGAACGCTGATCGGCGTTAAGCGGAATCTCGTTGATATCGTCCACGCTTTTCATCTGGTTCAGCGGAACCTGCACCTGTACGTTGTACGACAGTCCCTGCTTTTCATCCACCCAGATATTCTTATCAGTATAACGCGACGATGAGGTCGAGGCGATCAGCGACCGGCTGATGTCATTCACATCGATACCCAGCTGTGCGGCACGCATCCGGTCAATGTTCACATTCAGCGACGGGTAATTGATCGGTTGCGCTACCTGCATGTCGCGCAGGTAAGCAATGGACTTCAGTTTTTCCATCACCTTAGCGGCATATTCTTCATTCAGTTTCTTGTTCTTGCCTGCAATCCGTATTTCCACCGGCGTCGGCGAACCCTGGCTCAGTACTTTATCCGTGAGTTCGATCGGTTCGAACGACAGTTTCACATCCGGAACTTTCTCGCTGACCCGCTTTCTTACCTGGTCTTTGAATTCGTCCATATCCACCTCGTAATCCTTCAAACTCACCTGGAACACCGCTTCGTGCGGACCGGCGGTAAACAGGTAGATGGGATTCACTGAAAACAGCGACGGGTGCTGCCCAACGTAAACCGACGATATCGCAATGTGTTCTTCACCCACCATCTCACCGAGTTCCTTCAGCACTGCCTTTACTTTCAGCTCGGTGCGTTCAAGACGCGTTCCGTCCGGGGCACGCAACCTGAGCTGGAACTGGCTCGAATTCACTTTAGGAAGCACATCCCTTCCAATGGTAAGCACCATGATTACCGCAAGAAGTGATATCCCCAGCAGGTAAAACATCGAAATGGATTTCCTTCTCACCAGTATCCGGTCAAGAAAACGCATAAAACGATCACGGAAACGATCAAATCGTCCGGGTTGATGAGCTTGCTGGTATGTACCGGCGTGATCTTTCATCATCCAGTTCGCCAGTACGGGAACAAAGGTTTGAGACAGCAGGAACGAGACCACCATAGAGAAACCGATGGCCAGCGCCAGCGGAAGGAACAACGCTCCCGGAATCCCGGTCATGGTAAACGCAGGCGCAAACACAGAAAGGATACACAATAAAATGAGCAATTTGGGCAGTGCGATCTCCCGACAGGCATCCCAGATGGCCAGTGCCTTGGGTTTGCCCATATCCAGGTGCTGGTGAATGTTCTCGATCGTAACTGTACTCTCATCCACCAAAATCCCGATCGCCAATGCCAATCCGCTCAGCGACATAATGTTGATGGTCTGACCAAACAGCTTCAGGAACAACACGCCGGAAATCACCGAGATCGGGATGGTCAGGATAACGATCACAGCCGCCCGACGGTCACCCAGAAAGAGCAACACCATCAGTCCCGTTAGTATCGCACCGATCACCCCTTCGCTGATCAGGCTTTTCACCGCATTGATCACGAATACCGACTGGTCGAATTCGTACGACAGTTTCACATCTTCAGGTAGCGTACTCTGGATCTTAGGCAGCGCTTCCTTCAGTTTATTCACCACCTCCCAGGTCGACGCATCCGCAGATTTTGCGATACTCACATACACCGAACGCTTGCCGTTGATTAGTGCATAACCTGAAGTAACATCCGCACCATCTTTCACCACAGCCACATCCCTGAGGTACAGGTTTTGGACACCACCCTTGAAAAGCGGAATATTCTCAAAATCCTTCACCTCCTTGATAGTCGTATTCGCCGGCGTGAGGTAATTCTTATCACCGATCCGGACATTTCCCGCAGGCGAAGTCTGGTTGTTCAGGCGGATCGCCTCCACGATCTGCTCCGGACTCAGGTTGTGCGAACGCATCAGCTCCGGATCCACGTTGATCTCAACCGTTCTCACGTTCCCACCGAATGGCGCGGGAGCCAGCAAACCGGGGATCGAGGTAAAACTCGCGCGGACATATACGTTGGCCATGTCCTGCAATTCATTGTTCGAACGGATCGGACTACTCAAAACCAGTTGTCCCACTGGCAGCGACGAAGCATCAAAACGGATCACAAACGGTGGATTCGATCCCGGCGGAAAAATAGCCTGTACCCGGTTGGTCAGTGCGCTGATCTCTGCCGCCGCCTGCGCCATGTTCGTTCCTTCGTAATACGTAAGCTTCATCAGCGTCAACCCCTGGATGTTCCGGGTCTCAATGGTTTTGATCCCATTGGCAAACAACAGGATATTGATGTATTGCTTCCCGAAGTAGGTTTCCATCTGGTTCGGGGAATATCCGCCAAAAGGGTGCGCGATGTAGATCACCGGCAGGTTCATTTTGGGAAGGATGTCGACTTTGATGTCGCGGGTAGCGCTGATCCCGAAAAACAGCAGTCCGGCTACAAACACCAGGATCGATATCGGCTTCCTGAGCGCTAAACGAATTAGATTCATACCTGGAATTAGTTAAGTTCTTTTGTAAAAACAGCGATATCACCACTCGCAGCGGCTTTGAGCAACAAGGCCTGCCACACATTGGCGGTTACAATGTCGCGGTCGGTTTCGGCGCGATTCAGGGCGTACATCGCCTGCGTTACCTCAACCATGGTCGACAGTCCGTTGCGGTAAAGCGCCGTTTTCTGGTTGTACGCATCGGTGGCCGCACTTACCTGCAATGGAGCTTCGCGGTAATTGGCAAACGCATTGCTGAGTTTTTGTTCTGAAAGGGCGAGCTGCGATTTCAACTGCTCACTGGTCAGGTTGTATTCCTGCTGAAGTGCCTCTGCGACAAATCGTTGCGACCTCGACTGTGCATTCACACGGACAATCGAAGTGAGGTTCCAGGTAACACCGACACCGAGCAGGTAATTGGCGCGGGTAGGCTTCACGCCGTCCCAGTAATTCTGCGTATAAGCGGTCTGGTCGAGGGTATACGCCGAACTGAAACCCGAGCCGCGGTCCTGGAAAACACCAAACAACGAAAAAGAAGGATAAGCCCCTCTGCGCGTAAGCCGCAACTGCTCGTTGCCCACTTCCACTCTGCTCCTGTAAAAATCGAGCAGCGGATGATCTCCTGAAAGTGCAGTAGGTCCCGAAGCTGCAGGCACTGTGCGGATCAGCGTGCTGTCGGGAATGAACTGAACTGGATCAATACCCATCAGGAAAGCAAGCCGCGCCGCCTGCTCCTGTTCATTGTCTACCGCGCGGGTCAGCGAAATCCTTGCATTCGATACTTCCGCATTGGCCAGCGAAGAATCCACTCCGGCGATCAATCCGTTCAAAGCCCGCACAACCACGTTGTTTTTCACCACTTCAGTACGTTCTAAATTCTTACGCTGCGAATCGGTGATGTAATGTGCCGCCAGGAAATTGAGATAAGCACCGGCCACTTTTACCTGGTGCTGGAACTGCTCCTGCTCCAGGTCAGCCTGGTCCCTCCGGTTGATCTGTTTCGCTACCAGAATACGCTCGCGCATCCGGCCAAAAGTGAAGAACTCCCAGTTGACGTTGGCGAGGTAAAGTGCGCCAAATCCGGCATTCCAGTTTTGGGTAGCCAGCGGTAATCCCGACGAAGCCACACCGTAACCGCCAAACCCGAACAGCGGACCGTTTTGTCCGTTTACCGTTCCGTAATCCTGCTGGGCAGAGATAACCAGGTTGGGCAGATACTCACGCCTTGCCTGGTCGACCGAAGCTTCAGAGGCTTGTACATAAAGCTGCTTTGCTTTTATCGACGCATAATTGTCCAGTCCGGCCTGCATGGCCTGGCGGATGGTAAGCACCTGGGCATTTACAGTTGTGGGAACGAAATAAGTAGCTACAAGGAAAAAGGCACACAAAAAGACCGATCGTTTCATTCTTTCAGGGGTGAAAGCTGAATTCTTTCACACGGCAAAGATCAGGATTGCGAAAGGCCCGTAATTATGGATTTCAAACAATCAATTATTCAAATCAAACATCGGTTGCCAAAAAATGTGATAAGCTCAACCTATCAAACCGTCACCGGATTCATCTTCGCGGTTCTCGCCACCTTAGGCGTGATGAGCGTTTGCTTCTTGAAAAACGCGTTGAAATTAGACGGATGTTCGAAGCCAAGACTGTATGCAATCTCCGCCACAGAGTTGTTGGTATGACGAAGCAAAGCCTCGGCCTCCTTGGTGATGCGTGCAGAAATTATATCGCTGGTGCTGTGACCGGTAACGTCTTTTACCGCGCGGTTCAGGTGATTGACGTGAACAGAAAGACGTTCGGCAAAATCGCCGGGAGTTTTGAGTTTCAGTGAATGTTCGGTAGAATCTACCGGAAACTGTCGTTCCAGCAATTGAATGAATTGAGCCGAAATCCGTGAGGATGCATTGATGTAGCGATTGGCCATGGCATTTACCGGTTCCAGCTTATTCGCTTCGTGCAGGATCAGGTTCAGGTAATGCTGAAGCACTTCGTACTTCTTCACATAATCGCTCTCCACCTCGTCCATCATCCTGCGGAAAATAAACAGCAGATCGTTGCCCTGGACTGATGAAAGCTGGTAAACCGTTTCCATCCCGGCATTGCACAACGGCGAACTCGCAAAATTATCGCCCATCACCTGGTCCATAAACTGGTGGTTGAACAAGCAGAAATAGCCCGCCTGCTTAGGCGAAACCGATTCCCAGAGATGCGGAACCTCGGGATTGAAAAAGATCAGCGCCGGACCATTTACCTCCACCTTCCGGTCTTCAAGATGCAGTATTCCCGTGCCGATCACCAGCGAGATCTTGTAAAAGTCGGCCCGATGGATCTGCGTAAGATGCTTACAGAACCCGCCGCGTTCAAACACATTGAAATGACCGGTCTGCGGATGAATGATGCATTCACGGGTAGTTCCCCCAACAGTCAGGAAGTTGGTGTAAAACTCTTCAAGGGTCAGTGTGGCGCTCATCCAACAAAGTTATGCTATTCAAACAAACTTCTCCTGGTTTCAGTCGTCTCTCACAACTCTTAACTTTTATCTCTTAGTTCCTAACTTAAAAATAGCTCGCTACTCCAAACTGGAACCCCGCTGTCCTCGCCGGCGGATTTCCCAGCAGATCAGTCGTCTGCTGGTACCGGTAATTGAACCTCAACACCGTATTCGACTGGATCCGAAGACTCACACCCGGAACAATCGCCGAAATTTCATCATAGATCTTCCCACCCGTTTCGTTGAAATGATCCAGGTTGTAATCCACGTATTCGGTTCTGAGGTTTAGGTTGATGATGGTATTCGACCAGCCAAAGAGCGGTCCGCGGCGCAACGGGTAGATCAGGTCAAGGTGCCAGCCGAATTGTTTTTTCCCGAATGACTGAATGTAGGTAGCCGGAACCTGCACCTGTACCGTGGCCAGTTCTCCGTTTACCTGCAATTTCCCAAAACTCAGGTTCCAGTCTATAGCGTACAGGCCAAGCGTCCTCCGCTGATCGACCGGGAGGCCATCTACGCGGAATGTATTGTAAGCTCCGCCGTATGCCGATATTCCGACCTCTCCGCGTTTGCGGTCTTTAAACGCCAGTCGGCCGGTAACCATCGGCGTTCCGTTGTTGTCTTCCTCGAACATATCTTCGCTCTTTCCCTGCTGAAGGCTGGTCCGGCCCTCGCTGTTGGCAATCAAACCGTCGCGCAGTCCGTTTACCGCATACAATTCATAAGTCACCACGCGCCTTGCCCCTACCGGGATCTTTCCATGAACCCCAAAACCGATCTCACTCAGCGTAGCGGGAATGATCGTGGTGGAAACCAGCGGCCGGTCTACAAATTCCCATTTCGGACTATCGTGATTCTGGTTGAAGTAACCGATTGGCGGCAACAGTATCCCTGCCCTGAAATTGAAATACGGGTGAAATTCAAAATCGATAAGCGCAGTTTCCAGGCTGATCTCCTTCGTACCGTGCTCAAATTCCAGTTCCGACAGGAATTTTATGCGGTTGGCAATTCCTGAATACACAAAGAGGTTGAACCGGCGCAGTTCCATCGTAAACCCGTCGGTAATGCCGTCGGTGGCAAAGTAATTCGTGTTTCCTTCTACGTAACCACCAATAGCGGTCGAACTTCTTCCGAGGTTCGCCTCAATCACAAACGGACGGTTAAAGATCGCATCCTTATTGGTTACAATGCCCGTATCGCGAACGGCAGAGCGATTCCGCAGAAGACTGTCGAGTACCTGCGCACGGGCAGAACCGACCAGCAGCAATAGACTACTGAATATAAATAGAATCCTCATCCTCGCTTACCTTAAACATCGTTAACGGCTGATCGGCCGGCCCGTTCAATACCGCACCTTTACTATCGAATTCACTTCCATGACAGGGACAGTGCAGCACTTTGCCATAAGGTGTAAGTTCACATTGCTTGTGTGTACAAACCATAAAAGCAGCATGATAACCTTCAGCACCGTGACTCAGATAGATCGGCGCATTCAGTCCGTCTACACGGATCAGCACATATTCTTTGGCCAGCACGTCGGATTTCTTCACCGAGATCCTTTTTCCATCCAGCTGGTAAGGAACATAAGCCATGGTTTTACAGCCCTGCATCAACAGGGAAAAGCCGGCAAGACCAAGACAAGCGCTACCGCACTTGGAAATAAATTGTTTTCGGGTAATGGGTTCAGCCATGGATGAGTTATAAGCTTTCGAGAAATTTGATGAGTTGCTGCTTTTCAGCACCTGACAGCGCGGTATATGCCGAGCGACTTCCAAGTCCTTCGCCGCCGTGCAGCAGAATAGCCGATTCGATCGATCTGGCCCGTCCGTCGTGCATCAGGTAATAGGCTCCGCCCTGCGAGTTCGCGCTCAGACCAAGTCCCCACAATGGAGGCGTACGCCATTCGGAAGGCTCAGCCATTCCCTCGGTATAACCGTCGTTCAGACCGGAACCCATATCGTGCAGGAGCAGATCGGTGTATGGGAAAAATGTTTTATTACTAAGTGCCTGGATAGCCGTGCCTGGTGTGGCCCATTGTTCAATGTGACATTTGTTACAGCCCGTGGAACTAAAGATCCGCTTGCCGGCCTGAACGGTTTCATCCTGCTGACCGCGTTGCACCGGTTCTTTCAGTGTTTGAAGATAAAACACAACGCTATTCAGTTTCGCTGTCGAAATTTCAGGATCCACTTCCTTTCCCGACCAGGTATCAATAGCGGAATACAGCGAGGTAATGCCCATGTCCTGATTATAGGCATTTACCGTTTGATGCAGCAGATCGATGGCACCGGCTTTTTTACCAAATCGACCGATGTACCGGCCATTCACGGCTATGTGCCCGGTTCCCGGAATAAAATAAGCCGGGGGATCAATGTAATTCGGTCTTCCCGAAATGCCATCGCCATCAAGATCATAAGGATCAGCATGTGCCAGCAGCTGTGCATCGGTAAGCGCTTCAAGAAAACCAAGACCGGTATTAGCAGGAGGCGTGAACCTCGAAAAAGTTGCACCAGAAGGCAGCTGCTCCGGTTGATAACCCGAAATGGCCCGGTGCTGCAACTGCGGACCACCGCGGTTCAGAAAAAGATTGCCGGTGCTATCCACCTGACCAAAACGAGTAAGCGTAGTAAACGGGTGACCTTTTCCATCTCCGGCGTGACAGCTGCCGCAGCTGTTGGAAACGAACAACGGTCCCAAACCATTTTCAGCAGTAAATATCTCGTCGTTGAAAGCCACATCTCCGGCTAAAAAAACGCGGTATTGCTCCGCAGATAAACCTGCTACCGGCCCGTCAAGCAACTGATCATCTTCCGGCTGGCCAGGCAATAGCTTTGCACAAGCGCCTAAAAACAGGCTAAGTACAATAACAGGAATAATCGTATTTAGAGTTCTACTCATAATTAACTAAGACAAAGCTAAATTCATAAAACAAACTTAATAATTATTTTTTTAGATTAACCTAAATTAAAGATTTGACAAATAAAAAACCCCGTGGGTACGGGGCTTCTTAAATTTATTTCCGGTGGTTAACCGAAGTGGTTAACCACAAAGGACGCGAAGGTTTTTCGCAAAGAACACAAAGGTGAATGACGTTGCTGTCATGTCATTCCGAGAGCAGCGAGGAACCTCCACCGGGTAACCTTACCTAATATCTGAACACAATCCCTGCATTCACGCTCGAAATGCTGTTCTTAATAGTAGCCAGCTCGGTTTTTGGGTAAGGCAGGTAATCATCTTTAAAGGTCGTATTGGCAAATCCGAAATCAAGGCTGATGTTATCGAAGTTATATCCTAGTCCGAGTGAAAACGAATTGCTCGCCGATGCATTTACCCGGTAGCTTGCAGGATATGGACTATCCTGGTAACCGAACCCGGCACGCAACACCAGTCGTTCTATGCGGTACTCTCCGCCCACTTTCACCTGGTTGGTTGGTCCGAGGTAAGTGCGGATAAGCTGATTGATATCTGCATTGCTTTCAAACGACTGGTTGTTGATCTTGGCCTGCGAGAAATCCTGGCGGTTGTAATCAAAAGAGATCAGTCCCTTTTTACCGAACAGGTACGCTGCACCAAAGCCAATTCGTCCCGGGGTTACAAGATTGTAGTCGTTGTTGTACAGCTCGGTGGTGTATTCATAATTGGCATTATCCGTTTCACCGTAAGCATAGAACTGGTCGGTTAGAATAAAAGTAGTTGGGGTTTGGTAACTCAATCCGAAGCGGAGGTTTTCAGCAACGCGGTAGATCGCACCGACCTTAAAGTTGTAACCGGTACCCTGTGTGGTTTGATTATACTGGTAAGTGAACGAATGAATGGCGCCTGGCGTATTCGCTTCAGCCTCCTCTTTATAGGTCTCTTCCAGAGAGAAATTCACACCAAGAATCCCGATAGCGGCACCCAGGTACAGGCGGTTATCATAGTTCGCTCCGAAGGTGATCAGGTTTTCACCGATCCGTCCTTTCGTGAGCGTCCGGTAATTCTGGTTCACCACACCGGTATCCAATAGGTTCACATACTGGTTGGTATTGCCGGCAAACGTATCAATAAGGAAAGTCTGGTAAGCCACTTCCCCGGCAAGAGGTCCCGACATCAATCCCGAAGGAGTGTTTTCAATTCCCTGCTGGTCTTCAACGATCTGGTCAGATAGCGAGATCCTTGAAGGCGCACGTAAAACGAATCCTGAATTGTAATCTTTCAGGCGGTTGTAACTGTAACCGAAATTTATGGCTTTCCATTTACTGGCCTGGTTCTTCACCGTATTACCGGATATGATCCCGAAAGATGGGATATTGATCTTCGTCTCGAGGTTATCGGCTCCACGACCCAGGTATTGGGACGTAGTAGAGAACCCGTTCATTCCGAGAGAGATGGCAAACTCATTACTTAAAAAAACACCCGTTGCAGCCGGGTTATAAGAGATAGACGTCATGTCTCCGCCAAGGGCGTTGAATGCGCCACCCATTCCTACATATCGCGCCGATCCTGAAAGAGGGGTATAACCATAACGAACAATACTCTGTTCATCCTGAGCATAGAGCTCCTGTCCTGCCACGCACATGGCGAGCAGGGTCATCATTTTGATAACTTGTTTCATGTAGGGATTGATTATCTGTGTCTTCCGCCGCCGCCGCCAACGCTTCCTCCTGATCGTCCGCCGCCACCGCCGCCACCGAAACTACCTCCCGAACGGGATGGAGTAGAAGGCGCAGAGTACGTAGGTCTGGATTCGTTTCTCGGCTGAGAATACTGTTGTTGTGGCTGTGAAGGTTGTTTAGCAGGACCCCTGCGGTATTGTGGCTGAGGCTGTGACTGGTTAGGCTGAAGCGTTCCGGGCGCCTGCTGGTTCTGTCCGCCATTATACCTTGGCTGAGGAGTTGAAGGCCTGCCGACCTGGGTAGGCGCAGAACCTTGGTTTTGCTGGTAGTTCCTGGTTGGGCGACCTGCAGGATCTCCACCCTGACGCAACTCTCCTGAACTTCCAGACCCGTCGCGGGTATAGCCCGGTGCCGAGTTATTGATAATACCTCCACGGCTACCTTGTCCTGAAGGACGGTTTCCAAAGCTATTACCTGAAGGACGTCCTGAAGAATAACCGTGACCACGGCTCGCGCCACCCCTCGAAGAAGGAGCAAGTCGACCGCCATCATAAAAACCTCCATAGTACCCACCGTAATACCCGTATGGATAACCGTAATACGGATTTCCAAAGCCATAGCCAAGACCTAAACCGTAGCCACCGCCGTAGAAGAACGGATCATAATATCCGAAACCTCCACCGTAATATGGATTGTAAAAATTGCTGTATCCTATAGAAAGACCGAAGCCTGAACCATAGCCGAACCCGGAACCGTATCCGAAGCCTGAACCATACCCAAAGCCTGAGTTATATGGACTGTAGTATCCGCCCATGTAAGCATTCGGACGGTAAAAACGGTTGATGCGGTTAGAGTAAGAATCGTCGTAATAACCGCCTGAATAATAAGCTGAACTGTCATCGTAGTACTGACCATCTGCAGCCTGGTTCTGATCATAGTAGGCATTGCCCTGATCGGCCGGAGCGTTGTTAGACGGAGTATAGGTTACGGGAGCGGGAGGTTGTACGGCCCCGTAGATTGGATCCTGGTAAACCGTGCTCTGTGAAACAGAACAGGCTCCAAGAAAAAGTAGGGATCCGATTGCTGCGATTGCTTTCATAATATTACGTCTTTAGGTGGTCAGACTCCCGTTAAAACCTATGGTTTACTATTGCCTGACGGGAAATAAATTATATTTGCCGACCATAAAGATAACAAGTATCATACCAAAATATTCCCCAAAATGAGTGAAAAAATCACAACACGCGAAACTGACTACTCGCAATGGTACAATGACGTTGTTGTTCAGGCAGATCTGGCCGAACACTCCGACGTCCGCGGATGCATGGTGATCAAGCCTCACGGATATGCGATCTGGGAAAGTATTCAAAGTCAGCTTGACAAAATGTTCAAGGAAACCGGCCACGTAAATGCCTACTTCCCGCTGTTCATTCCAAAATCATACCTAAGTAAAGAAGCCAGTCACGTTGAGGGGTTTGCAAAAGAATGTGCCGTAGTCACCCACTACCGGCTCAAGGCTTCTCCCGACGGGAAAGGCGTGATCGTTGATCCGGATGCAAAGCTGGAAGAAGAACTGATCGTCCGCCCGACTTCAGAAACCATTATCTGGAATACCTACAGGGGATGGATCCAGTCTTACCGCGATCTTCCTATCCTGATCAACCAGTGGGCAAACGTGGTGCGCTGGGAGATGCGTACGCGACTGTTCCTGAGAACAACCGAATTCCTTTGGCAGGAAGGCCATACCGCCCACGCCACTGCTGAAGAAGCCGTTATCGAAACCCGCCAGATGCTCGACGTATATGCCGATTTCGTTGAAAACTGGATGTGTATCCCGGTAGTAAAAGGAGTTAAAACGCCAAATGAACGTTTTGCAGGAGCAGTAGATACTTATTGTATTGAAGCACTGATGCAGGATGGAAAAGCACTGCAGGCCGGAACTTCTCACTTCCTTGGACAGAATTTCGCGAAAGCCTTCGACGTGAAATTTGCCAACAAACAAGGACAGCAGGAATACGTATGGGCCACCTCATGGGGGGTTTCCACAAGGCTGATGGGTGCACTCATCATGACCCACTCTGATGACCGCGGACTGGTACTTCCTCCTAAACTGGCTCCTATCCAGGTAGTGATCGTTCCGATCTACAGAAGCGAAGAGCAATTGGAAGCCATCGTTGAAAAAGCCAAAGAAATTGCAGCGAAACTGAAAGCCAAAGGCATCCGGGTGAAGATCGACTCAGACGACACCAAAAAGCCAGGCTGGAAATTCGCAGAATACGAATTGAAAGGAGTTCCTGTAAGATTAGGCATCGGACCACGCGACCTTGAAAACGGCGAAGTTGAACTTGCCCGCCGCGATACCGCCACCAAGGAACAGGCGAAGATGGACGGCATCGAAAACCACATCGAAAACCTGCTGGACGAGGTGCAGAAAAGCCTGTTTGACAAAGCGCTGAAAAACCGCGAAGACAACTGGCACACCGTTGACTCCTACGAAGACTTCAAAACCGCTCTGGACAAAGGCGGATTTGTTGCCGCTCACTGGGACGGGACACCCGAAACTGAAGAAAAGATCAAGGAAGAAACCAAAGCCACTATTCGCTGCATTCCGCTTGAGAACAAGCAGGAAGACGGAGTTTGTGTATATTCGGGCAAACCATCCGTGCAACGCGTACTGTTTGCACGAGCTTACTGATCTATGGAACAAACCGAACGGATCTCTCCCGACATAGCGGGTATGCTGACTGAAAAAGCAGGCCTGAAACAAGACGTTTACGCAAAGACCCTCGAGGTCTTTGCGCTTTTAAGTACCGAAGCTGAAAAGCTGATGGAAACGCTTTCGAAAGACGTGGCAGCCAAAGACAGCCGCATCCGGATGATCTTTTCAAGACAGTCTGAATTCGAGTTCCAGATCCACATCGGAGGGGACGTACTCGTGTTCCTGATGCATACGAACGTATTCCTTATCGATCCCGACCATAAGCTCTGGAAAAGCGCTTACATCAAAAAAGAAAACAGCCGGGCATTCGTCGGGATGATCAACGTTTACAATTTCCTGCACGATAGCCTCCATTACAACCGCGACAGCGACCTCGGCTACCTGGTTGGGCGCGCTATGGTAAATACCGAAGGGCATTATTTCGTGGAAATGCAGGAAGGTGCCAGGAACAGGCACCAGGATTTCAAAACAAAGATCCTCGATACCGAATGTGCCAAGTGCATCATTGAGGACCTGATGGAGCTGGTGATCGACTTCGATATGTATGTACCTCCTATCGCAGAAGTCACTCAATTTACCGTTAACGACATGAACCAGGCGGTGCTCAGTCAAAAATTTAAAACAGGTAAACGCTTGGGTTTCAGTTATGGTAACCATCAATGACAAATTTTTTTTCGGAAATATTTGGTGAGAATTGAAAAGTGTCTACATTTGCATCCCGTTTGAAAAACGAAAAATCAAAACGGCCCGTTCGTCTAGGGGTTAGGACACCAGATTTTCATTCTGGTAACAGGGGTTCGATTCCCCTACGGGCTACAAATCATTTTAGAAGAGATGGCTAATCACAAGTCGGCATTGAAGAGAATTCGTCAAACAGAAAAAAGACGAGTAGAAAATAAGTATTACCACAAGACCACCCGTAATGCGGTGAAGAGCTTGCGTGAAAATACTAACAAGGCTGAAGCAAGCGAATTGCTGAAAAAGGTTTCTTCTATGTTGGATAAACTTGCCAAGAAAAACATTATCCACAAGAACAAAGCTTCGAACCTGAAGTCAAGTCTTTCGGTACATGTAAACAAACTTTGATCTGAATTAAGATCTGCTGAAAAGGGCCAACTGAAAAGTTTGGCCCTTTTTGCTTTTCCGGTGTTTGTATCTTCGTGGAAACGAATAACCCTCATGAATACATACGAACAACGTGTTATCCTCAAACATTGGGCTGACAGTGACAAG
>JAZKEZ010000202.1:0-3021 GCA_040386675.1 Bacteroidota bacterium | reverse complement strand
AGAGACGCCGTCGTTCGTGATGCGCGGACCGCCGTAGCTTTTCTCGAGCACGACATTTTTGGTGTTTTGATGCCAACCACTTGTCCTGAAGTACCTACCGATATCCTTAACCCGAAAAACACTTGGGCGGATAAAGCGGCTTACGATGAGAAAGCGAATAACCTGGCTGAACGTTTCGTGAACAACTTCAAGAAATTTGAAGCCGGAACAAGTGCAGACATTCTTTCTGCTGCTCCGAAAGTGAACGTAAACGCCTGAGCTGATCAGATATAAACGACATACCATATATAAAGGCTCTCCGGAAACGGGGAGCCTTTTTTTTTAACCGCAAAGGCCGCGAAGAGATTTTCGCAAAGGACACAAAGCCTTTGCTCCTTTGCGACCTTTGCGTATAAAACTTTGCGACCTTTGCGGTTAAACCTCTCAGCATGCATTTCTTCTACATCCCCGATATCGATCTCGACCAGCCTGTGCTTCCCGAAGAAGAAGCCAAACACGCCATGAAAGTGCTGCGTATGGGCATTGGCTCCAAACTCAGGATCACCAATGGTAAAGGACTGATGCTGAATGCGGAGATCAGCGAGACCACCTCGAAAAGCTGCAAACTCACGATCATTGACAGTGAACAGGTGCCGAAACCAAGTCCGGAACGCTGGCTGGCGGTTGCGCCTACCAAAAATGCCGACCGGCTGGAATGGCTGGTGGAAAAAGCCACCGAACTCGGGGTCACCGGGATCGTACCGATCTTATGCGAACGATCTGAACGGAAGGTGCAGAAAACCGACCGGCTGGAAAAAATTGCGATTGCTGCATTGAAACAGTCCCAGCAGGCCTGGCTGCCGCAGATCCCTGAACCAATTGTCTTTCAGAAATTCCTCGACCAGGGATTTAAGGGAAACGGTTACATCGCGCACTGCATCGAGGGACACAAGCGAAAACTGGCCCAACTCTACTCTTTCGGCGAAAGCGCTACCGTTTTTATCGGTCCTGAAGGCGATTTCACTCCAGAAGAAGTAAAAGCCGCACTGGCGAAGGACTGCCATCCGGTAAGCCTCGGTACTAACCGGCTGCGCACCGAAACTGCGGCGTTGTTTGCGTTGACGGTGTTGGTGACGATTGATCAGATTTGAGGGAGTTTAAGAGTTAAGAACTAAGAGTTAAGAGTTAAGAGTTAATGGGGAGGTCCCTCGCTGCGCTCGGGATGACGGTGGTTGAATGAGGTGCGTGGGCCGTCATTTCAACCAAAGCTCCATCATTTCGACCGAAGTTCCGTCATTTCGAGCGCAGCGAGAAACCCCCAACATATACCAATAACCACCTTCATCCCCCCCTTGAACTTCTTCAACCCCTACCTCTCCTACTACTTCGACGACCCGGAACTTCGCGGGAAGTATCCGCTGCCGTATGCCACCGAAGTCATCTGGATCTTCCTGAAGCAGTTAAACAACGGACTGAAGCTGAATGAATGCCGCATCAACATTCATTTTACAGAAAAACCGGAACACGGGAAAACCCTGAAACTCAATACCATTTACGAGTTCTATTTTCAACTTACACCTGGAAGGTTTACCGGTGATGAGCTTGCAGACAGACTGGTGTTTCTTGAGATGATCGAAGAATCGCTGGTGGCATTGGCCACTGTAAATCACTGGAATTCAACGGCTATTAAAACAGCGGTAAAGCGAAGTAGAAAAGAAATTGGCCGGTTTGATTTCGTTTCGGGTTTGCGGACTTCACCGGATAAATCACGCACAGGCCGCCTGAGGTTAAAGCTTTCTGGTGAACAATTGCAGATCAGAACGATCATAGCCGACTCCGGGAGAACTGTCGAGACCAATCTGTTGCTCACGCATGAAAAGCAATTCTCCTGGTATCGAAACGTCAAAGATTTTGGCTGGTTTGATGAGCTGCATTTCGGATTGAAGTTTCTTCGCGGAGACCTGTGGATCGCGGTGAATGTACTGACCGGACAGGTACAGGAGATCAGGAAACCGCGTCCGCGGAAATCCGCCTTGATGGACCGGCTGATCAGTGACCTGAGGCAGCTGAACGGTACCTGAATAACGCCCATACTCCAAACACCGGTCCGGGAGCAAGGATAAGCAGGCCATAACTGAGATCGAATTGTGCCATAAAACGGTTCAACACCTCAATCGCAATCACTGTGACCGAGAAGCCGATGCAATTCACCATCGTAAGTGCGCTTCCCTTTACCGAAGTTTCAGCGTATACGGCTACCATCGAAGAAAACAGCGGCGAATCGGCGATTACCAGAAAACCCCAGACAACGGTGAAGATCAGTAAGACACTAAAAGACGGGATATTGAGCAACCAGGGCGATACCAGGCAGCATATTCCGGAGGCAGAAAGCACCACAATTGCCAGTTTATTGAACCCGGATCTACGGGCCAGTGCAGTTGCGATCACGCAGCCCACGCTTCCCGCAGCGATCACTGCAAAAGAAAGAAAAGCCTGCTGCGAACCGAATCCTGCATTATCACCGAGGTAATTGCGCCAGATAACGGGCACCACGGTCCAGAATGCGTACAACTCCCACATGTGACCGAAGTAACCGAAGGCAGCACCTTTAAACCGGCGGTCTTTAAAACACACCAGCAATCCTTTCAGCCTGAATTTCTGTCCCGGCGAACGAAACGGTCCGTCGGGAACGCAAAACCAAACCAATGCTCCGCCGGTAAGGGATAACAGAGACGTGACCAGGAAAACGAATTCTCCCTTCAGTCCGCTGGTCAGTTGCAGGTATTTCAACAAATTGGGTGAAGCCGATCCCAGCGCAAGTGCACCAAGCAGCCAGCCGAGTGCTTTCCCGATGTCTTTTCCAAAATGATCGGCAGCGATCTTCATGCCCACCGGGTACAATCCTGCAAGAAAAAACCCGGTAGCCAATCTGCAAAGCAGGATCAAACCTCCATCTGAGGTAAGGACCGTCATCAGGTTAAAGCCCGCACCGATCAACGCATTACAGGCAAATACCCGCGACGGCGAAAACCGATCCGATAT
>JAZKEZ010000201.1:5249-15975 GCA_040386675.1 Bacteroidota bacterium | reverse complement strand
GTGCTGGCCGACGCTTCCGACCTGATCGAAAAAGCACAGCTGATGCTCGCTACCAAACCTGATTTTTCACATCACTTATACGGCCAGGGTAAGGCCGGTACTATCATTGTTTCTCATTTACTTAATTGGTATTCAACGAAATGATTCCATTTTCACCACCCCGCATCGACGACCTGATCATCAATGAGGTGATCGATACTTTAAAGAGCGGCTGGATCACCACCGGTCCGAAAACACTTAAACTCGAGCAGCAACTCACAGAATATTGCGGTTGCGACGCAGTGGTGTGCCTCAATTCGGCCACTGCAGGGCTCGAACTGGTACTTCGCTGGTTTGGCGTGGGTCCTGGCGACGAGGTGATCATTCCTGCCTATACTTATTGCGCAACGGCCAACGTGGTGGAACATGTAGGTGCGAAGCCGATTTTCGTTGATACAGATCGCGAAACGTTCAACATCGACCTGGCCGCATTAGAAAAAGCCATTACCCCGAGAACCAAGGTGATCATGCCGGTAGATATCGGCGGGTTGCCTTGCCGTTACAACGAGATCAACCACTTGGTACGCAGCGAAAAAATCCGTGCACAGTTTGTGGCATCAGGAGAAAAACAGGAAATACTGGGAAGGATCCTGGTTCTTGCCGACGCGGCTCACTCTTTCGGTGCTTCGCTTGATGGGAAAAAGCAGGGAAGTCTTACCGACATTTCTGTATTCTCTTTCCACGCAGTAAAAAACCTGACAACCGCCGAAGGTGGGGCAGTGGCCTTCAATCTCGGGGAGAGTTTCGAGGCCGCACAACTGGTGAAGACCTTTAAAACCTGGTCGCTGCACGGACAGTCAAAAGATGCCATGTCGAAACTGAAACCCGGCGCCTGGAGATACGACGTGGAAATGGCCGGTTACAAGTGCAACATGACCGATATTTCAGCAGCTATAGGCCTGGTAGAACTTTCCCGCTACGACAACGACACACTGGTAAAGCGCAAGGCGATCTGTCAGCGCTACGAGGCACTGTTCGCAGGCGATCCCGCATTCCAGTTACCGGTGTTTGAATATCACGGTGCCGTTTCTTCGTATCACCTGTACCAGCTGCGTATCATCGGCGCAACTGAGGAACAGCGCGACCGGATCATTGTCCTGATCAGCGAGCAGGGAATTTCGGTAAACGTTCACTTCATCCCGGTTCCGCTGCTCACTTATTACCGCGAAAAAGGCTACCTCATGAGCGATTACCCGGTTACTTACGACAGTTTCAGCCGGGAAATCTCGCTTCCTGTTTTTTATGATCTTACCGACGACCAGGTAGTTACCGTGGCAGATGCCGTGAAAAGTGCGGTTAAACAAGTGATGGGCTGATGATAAAAAGAAGTTTCGATATCTTTTTCGCTCTCGTGGGATTGCTGCTTTGCTCCCCGTTTTTCATTGCCATCCTGGTGGCGATCCTTGTTGAAGATCCTTCCAATTCGCCGTTTTACAGGCAGATCAGGGTAGGGAAGGACGGCAAGCATTTCGGATTATTCAAATTCAGGACGATGCGGCCATTTGCCGATACCGAAGGCAAGCTTACCGTCGGAAATGCAGACAACCGCATCACCCGCGTCGGTGGATTTTTACGAAAGTACAAGCTTGACGAACTCCCGCAATTCCTCAACATTCTTAACGGTGATATGAGCTTTGTGGGCCCGAGACCCGAGGTTCCTGACTTTGTGCAGCTGTATTCCGAGGCACAGCGTCGTGTACTTTCGGTACGTCCGGGACTTACCGATTACGCGTCATTGAAATACATCAACGAAAACGAATTGTTGGGAAAGGCTGAAGATCCGAAGCAGTATTACATCGATGTGATCATGCCCGATAAGATCAGACTGGGGATACAATACGCCGACAACCAGTCGATTGCTGAGGATTTACGCATTATTTTCAGGACTCTCGCCGGTATCGTCCGCTGAGGTCTCTTGTTCCGGTGAATCGAGTTTTTCGAACACCGAATTTTTGCTGATGTATTCCGGGACAATGTCCTTGATCAAGCCTACCATCAGTTCATTGTTTTGTGAATCAATTTGTTGGATAAGATTTCCGGCGTAACCTATGGCCGTGTCCTTGTCGATGTGACGCACCTTAGCGATCATGATTTTCGGGTGATGGGTTGGAACGGTAAGTTCTTCGTTGGCCAGTAATTCTTCAAACAACTTCTCGCCGGGACGCAGTCCGGTAAACTTGATCTCGATGTCTCTGCCCGGTTCCAGTCCGCTCAGTTTCAGCATTTTTCTCGCCAGGTCCAGGATCTTCACCGATTTACCCATGTCGAAGATAAAGATCTCGCCTCCTTCACCCATCAATGCGGCTTCCAGGACCAGCGATACCGCCTCCGGGATGGTCATGAAGTAGCGGGTAATGTCCGGGTGCGTAATGGTGATCGGCCCGCCTTTTTCGATCTGGCGGCGGAATACCGGGATCACCGAGCCGTTGCTTCCCAACACGTTTCCAAAGCGCGTAGTGATGAACTTGGTCTGGCAGGTTCCTGAAAAGCTCTGGGCATACATCTCGGCAACCCGTTTGGTCGCGCCCATCACATTGGTAGGATTTACCGCTTTATCAGTAGAGATGAATACGAAACGTTCCACAAGATGTTCTGCACTCAGATTCACCAGGTTCCGGGTGCCCTTGATGTTTACCCGGATCGCTTCTGCAGGGTTGTCTTCCATCAGCGGAACGTGTTTGTAGGCCGCAGCGTGATACACCACCGACGGTTTAAACAATTGAAACAGGCGTTGCATCCGGGTAAAGCTGGATACATCGCCGATCACGATCTCAAAATTGGTATATCCTTCAGACAGCAGTTCGTTCTGAAGATCGTAAAGCGGCGATTCGGCCTGGTCGAGCAAAATGACCTTGCCTGGGCGGTTCAGCAGCACCTGTCGCACAATTTCGCTCCCGATGGAACCCGCGGCACCCGTTACCAATACCGTTTTCGAATCGAAGAATTTGCCGAGTTCGGTCCTTCCAAGCACAATAGGATCCCTGCCGAGCAGGTCCTCAATCTTCAGTTGTTTGATCTGATTGAAACTCAGCTCCCCGTTGATCCATTTCTGAACCGGTGGAACCGTTAACACCTTAATATCGTGGTCGATACAAAAATCAATTATTTGCTGCCTGTTGTGCTGGTCCGGCCGCTGGATCGCAATGATGAGTCTTTTTACCCCGCGTTTGGCCACGATCTTATGGATCTTCGAACTGTGATAGATCTTTACGCCTTCAAGCCTTTTCCCGGTTTTCTTCGGATTGTCATCTACAAAGGCAACGATCTTGTACCGGCTGCCGGCATCGCGGTCTATAGTGCGTTTGGCAATGTTGCCGGCCTGTCCGGCACCATAAATAATAACCTCGCTCTTTACGTGCTGTTCGATTAACAGGTCAAAAAGAAGGAATCGGGCAAACATCCTCATCCCGATGAGAAGAAACAAGCCGATAAAAAACTGGATGGCAATGACAGATGTGGGAAGGACGAACAGCCGGTCCACAAACTGGTAACGCAGGAAATTAGCCATGTACAGTGTTACCGAAATACCGAGCAGCGTAAAGAAGATGCGTTTCAGGTCCTTGCTTCCAGTGTAACGGATCATTCCGCTATAGGGTTTAAGCAAAAGGAACCCGGTAACATAGATGGAGAGCACTACGTAAGAAACATCTGCGAGCAGGTCCCATTCAAAAGAAGGAACCTTAAAATCAAACCTGAAAAGATAGGAAATGAGTAACGATAGAATCAGCAGACCCAGATCGGCAAAGAAAACTAACCATTTTGGAGTGGTGAATGACTCGATCTTTCGTTTTACGATCATATGCTCAAATAGGCCGCTAATTTAGCAGAAATGCAAAGGCTCTTTGTCTATATTTGCCCGAAATTTTAAGAGAATAATGAAGACTACCGCCTTAACAGACACGCATATCACCCTTGGTGCAAAAATGGTTCCTTTTGCCGGATACAACATGCCGGTTCAATATACAGGTGTAAATGAAGAGCACGCAAAGGTTCGCGATGCGGTAGGAGTTTTCGACGTGAGCCACATGGGAGAGTTCATCCTCAAAGGTGAAAAAGCCCTTGACCTTATCCAGAAAGTAACTTCAAACGATGCTTCCAAACTGGTTCCCGGTAAAGCGCAGTACAGCTGTCTGCCTAACGAGAACGGCGGTATCGTGGATGATCTGCTGGTATATAAGATGGCCGAGAATCACTACCTGCTGGTGGTGAATGCATCAAACATCGAGAAAGACTGGAACTGGATCAGCAAACACAACACCTTTGGTGTAGAGATGACTGATATTTCTGATGAAATGTCTCTGCTTGCGGTTCAGGGCCCAAAAGCGACTGCAACCCTGCAAAAGCTGACCGATGTTACCCTGAGCGAAATTCCTTATTATTCTTTTGCTGAAGTAGAATTTGCAGGTGTTCAGAATGTGATCATCTCTGCAACCGGGTATACCGGAGCCGGTGGTTTCGAGCTTTATGTTCCGAACAAAGACGTTCAGCAGGTGTGGGACAAAGTATTTGAAGCAGGTGAGGAGTTCGGCATCAAACCGATCGGTCTTGCGGCAAGAGATACCCTGAGACTTGAAATGGGATTTGCCCTTTACGGAAACGACATCAACGATACGACTTCTCCGCTTGAAGCAGGACTAGGCTGGATCACCAAGTTCACCAAAGACTTCGTGAACAGCGACAACATCAAATCACAGAAAGAAGCCGGTATCAAAAATAAACTCGTTGGATTCGAAATGATCGACCGTGGTATTCCACGCCACGATTACCCGATCGTAAACGAAAACGGGGATAAGATCGGGATCGTAACCTCGGGAACCATGAGTCCTACTTTGAAAAAGGCAATTGGTCTCGGATACGTTCCAACCGAACTTTCTACCCCGGGATCAGAAATCCTGATCGAAATCCGCGGACAAAAAATCAAGGCGAAAGTGGTGAAATACCCTTTCCTGAATAACTAAGATTGTAAATTGACCATGGAGCAGAAAAGCGGCAGGAGTGTTGAGGTTTGTTTTACACCCAACCAGTTCGATCAGTATTACACCGGCCAGAAGGTTGTTGTGGTGATTGATGTACTGCGGGCCACTTCGGCGATCTGTACCGCCTTTGCTCACGGTGTTGCCCGTATTATTCCCGTGGCCACCGTTGAAGAAGCCGAAGACTACCTTAAAAAGGGATACATGGTCGGGGCCGAACGCAACGGCGAAGTGGTAGATGGCTTTACTTTCGGTAACTCTCCGTATAGTTACATGGGAGACAAAGTGAAGGGACAAACCATTGTACTGACCACCACAAACGGTACCCAGGCGATCCACATTTCGCGCAAGGCAGAAAACGTCGTAATTGGCTCGTTGATAAATCTAAAGGCCATTTGCGACTGGTTACTGGAAAAGAATGAAGATGTCCTCATTTTGTGTTCCGGATGGAAAGACAAATTTAACCTGGAAGACACGATCTGCGCGGGAGCCATTGCTGAAGTGCTGATCGGGGACGGCGGTTTTCACTACCACGAAGACACCACCGTAGCCGCCAGGTACCTGTTCAAATCTGCCGAGCAAAGTTACTTCGGATTCTTGCGGGCATCCTCGCACCGTAAGCGTTTGAAGAAGTTGAACCTGAACAAAGACATCATTTACAGTCTTACCCCCAACCAGGTCGACAATGTGCCCATTCTGAAAGATGGTGCTATCGTCGATTGGAAATCGCTATAATTTTAAGGAATGCAGAAACGCATTCCTTTTTTTATTGCCCTCATTGTCGCCCTGGTATTGCCACAGGCTTCCGGAGGGACAGTCAGTCCGCTGATCTGGGGATTCTTCGGGCACCGGCTCATCAACAGACTTGCTGTGTACACGCTGCCTGCTCCGTTGTTCAGGTTTTACAAGGCCCATCTCTCTTATATGGAGGAACACGCCGCCGATCCCGACAAGCGACGATACGCGGTGGTGGGAGAGGCCGAGTGCCATTTTATCGACCTCGATCAATACGGCGATCATCCTGACTCGATAAGGAAGATGCTGCCGCTAAGATGGAAGGACGCGGTGGAGAAATGGTCTGAACCGGCCTTGCGGCAGCACGGCATTGGCCCCTGGAACACTTACCGGGTCTTCCTGAAACTCCAGAAGGCTTTTGAGGAAAGGGATACAGACCGGATCCTGCGCTGTTCTTCAGAACTGGGGCACTACATAGGCGACATGCACGTTCCGTTACACACCACCAGAAATTACAATGGACAGCTTACCGGGCAGAACGGGATCCACGGCTTGTGGGAGTCCAGATTACCCGAGTTATTTGCTGAAAGTTACAAGCTGTATCCGGCGAAAGCAGTGCTGGTGAATGATCCGCAAACCGCGGTCTGGAACATCGTTTTCGAAAGTCATGCCCTTTTGAATAAGGTTTTTTCGGCTGAAGACAGTCTTTCAAAGTTGTTCCCTGATTCGAAATACGGTTTTGAGAACAGGGGAGCAGTAGTGCAAAAAGTGTACAGTACAGGTTTCTCAAAAAAATACCAGCAGGCAATGGATAACATGATCGAACAGCGGATGATACAGGCAGTGAATTTCCTTGGCAATATGATTTATACTGCCTGGGTCAATGCCGGACAGCCCGATTTATCAACAGGTGTTAGTAGAAAAGTGAGGGTTACTGATTCAGACACGTTGGTCAGCCCACAAAAAGCCTTGAAATTAAGGGATCACGAATAGCTTATTTTCCTCAAAAACAGGGGGAACGATTTGAGAGTATTGGTTTTTTTATAGTTTTGTGGGTGTTTCGGTGTTAACTACCAATTAATATAAGGTTTTGGAACGAAATTTTATCAAAGTTTTAGGTGCTGTTGTTACTCTGCTACTGGGCTATACGGCCACAGCGCAGGATATTCATTTCAGTCAGTTCAGGCAATCGCCGCTTACGTTGAATCCTGCGAATACAGGAGCAACATTCGGCGACTTCCGCGTTGGAGCCAATTACCGCAGCCAGTGGGGCAAGGTGTTGGACAAACCGATCAATACCATTTCTCTCGGATTCGATAAGCCTTTCTTCTTAGGCAACAATGATCGTATCGGTTTTGGTATTGTTGCGGTAAATGACCAGGCGGGAGATCTTGGATTCAACACCAACCGTGTGGCATTGTCAGGATCTTACATCAAACTACTGGGTTACCAGGAGATCCGTGTAGGTTTACAGGCTGCTTACACCATTCGTTCAATCGATAACAAGCTTTCTTTTCCTGAAGGATTCAACCGTGTAACCGGTGAATTTGATCCTTCTCTTACGGCAATGGAGCCGCTAACCAAGTTAAGCAGCGGTTTCTTTGATGCAAACCTGGGTATCGCCTGGGCCGCACAGTTCGGTAAATTCCGTCCTGAAGTAGGACTTGCAGGTTTCCACCTGAACGGTCCGAAAGAAACCTTCTTTGCACAGTCAGATCGCATTGCCGTTAAAACAGTGGCTCACGCATCTTTCAAATACTTCATCAACAAGCAGTTCTTTGTAGATCCAAACTTCCTGATCGTTTCTCAGGCGAAAGCCAAGAACATCATCCTTGGAGTTAACGGGGGACTACGCCTGAAAGACAACAATTTCAGGATCAATACTATCTTCGCAGGGGTTGGCGTTAGAAACGGGTTTGCAGAAAATTCAGATGCTATTATTCTCCATGCCGGAGCAACGATAGGAACTTTTGACGCCGGAGTTAGCTACGATGTTAATACTTCGGGCCTCAGATCCGGAGTTTCCGGAAACGGTTCCATTGAATTTTCCCTGATTTACACCGCACCAAGTACTCGTCTAATTAAAACCAAGATCGACAGTGAGAGACTTTAATTTCAGCCTCTTAAGCAAGGTAATTCTTTTATTGGCCTTGCCCCTTGCTACATTCGCACAAGAGGAAGAAACAAAAGAAAAGAAACCTTCTAAGGCTACACAGCAACAGGAAGTAATCGACGCAAATACGGATCAGAGCACCTTTGATCCGGACCTGGTTACCAAACCGGGAAGGCTAAAGAAATTTGCAAAAAAGTCGTACAAACTGGGAGATTACTATTCTACAGTTAATTTCCTTGAGAAATACACTTCGGTAAAACCCGATAAGTGGAAATTCATGTACATGCTGGCTGATTCTTACCGCAGAACACGCGACTATAAGAATGCAGAAGATACTTACAACAAGGTAGTTGCAGCAAAAGCAAAAAAATACCCGAAGGCAAAATTCTACCTGGCTACCATGCAGAAATCAAACGGTTTCTACGAGGAAGCGGACAAGTGGCTGCCTGAGTTCATGAAGGAATACAAGTCTGGATCTGACGCCAAGATCTTCAAGAAACTGGCTAAGTCAGAACAACTTGGAGCGCAACGCGCAAAAGCGATCATCGATTCTGCACTGAAAGTGGTGATCACGCCTCTTCCAAAGAGCATCAACCTGCCAACTATGGAGTCAACTCCTATTATGGTAGATGAGAATACGATCATTTACGGTTCTATTTTCGCTGATGTGGCTGAATATTACTCACTGGCCGGTGAAGACCGTCCGGAACGTAAACTTTATGTAGCCAAGAAAACCGGTCCTCTGGACTGGAAACCATCTGGAGAATTGCCAGGCCCGTTCAATGCGGAAGGTTACAACGTAGCCAGTGGTGCGTATTCAATCGACGGACTGAGGTTCTACTTCACCCGTTGTCCTAAGAAAGCGTCAAACAAAGACAACTGTGCCATCTGGGTAAGCAAGTTCAAAGACGGTCAGTGGCAGGAAGCCAGCAAACTGAACGAGATCGTGAACATGCCCGAATTCAATTCAACTCAGCCTGCAGTTGGTAGCTATACCGATAAAAAAGGAAAAAGCGGAGATGTACTTTTCTTCGTTTCAGACCGCGAAAAGGGCAGAGGTGGACTGGATATCTGGTACACACTGGTTGACGGAAAAAGCGGAGATTTCAAAAAGGCAAAAAACCTTGGTTCAAAAGTGAACTCTGCGGGCGATGATATCACTCCGTTCTACGATCAGGAAGCTGCTGCACTTTATTTCAGCTCTAACGGTCTTCCAAACATCGGTGGATTCGATATCTTCCGTTCAGATGGAACCTACAACAAGCTGGGTGCTCCTCAAAACGTAGGTTACCCGATCAACTCTCCTGCAGATGATGCATTCTTTGTACTGTCCAAACTACAGGATGAAGGATACTTCGTATCAAACCGTGTGGGTGGTGCTTCAGAAGTGAATCCGACCTGCTGCGACGACATCTACAATTTCCGTTATACTGACTTCCTTCGCCTGGGTGTTGGAGGAAAGGTCTTCGAAATGGTAAATCCTACCGATCAGGCAAAAGACACCAACCTATTGAATGGTGTTACCGTATCGCTGATGAAACTTGATCCGGAAGATCCTACAGATACGATCGTTCTGAAAACCATCGATGAGTCGAAAGCTAAAGAAGGATATTTCTTCACCCTGCAATACAACAACAACTACATCCTGAAGTTTGAAAAGGATAAGTACGACACACGTTACACAACGATGTCTACCACCAAGATGACTTATTCTGATACGGTATTTGAGAATGTTGGATTGAAGAAAACACCGCCAAAAGAAATTTATGTTCCGGTGATCTTCTTTGAAACCAACAAGTCGACACTTACTACCGAGCAGAAAGATGAACTCCGGGCAACGCTCATCCAGTTCATGAATGAGTCGCCTGATGTGAAGATCAAGATCAAAGGACATACGGATGATATCGGGAATGACCGTTTCAACGTGAATCTTTCGGATAAGAGAGCCGAGCAGGTCTATAAGTTCCTGGTTGCTGAAGGAGTTCCTAAAGAAAGATTTGAAGTATATGGTCTCGGAAGATCTATTCCGATGTTCCAGCCGGGTGTCCAGGGCCTTGAACCTGAATTCGCAAGAAGCCGGAACAGACGTGTTGAATTCGAGATTATGGGAGACTCCAGGTACAAACTGGTTGAGGATCCCGCGAAGATGACCAAGAAATAATCGATTTTTTTAAATAAATGCTAAAAGCCCGTAAGGGCTTTTTTGCTGTTTGCTGTCAATAGTAACAGGCCTCCTGTTTAATTTTGAATCGTCAATATACTTTGTCAGTGAATCATGCTATTTTTATTGATGCAAACCTTACATAACCCTTGACTTTAATGGAGCGCTTCTACCTGAGATTCAAAGTTATCCTGCCGTTACTTATCGGTGTTCTCCTTTGCGGACAGCTGTCTGCCCAGAAGGAAAACAACAACTGGTATTTCGGTTACAATGCAGGAGTAACCTTCAACACTTCTCCTCCTACCGTACTTGCCAACGGCCAGCTCAGAACATTTGCGGGTTGTGCCACGGCCTCGAATTCGGCTGGGCAGCTGCTGTTCTATACCGACGGGATCAGCGTTTACAATTCCAATCACGTCAGAATTTCCAGCGCACTAAGATCTACTCACCTTGCCGACCAGGGCGCACGGATCATACCATTCATTGGTGACCCAACCCGGTTTTACATCACTACTACCGTATCGACCAACACTGCGCTTGTGGGAATGTTCAGTTCGGTAGTAAGCGGAGTTTCCCCAACCGGTGGTGGTACAGTTGCTGCACCGGTAAGAATTCCGGGAATCGACACCTTGTGCATTGAGAAACAGGAGATCATTCCCAACAGCGACTACACCGGATACTGGTTCATTGTTAAAACTATTGGTG
>JAZKEZ010000201.1:0-5239 GCA_040386675.1 Bacteroidota bacterium | reverse complement strand
GGCATTCCGTCTTCCCCATTCTCAGAATACCTGGTTTTCAGGGTGAACAACACCGGTTTTACTCTCAATTCAAGATTTACAAGTACAGTTAACCATTCTTCTGTAGGACAAATAAAGTCCAATCCGGCGGGTTCCATGATCATCTGTACCAATTCCGGACAGGGTAGCAGACCAGCTGACAGTTATGCGGAGTTGCTAAGATTCGACCGCAAAACAGGAATTCTGTCCAGCCCGATTCAAATCCCGGTTTCAGGAACTTACGGAGCGGATTTTTCACCACTGGGTCAATACCTGTATATGGCTGTAACTGAATCAGGCGTTCAGCGAATAGCCCAGTATGATGTATCAATTTACAATTCAGGCGCAATCAACGCGAGTAAGTCGCCGGTTGCTGCGGCAGGTTTTGCTACTACAGGAGCCATCCAGCTGGCACCTGACCGGAAGATCTATGTTGCCGGGTCGGTGGCACTGAACGGAAGCCAGGCTTATAACTACATCAGTGCCATTAATGCACCCGAGCAAAAAGGAACACTTGCCAATTATTCCACCGACCCTACGGCCGGTGCGATACTGGTAAATAATCTTCCTCAGGGATCTTACGATACTGCCAGTGTTGACAGGCTCGCGCAATACGGATTACCCGCTGCACTTCCTCACTATAAGAGCAACACCTCATTTACCGCAACTGCGGTTTGTGATACCGGTTACAAATACACCATCACCCTAAAGCCGGTGGTTGACGACGGCGAGACCTATTACGCCAGACTTAATAACTCAACTACCCCCGTTATCTTTACCGGCCAGACTTCTCTGGGGCCGCTGCATGTTGGTAAAACCTACAGCATCCTGGTGTACGACCGTTTTGGCGATACGCTCGCTGTACTCAATGGAAAACCGAGCTGTGATTATATTATAGGTGGGGGAGAATACCGTACCTGTGATAATTATTTCCTGGATGACAACAACGGTGTCAATGGTGCCTATTCTCCAAACCAGGACTATACCACTAAAATCTGTTCGAACAACGGAGGACGTGTCCGCTTGCAATTTGATTTCTTCGAGATTGCTGCAACCCAATTTGCAGGTGACCGGTTTACCGTTAGCGACGCAGTAAGTGGGACAACCTTCTACTCAAGTAACGGATCATATCCTACAATTCGTCCAACGGTTATTACCTCTGATGCAGTAAGCAGCTGTCTGCTGGTTAGCTTTTCTTCAAACGCATCCCAGGAATTGGCTGGATGGAGAGCGAAGATTACCTGTCTGCAACCAACTATTCCTGCGTGCGATACAACAATCTGTAAAAACCAGGTTTCTGATGATTGCTCAACGGCATGTACCTTACCGCTTACCAAGCCTAAAAGCTGTGATGAAAATCCAAGCGATGTTACTTACAACTCATTCTGTTTAACAAATATAGGGGCAACACCATCGATTCCTTATGTTAACCAATCGGACTGTCAACCGAATGATGGAATAACTGCCCTTCCTGCTTCAGATGTATGGTTTAAGTTTACCGCGGTTAGTAATACCATTCATGCATTAATTACCAATTGTGGAATTAAAAACCCAAGTTTGGTATTGTACCAGGGAGACTGTAACTCACTGATAGGCAAGTCGTGTACCATGGGAACCGATGGTCTTTTCGGTGAGTTCGAAAACCTGGAGATCGGAAAAGTATATTATCTCCAGGTAGCCGGAGGTAACATCAACGATCGTGGTAATTTCCAATTGACCATAAAGAACTTTAACAGCTGTACACAGTGTGGGATAATTACTGAATTCACCTCGTCTCCTGCACCCGTTAATGGGAGGTATAACATTGGTGATGTAGTACGATTCAAATTTAAGATAAAGTACTGGGATCCAATTGCTTCCGATAACTGGGTACACTCCGTTATACCTGAATTCGGTTCAGGATGGGACCTGTCGTCACTTACTTACATACTTCCTCCTCCGTGTAACAATACGGGAAAATGGATTTATGTAAATCACAACGTTACTTCTTCGGCAAACGGAAGAGTGTTCGGCCCGGGATTCTATTATGAGACTACCCAGGTTTCAGCTGGTGATCCACCGAGTGATCCTAACAATCCCGGGGATAACTGGGGTGATGGAGGAAACTCGTGTACCAACGGTAACATACCGGCTGGTTTTTTCGAGTATGAATTTTCAGTGAGAGTGAAAGAGTGTCCTTCAGGACTGGTAAGCTCGAACCTTAATATCGTGGTCAATGTTTACGGCGATTACCAATCGGGTTCATATACCACTAACGTTTGTGAGATCGATTCTCCGAAAGAGTTCTCGGCTAATGGTACCTGCTGTGCGCCGGCTACTGTAAGTGAAACAAGACCAACGAGTTGTCCTACAACCTGTAATGGTTATGGACGTGTAAGAGGAAACGGAACATCGCCATTCAGATTCGTTTGGAAAGACGGTAGCAATAACGTTGTCCGCACCCAGACCGGCGTAACTTCTGAAGATTCCATTCCGAATTTGTGCGCAGGTTTCTATGTAGTGGATGTGACCGATGCCACCGGCTGTCTTTCGACTGTTTTCTTCGAAGTAAAAGCGGGTGCCCAATCTACCTACACCGTTACTTACAACGATTCAGTTTGTGAAAATACTCCTGTTCAGTTTACCATAAAGTACAATGGAACAGGGCCTTACAATATCAGTTATAAATACGATGGAGCGTCTACCACGCTGACTAACCAGGTGTTGTCTTCAACGATCAACTTAACATCAACCAGTACAAAACCAATCAAGTTTTACAATTTCCTTGACCAGGGTAAACAGTGCGGTATTGCAGATACCTTGACTAAATTATTGCACGTGAATCCATTACCTGTCGCAGTATTGTACGGAAGTGATACGATATGCGAAGGCGATTCAGGAAGAGTATTCATTGATGTAGACGGAAACCCGAATTTTACCGCAAGTCTTATTGGTAACGGAGCACCACTCACTGCATCCGGACTGAAGCGCGGTACGAACACAGTTTATTTCAAACCCGTTGTAAACACGATCTATTCGATTAGCGGTATTGTAGACGGATCGAAACCAGGCCAGTGTGTCGGGGTGAATTTCTCCGGCGAAGCCAGGATCACAGTTAAACCCGCACCAACCTTAGTACTTAGCGGAAGGACCGAAACCTGTCTCGGGGATTCGGCGTCCATAGTTGCGCGTTTTACAGGACTGGCACCGTTCAGTCTTTCGATGCGCGATCAAAGTTTGCAGAGTTATAGCCTGCTGACTTCCAGGAATGTAGATACACTTAAGGTACTTCCTGTACAGGGGGTGAACCGGTACGACAATACGATCATGACCGATGCCAACGGTTGCAGGAATCTTGACAAAACTGATACCTTCAGGATAGTTGTAGCCGCTCCGCCATCTGTGGTACTTTCTGGTGTCCGTAAGATTTGCGAGGGAGATTCAACGTCGGTGAACTTGTTTTTAACCGGGATTGCTCCTTTTGTAGTGGTCCTTGAAGATCAGAAAGGAAGAACATATCCTTTCACGATTCCTTCAACCGGAGCGCAAACCGTGAGCTTCATACCTCCTGTAGATACGATCACACTTTCGGTACGAAGCATTAACGACGGAACCCAAAGCCGTTGTCCGGGCAGTGGTTCGGGTAATGCACGGGTTACTGTAGTTCCGGCACCTTATGCAAAACTGGTGGCCCTGTCGCCCAAATTGTGCCAGGATAGTCTTGCCAATATCAGGCTGGATATCTCAGGAACACCACCATTTAATATCGTGTTGTTTGACGGAACAAACCAGTTTACAAGGAATGGAATTCCTTCAGATTTCGTATTCAGTACACCAATCGACACGACTACCACTTTCTCTGTGCGGGCACTTACCGACGGAGGAACTCCTACCTGTTCATTTCTGCGACCTGATTCTGTGAAGATTGAGGTTTTTGAGCCGATCGAAGCGATACTTGTGGAAGAACGTTGTAATGCTGACCTAAGCGAATTCCAGGCAATTGTCGAGGTTTCGGGCGGTGATCCTGCTACGTACAAAGCCAACGGAGTACCGTTTACCGGTGTCAGGTACACAAGTCCGGTATATCCGAACGGGGCCAGCTACCAGATCGTTTTCTCTGATGAGACCAACTGTAGCGTATCGCTGGTGGACGACAAAAGATATTGCCAGTGTATTACCGAAGCAGGGACCATGGACCTGAGACCGTTGCAGTTCTGTGAGAATGTTCCCGCAGTGGCAACTTATCAGAACAACGCCATTGTAGAGACCGATGATACCCTGTTGTACGTACTGCACGACAAAGGTGGGATCAGCCTTGGAACGGTATACAGTGTGAGTGGAACTCCTTCTTTCAATTATATACCCGGTACGCTTACTTACGGCAAGACGTATTACATCTCTCACATTGTGGGTAATAAGAATGCTGCACGACCAAATGGCATCGATATGGATGACACTTGTTTCGCTGTCAGCCGTGGTACCCCTGTCCGCTGGAACCAGCTTCCGGGCGGCACGATCCGTGGTAATGCTACAATCTGTGCGGGCAATACTACTCCTTTGACCTTGAGTTTAACCGGGCGAGCTCCGTTCCGGGTGGTACTTTCTGTAAATGGTGTGGATTCGGTGCTGACGGGTCTTTCGGCCACTACTGTATTGAATGTTACTCCTCAGGACAGCACGACTTATCGGTTAAAATCGATTACAGACAGCAATACGCCAACGTGTAGTGTGAACCTCACGGATTCTGCAAGGGTACTGGTGAACCAGTTGCCAACGGCAGTGATTTCGGGTGGATCGACGATCTGCGAAGGCAATACTACCCCGCTTGTGATCCGCTTAACGGGCAGTTCACCGTGGAGGATCGATTATACGCTAAACAATGTCCCACAGCCTCAGCTGGTGGTGTTCAACAGTCCGTTTACTTTAAATGCCTCGCAGCAGGGAACTTACAAACTTACCGGAGTTACCGACCGCAACTGTACGGGAAGGGTAGGATCTGAGCTGGTAGAGGTGAAGGTGAGCCGTCGTCCGGTGGCCAATGCGGGCGAAGACTTTACCAATTGCGGGATCACTGCAAGACTGAATGCTGTTCCAAGCTTTGGAACGGGAACGTGGACAGGCCCGGGGATCTTCTCTGACGAGCATGACCCGAGAGCCTTTGTACTGGTGAGCGGCTTTGGCCAGTACACCTTTACCTGGACGGAGGCCAACAGCCCTTGTCCGAACAGTACTGACCAGGTTA
>JAZKEZ010000200.1:1029-9057 GCA_040386675.1 Bacteroidota bacterium | reverse complement strand
CAAGATGAGCATCGTTGTAATTCAGGAATTCATCATTGAAAAGATATACTTTCCCGTTTTTGTATTGCCCGGATTGTTGATGCTTTTTAAACCAGCTGGCAAACGTTTGTGCAGATAGCGCCGGCAGACTTCTTTTTTCAGTAAAACCAAGCAACCCACTGATTTTCCGCCCGACAACAGACCGCAGGATCCCGTTGTTCAGTTTCGGCGCCAGCGACATCATTTTATTGAGCGTCGTAATGTTCCCGATCAGCCAACTGCGCAGCGGAACACCATTCGCCTGGTAATACTGGTGCATTGCTTCTGCCTTCAGTTTCACTACATCCACGTTACTCGGGCATTCCGATTTACATCCCTTGCAGCTCAGGCACAGATCCATCACTTCAGGTATCCCTTTGTGATCAAAAGCACCGGAATGATGCGTCAGTGTTTCGCGCAGAATATTTGCCCTCGCCCTTGTAGTGTCCTTTTCGTTCCGGGTTGCCATATAGCTCGGACACATCGTTCCGCCGGCGATTTCCGTCTTCCGGCAATCACCCGAGCCGTTGCACAATTCTGCGGCACGTACAATGCCCTCCTGTTCACTGAAATCAAAAACAGTATCAAATGCTGGTGTCTCCTGACCCGGCGTATACCTCAGGAAGGTATCCATCGGCGGAGTATCCACAATTTTCCCCGGATTGAACAGGTTCCACGGATCCCAGCAGCGTTTCACCTCGCGGAACAGCTCATACAGCTCGTCGCCCATCATGTAGGCAATGAACTCACCGCGCAGCCGACCGTCGCCGTGCTCACCGCTCAGTGAACCGCGGTACTTTTTCGTCAGTTCCGCAATGTCGGTCGCAATCGTCCTGAACAGCTTCGTTCCCTCTTCCGTTTTCAGGTCGATGATCGGGCGGAGGTGTAATTCCCCGGTCGCAGCATGGGCGTAATGCACACAATACAGCCCGCGTTGCTTCAATATCTCGTTGAATTCTTCGATAAAATCGGGCAGGTCATCCACATCTACCGCGGTATCTTCAATCACCGCCACTGCTTTTGCATCACCGGGAATGTTGGACAATAATCCTAACCCTGCCTTGCGCAGCTCCCAGACCTGTTTGGTCGCATCGCCGGTAACCACCGGAAAATGATACCCAAGTCCCTTTTCACGGAGCGAAGCCTCAAGAGCTGCGGTTTTCCGGTTTATTTCCTCCACAGTATCTTCCAAAAACTCCACCACCAGGATCGCCGCAGGATCGCCTTCAACAAAGAAGCGGTTCTTGCGCTGTTCGATATTTTCTTTGGTACATTCCAGTATGTAATGGTCCATCAGCTCGATACTGGTCGGGGCATATTCCAGCGCAACCAGGTTGCCGAGCAGTGATTCGCGCACACTATTAAAGTGAATGCACTGCAGCGCAGCCACCGGTTTGAGCGCCGGCGAAAGATGCACTTTTATCTCCGTGGCAAAAAACAAAGTCCCTTCAGATCCCGCTATCAGGGTACAGAAATTGAATTTTTTGCTTCCCCCAAAAGGTTCGGCATCGGCCAGCAGATCGAGTGCATACCCCGTATTCCTGCGCGGTACAGAAGGTTTCGGGTAATTTTCCAGGAACAGCCGGCGATTCGTTTCGTCTCCCAAAATTTGGGCAGCCTGCTGGTAAATGCGCTGCTCAAGTTCACCGCTTACGTGTTCGCCGCGGCACTTGGCTTCAAATTCAGTTTTGCTGAGTTCACCGAATTCCACCTCACTGCCATCCGCAAGAAATCCTTTGACCGAAACCAGGTGTTCGCGTGCGGATCCGTATACCAGCGAACGGGCACCGCACGAGTTGTTTCCCACCATTCCGCCGATCATACAGCGGTTGCTGGTCGAAGTCTCCGGACCGTAAAACAATCCGTAGGGTTTCACAAAATGGTTCAGCTCATCGCGCACCACGCCAGGTTGAACCACGGCATAATGCTCATCTTTATTGATCTCCAGGATCGAGGTGAAATGCTTCGAAATATCGATCACCAATCCATTTCCAACAACCTGTCCGGCCAGCGAAGTCCCCGCCGCCCGGGGAATCACCCCGATCCCGTGGGTTCGTGCAAATTCCATCAGCAGTAAAATATCTGCCTTGCTTTTCGGAATAGCGACCGCCACCGGCATCTCGCGGTAAGCTGAAGCATCGGTAGCGTACAGCGTGCGCATTACCTCATCGTAATGAAGATCGCCTTGTAATTGTTGGTGTAGCTGGTAAAGCCGGTCGTTGGTTACCACAGATGATGGAATTGAGAATTGAGAATTGAAAATTGAGAGTTGAAAGTGGAAAATTCTCAATTCTCAATTAATAAAGTATTCTATATCGAATCGTATTCGGAATCGCCCGCATCGCCTTCTCCAGGTCCTTGTTGTGCCTGTTATCCACATCAGTGATCACGTACCCGATGCTTTCGTTGGTTTTCAGGTACTGTCCGAGAATGTTGTTGTCGTGTTCGGCCAGGATGGTATTGATGTGTGCCAGGATTCCCTTCACATTTTCGTGGATGTGCATAATACGGTGTGCATTGCGGAACTCCGGGAGTTGGATCTCCGGGAGGTTCACGCTGCCGAAACTCGATCCCGTATTCACATAACTGATGATCTTGTTGGCCACGAAATGACCGATATCGAGCTGTGCTTCCTCCGTACTTCCACCCACGTGAGGAGTAAGGATCACGTTTTCAAAGCCTTGCAGTACCGAGATAAATTTCTCCGCGTTGCTGTTCGGTTCTTCGGGAAACACGTCAACCGCAGCGCCTTTCACTTTCCCACTTTTTAATGCTGCGGTAAGTGCTCCAAGTTCAACTACGTGTCCGCGGCTCAGGTTCAAAAAGATCACGCCGTTCTTCATGCGCTCAAACTCAGCAGCACCGATAAGATCTTGGTTCGCCGTCCGTCCGTCCACATGCAGCGTAACCACATCGGCAATCTCAAGTAATTCGTGCAGCGACGAGCATTTCCGGGCATTTCCAAGTGCGAGTTTATCGATCACGTCGTAGAAATACACCTTCATTCCGAGTGCTTCGGCCAGTACCGAAAACTGTGCACCAATGTTTCCGTACCCGATGATCCCCAGGTTTTTTCCGCGCACTTCAACACTTCCCTCAGCCGATTTGT
This sequence comes from Bacteroidota bacterium, assembly GCA_040386675.1. Taxonomy (GTDB): domain Bacteria; phylum Bacteroidota; class Bacteroidia; order Flavobacteriales_D; family Luteibaculaceae; genus DASUEB01. Next base: position 5,930 of record JAZKEZ010000200.1, on the reverse strand, counting down.
CCCACTCACCGCGGTGTAGCTTGTTGCTTTTCTCAAACGTGCTGCGCACCAGCATGATCATTTCGCCAAGAGCCAGTTCCACCACAGAACGTGTGTTGCTGTATGGCGCATTGAATACCCCGATGCCCCGCTGGCGGCAGGCTTCCAGGTTTACCTGGTTGGTCCCGATACAGAATGTTCCGATGGCCAGCAGGTTGTTGGTATGGTTCAGTACATTTTCAGTAACCTGTGTTTTAGAACGTATACCCAGTATATTGATGTGTTTGATCTTCTCGCAGAGTTCCTCCTCACTCAATGCTCCTTTTACGGTTTCAACCGCATAGCCTTCCGAGGTAAAGATCGCGGCGGCATCCGGGTGTACATTTTCGAGCAGCAATACTTTGATCCGGTTTTTAGGGTACGATACCGAAGCCGGGTATTGCAGGTCGTACAGGATCTCGTCGAGCGAAGGAGCGATGTGATCAGCTTTTTCCAGAACCGCCGGGCGACTCACATTCTCAGAAAAAGCGTAGAAACGGGTGGCAACACCGGCTTCGCGCATTTCGTAATCCGTGTAGCCGTCGCCAATTACCATGATGTCGCCTTCCAGGCCAACCAGTTGCAGTTTTACCGCCTTGCCCTTGTTGTTGCACAGCGGATTTTCCTGGTCGAAACCCGTGATCGTTCCCTGCTCATCAAACTCGAAGGTATTGGCCAGTACATGATCGGCCACAATCCCGTATTCGGCAACGATCGGCGCAATGATCTCCTTGAAACCATTGGAGATCACGTATACGTTGGCCGCGTGTTCCTCAAAAAAACGTCGGTTGCGCTTCACCGAATCGGTTACCTGGCTCCGCAAGGCCTCAATGACCTGCTCAATATGGGTTCTGTTGGCTTTCAGCAATCCGATGCGCTGTTGAAGCGATTCACGGAGCGGCAGTTTACCCTCCATACCCAGATTGGTCAGTCGCTGTACCTCAGCCAGGGTTACCGCGCGTTCGGCTGGATTCTCAACGGCCAGTTCACACAGTACATCCAGCGCTTCTACCCGGATAAACGTGCTGTCGAAATCAAAAATGAAATGTTGGTTGCTCATGGTAGCCGAATATAAGGGGTGGAGGGGTTTAACCGCAAAGCACACAAAGATTTTAACGTAAAAGACACAAAGGCCTCTGTGTGCTCTGCGACGTCTCCCTGCCTCTGCGGTTAAAAAACCTTCTCTTTACTGCTGCAACTTCAGGTCTGTACTCTCAAAGATCTTATCCGCCGAAGCCGCAATAAAACCCTGGTACAATTCGCCGTCAGGTCCTTTGTGACGCAGCGCAAACTCGTAATAGCAACTCGGTATCTCGAATGTTCCCTCGTTAAAAACGATCCTGCGTTTGTCGCCCAGCGTGCTCGATTGCTCCAGCAATTGCTCAGGGGTTCCTTTTATTTTCCCGCCCGAAGCATTCAACAGGAAGCCTTTTTCTTCCAGAAAAGCATTTACCTCCTGAAGGGTTTCAAAACCAGGCAGTTCGTTTACGTTTACGGTGAAGTGATTGGCGCAGAAACCGTACACATACATCCAGGCAGCGTACTCAGATTCTGCACGAAGCAATTCGTACATCGAATAGCTGAGTTCCTTCCAAACCCGGCCTTTCAGCACCAGTTGTGCATCGGCAAACACTTCCTGGTCACAGCTGTCAAGAATGTCTTTTACATTCGACTGGATCAATGGTGAACATTCCTCAAGTTTCAGTTCAGAAATAAATATTTTGGGCGCCAGTCGGTCAGTTTTGTGCTCATAGTGCTTTGCAAAAAGCTTTTTCTCGACAAATATGTATTCGCCTTTTGCCTCGTAACCCGCCGCCAGGAAAGGTTTTTCGATCACAGAAATGTTTACACGGCTGTCGTTGTAAGTGCGCAACGCGATGTGGTCGTTGTGGATCGTGTTTCCGCCGGCAGAGAACAGTTGTTGTATCTCAAGAGCCGATGGAGTAACGGCAATGTAATTTTCCCAAAGGTCGGCCAGGAGCATTTCTTTCTGCATGATGTTAATTTTGGGCAAATGTCTGCATTTGATGGTCAATCAAACAATAGAACAACTCATTTTGTGTCATTGTGATTTTCAATAGTACTTTTGCTGACTGATCGCTTTATTTCACTACTGGTTTTATGAATCCCGACTATCAACTTGATTATCTCGACCGCGAAATCCTGAAACGCCTGAATGCAGATGCGCGGCTTTCGTTCACCATTCTCGCCAAAGATCTTAAGATATCCAACTCATTGGTGCACCAGCGGGTACGTAAGTTACAGGACTGCGGTGTTTTGGCAGGTTACAAGTTGAGGCTCGATGCCAAGAAAATGGGTTTCGACAGCATTACCTACACGGGCATTGTCACCAAAGAAGCCCGTTTTGCCTATTCGGTCGCCGAGGAGCTGGAGCAGATCCCCGAGGTGGTAGAGTGCCACTGGGTGTCGGGAAAATACGCGCTGTTCATCAAGATCGTGGCCCGCGACAACGAAGATCTCCGCCGCATCCTTTACGAGCAGATCCACCGCATTGAAGGAGTGGGGAGCACTGATTCGTTCATCAGTTTCGGACTGGCGTTTGATAAGGGCCTCCCGTTGGAGATGAAAGTGGAGAGATGAAAGTTGAGAGAGGAAAGAGGAGAGAGGAGAGAGGAGAGATGAAAGATAAATTGGGCGTGCCCCTGCGGGTCGCGTCGCCGCTGCTAGTCCTCGCAGGCTCCGGGCTATCCGCTCTGCCGCTCACGCGCACAAAGCCGGGGCAGTCTGCCTGCTTATCATGGTTTCTTCACTTTTTTAAGTGCATCCAGGTATTTCTTCTTCACCCCGTTGTCTTCCTCTTTTTCGGCTAACGTTTCCACTTTTGGAAGAAGCATTTGGTTAAGATCAGTCTTCAGTTTGAGGATTTCGGCCAGTGCAAAGGCTGTCGCCCAGCGAACTACAGTTCCTTCATTCCCGGCATTTGCGAGGAGGTTGGTTACACTGTCGTTCAGTTTGCCCGGAAACCGGCCGGCAACATTTCCGATTACCCTGCTGCTTTCGCGTTTTAAGGCAGGCTCATCCTTTTTCAGCAGTTCGGTAACGAACACTAAGACGTTTTCATCAGCAATTTCAGGTTGCTTCGCCGTGGCGTATTCCAACGCCTCGATACAAACTGCCGTATCAGCCGCTTTTTGTTTAGAGGCAAAAGCGATCAGTTCATCCACGGTCAACTCACCATTCATTAACCAACCAGCAATGGTTTTTGAGCGGGCTTTGGCTTTCAGGGTTTTATCTGCGAACAGGGTTTCTGGAGTCATGGTTAGAGTACGATGTAGATGGTTTTATTTAATTCACCCTGTCTTTTCACCAGGTTTAATTCTTCTGCTTTCCGCAAGTCGCGGGTTGCGGTGGCAGTAGAAATGTCTTTGAACACTTTCATATAATCTTTCCGGGAGAATTTTTTACCCGATGATTTAATGAAATAGGCTATGCGATCCGACTGCGTAAATGACCGGTTATTAAAACTCAGCAGGTTGCTTAGCGATCGATCAATAATGGTGAGCATATACTCAATGAAAGGAGTAGAATTCCCTGCTTTGTCACTTAATGATAAGGCCTTGTAATAATGACTTTGTGTTTCACTGATCAACGTTTCAAAGGGTAAAAATTCAAAGACTGCATATTTCTGTACGAGGATCATAGTTTGCCATAATCTACCCATCCGGCCATTTCCATCTGCGAACGGGTGAATGAATTCCATTTCGTAATGGAAGACGCAACTCTGGATCAGCGGGATTTCGTCAGACCTTAAATAGTCAAACAGATCTTTCATCAGGAAAGGTACATTTTCAGCTGGTGGAGCCACATGGGCTACCTGCGAACCGTGGACAATTCCAACGCCTTTTTTCCGGTAACTGCCGGCTCCGGCAATAAGACCTGACATCAGGATCTTATGTGCTTTAAGGAAGGATGGTTCGGAAAGCGGATCAAATTGGAAAAGATCTTCGTACACCTGAATGGCGTTTAATACTTCCAGTACATCTTTCTCAGGACCGATCACCCGTTTGTTTTCGATCAGCGCAGTAATCTGTTCCTCAGATAAAGTGTTGCCTTCTATTTGAAGAGAAGACTGAATAGTTTTGATCTTATTCTGCTTTCGTAAAGTTGGAGATTGTTTGTCCAGGTAATTGGCATTTACCTCTCCGATTTTCTCTGAAACCGAGGCAATTAATTCAACAATAACTGGTGTTATGGTGTAGGGTGGTTTCAATGATGCTATCATTTGATAGTATCAAAGGTATTCATTGTTCCGGAATCAGGTACCGGACTTATCAAAGAAAACCAAACTCCGTTAACAAAACATTAGGAAGAAAAAATTACAAATTCGGCGAATAAAATCTTACATTAGACGTTAACAAGTAAAGCTTGAGCGATGAAAGAGGTGAAGGATAATCAACAAGAAGAGGACAGGTCAGAAATAAAGACCATTCACGACCTGAGCACACTATCGGCGGCAGAAATCCAAACGTTTGTCCGCCAGAACTGGGGAAAAAGAATCTTTGGAAGATTTACGGACAACAGCGGACAACGCGTACTGGTAGCCGTAACCGACTCAAAATTCTTTAGCAGAAAAAGGTTTACAGCCGCACTCGCGGTGCAGACCTTCGGAATATAAAAATTATACGTTTTTTTCATGGTCACCGCCCGGCAGCTGTAATGGTTGTCGGGCGGTACTTTTTTGGGAATGGGGGAATGGAGAAATGTGAGAATGGGAAAATGTGCGAATGTGGTTTAGTGCAGCAATTCCAAGGTTCCGCCGTCGTTGGTTACATTTAGTGAGTGGGTTTCACCCAACCACAAAGCCCGGTTGTCGGCAATGTGTCCGCAGGGGAAATCGAAGCAAACCGGGTAGTTGTATTCGG
>JAZKEZ010000200.1:0-1019 GCA_040386675.1 Bacteroidota bacterium | reverse complement strand
AAAGGGATCGCGTTATCGCGCATGTCAGACATTCCGCCGATCACAAGTCCGGCGAGTTGCGACAATTGTCCCGACATTTTAAGCGCCAGCATCATCCTGTCAATGTGGTACAGGTATTCATCCAGGTCTTCTATAAACAGGATCTTCCCTGCAGTATCGAGTTTCCACGGTGTTCCCGACAGCGCATACAGCAACGATAAATTTCCGCCGACCAACGGTCCGCTTGCAGTGCCTGTACGATTTAACGGATGTACTACGGTGCTGTATTCCAGCTTTTTGCCGGTAAGGGCATCGAGGAAAGTCTGGTGGGTTTCCGGAGAATTCCCGGGCCAGCTCAGGGGCATGGTGCTGTGCAGGCTCGATATACCAAGTTGGTGAAGCGCGCTGTGCAGCATTGTAATGTCGCTGAACCCTGCAAGTATCTTCGGCTGATCGAGCAGCGGCCGCAGGTTGATCTTATCCATCAGCCGCATGGTTCCGTAACCGCCGCGTGCACACCAGATCGCCTTTACCTGCGGATGGTCGATCGCCCATTGCACTGCTGCGGCACGCAGTTCATCGGCACCGGCATACTGGTTTTCCTCCTCGAACAAATGCGGTCCCAAAATCACGTTGAACCCGTTTTCTTCGAGAAATGAAATGGCCGGAACCAGTTCTTCGCGGGTCACTTTTCGCGCAGTGGCTACAATAGCAACGGTATCGCCGGCAGTTAAGGTTACTCTTTCCATGTTTCAGCTGATTAGTTCAGATCGGTCGCAAATATGTGAATACTTACAGAATTGATTGGAAATTGAAATCTGTAACTTGGAATTCCAGTTATCTTTGGCGGCTATGATCCCAGCCAATCCCAAACGCTATACGGTTACTGCCGCGTTGCCTTACGCAAACGGCCCTTTACATATCGGTCACCTGGCCGGCGCTTACCTCACTGCCGACATTTTTGTGCGTTTCCTGCGTAAAACCGGGAAAGATGTTGCCTTCATCTGCGGATCAGATGAGCACGGAGCTGCCATCACCAT
>JAZKEZ010000199.1:5643-8826 GCA_040386675.1 Bacteroidota bacterium | reverse complement strand
TTTCGAGCAGGAGTAGTCTTTTTTCAGGAAGTAGTAGTAACCCAGATATTCGTAGGCTTTTACCAGGTCTTTTTTGTTCTTGGTCACATCGGCTGAACCGATCTCGATTACTTTTTCGAACATGGGTTTAGCCAGTCCGGCGAGGTTCTCCTGGTTGTCTTGTGCGTTTTTAGAAAGAGCAGACCAATAGTAACCGATGGTAAGGTTTGGCAGGTACTCAGCCACTTTGGTAAAGGCAGAATCGGCACCGGCGAAATCTTTGTTCTGATAAAGCGCACGGCCGAGGTAGTTGTAGTCGTTGTAATCGGGTTTGGCGGTCTTCTGGATCTTCAATCTGTAGTACTTGGCCGATTCAACGTAGTTTTTCTTCTTGAAGTAGATGGAAGCGATGTCACCATATCCGTCAGTAAATGTAGGATCGAGTTCGATGGCTCTTTTCAGTTCTTCGATACCCAGGGAGTCCTTGCCATTTTCAGCAAGCAGTTTCCCGTAGTAAGAGTAGTCAAGCGGGATCAGTTTCGGTTTGCCTCCTTTAGACAGTTCACGGAATTTCTCCATGTTCTTCAGTCCTTCAGGATAGTTTTTGATCTCGTAGTAAGAGTATCCAAGTACACGATACAGGATCGGGTTTGTATTTCCATTGGCCAGTGCATCGTTGATTTCATTGATGGCATTCTGGTAGTCTTTCGCTACATATAGGAAAGAAGCATACCGTCCACGTGCACTCGGACTGTTGTTCAGTTCCAGGTACTTTTTGTAATCGTCGATCCCTCTCTGGATCTTCCCTGCGCGGTAGTAAAGCTCCGCTCTTTCGCGGTATGCAGGTGCAAAACCCGGATCAAGGTTGATCGCTTTGTCGTAATAGATAACGGCCTCGTCAAAGTTGTTTACTGCGCGGTACAGGTTAGCCTGTCCAAGGATAGCGCGGCGTGAGCTTTTATCAAGTTCATAGGCTTTCTCGAAGTTGCGGATCGCTTCAGAAGCATCGCCGGTGCTTTTGGCAAGCAGCGCATCGGCTTTCAGGATATAGATCTCGGCGTCTTTCGGGTTCAGTTTTTCAGATTCAGCAAGGTAGGCGAGTGCCTGGTCCGGATTTTTGCTGTCTGAGTAGATGTAGCCTTCAGAAAGTTTGTTGTAAACGCTTGCCTGGGCTTCTTTGCTCAGTGTTTTGGCATCGGCTTTTACCAGTTCGATCGCTTTGGCGATGCGCGGGGCAGCTTCAGCAGATTTGTTTTCGGTAAGTGCCAGCTTGGCGAAACCAGCCTGGATCAGTGCGTTGTTAGGATGTGCCTGTGCGCCCTGGTTGAGGATCATTTTGGCAGAATCCGGTTCTTCCCACTTGATAAAGTTGTCGGCATAATAAAAGTATGCGTCGCCTTTGGTGTCTGATTTGAGTACGGTCTTGAAGGCAGCAGAAGCATCTTCAAAACGTTCACTCTGGGTTAGTTTTATTGCGTCCTGCAGAGACTGGGCGTATCCCTGGATCGCAAAAAGGGTTGCTGTTGCCAGCAGGATCAATTGCTTTTTCATTGTGTATTCTTTACTTGAAAGAGATTATTCTGTTTTGATTTCAACCATTCGTACCGGAGACTGTGCAGCCACCATTCCGAGTTTGTGAATTATGAGCTGACCCTTCTCGCCTGCGAGGTGCGCTGCAAAGCCCGCGCCAAGTCCTGAACGCGTTCCCAGCTTGATAACGTATACGTCTCTGCGCAGCGGATAAGCTTTGGTAAAGATGTAGGCCTGGTAAGGTTTTTTATAGTCGCTGATATCATCAGGAGATTCAAATTCGCTGATGGCCACCACCCTGACTTTTTCCATGAAACTCTGGGTAAGCGAATCTTTCCGGTCGGCGAGCCAGGCCACGCTGATCACGCCGATAGCGTTTTTATTCGTGTTCACATAGTCGATCACTTCTGCGTTCGAATGTTTGGCGTATGCATTCTTGCTGAGCGGGGCACCTTTAAGTACCTCTTCCTTCATGTACCGGTAGTTGGCCGATCCGTTATTGTCGAATACGACGTTGATGGTCCCGGCGCTGTTCTTCCCGTTCACCTGTTTCCAGGTGCTGTCGGTGCCGGAGAAAATGTTTCTTACCTGTCCGAGGGTAAGTAATGAATCCGTGTTTTCGCGGTTAACGATCAGAGCAACAGCATCTACGGCTATTTTAGTGACAAAGGCCGGGTGCGTTTTGCTTTTAAAGTATTCTTTTTCTTTTTCGGTGAGATCGCGCCCGATCACAGCAGAACGGATCGAATCGTTGATCAGGTCCTGGATGATCTCGGCTTCCGGCTTGTACAGCGGATGGATAAATGCTTTTTTGTAGATGGATTCAAAGGTATAGATCTGCGTATCCATCATGGGAATGTAGGATTCGTCTACACCGATCACCAGTTCACCTGAGGTTGGGGTATCTGTTTTTCCCGATTGCGGTGTGGGTGTACAGGCTGCTGCCGACAACACCAATGCGATAATCGTAAGGTCTTTGATTTTCATGGGAAGTAAATCTTACTGGTATTTCTGATATACTCGAAAGGCCCGGAGCAGACCATAGATGATCAGGATGATTGCGAGACCATTGCGATTCACCGACGAGAATTCCTGTGGACGGCCGGTGACTAAAATGAAAATACCCAAACCGAGAAAAACCGAGACCATCAGATAACTGAAGGCCATTACGATTTTTCTCAGCATGGGATTTTTTTGTTCTTCCAAGAGTGTATTATCTTAAAGTAAACCTAACCGGAAGGTTGAACTGTACACGTACAGATTTTCCGTTCATTTTACCAGGTCTCCACTGCGGCATGGTTTTCACCACACGGATGGCTTCCTTGGTAAGGTTTGTTCCACCTTTTACGCCTCTTACTTCTTTCACGTCGGTGATGTTACCATCTTTCTCGACTACGAAAGTAAGAATAACGGTTCCCTGGATTCCGGCTTCCTTCTCCATTTCAGGATAACGGATGTTTTTACCCAGGTAAGCCATCATGGCTGCTTCTCCTCCGGGATATTCAGCGTTTTGCTCAACGAAGGTGAAGACTTTGCCTTCATCCGGGTCGATTGCTGATGGTCCGGGTTCGATTGGTGTAAGACCGGTTTCTTCACCTTCAGTGGTTTCGGTACCAATTTTTGTGTTCTTGGTATCGTCCTGCTGTGGCGGGATATCTTCCACAACCTCGTTGG
>JAZKEZ010000199.1:0-5633 GCA_040386675.1 Bacteroidota bacterium | reverse complement strand
TGGTCACTTCCGGTTCGGTGAACTGGATCTGCTTGATCATCGGCGGTGGCGGCGGTGGCGGTGGCGGCGGTGGCGGCTCATCTTTATTTGTTGGCGGCGGAGCTTCCAGTTTCACATTGTCCATCGTAACAACTTGCTCAACAACACCTTCATCTTTTCCTGAAAGGAGTACAGGTCCGGCGATTACTACCACGGCCAGTGCAAGTGTTGCACCGAGCGCAATAAGTACCACCTTATTGTAATCTTTACGGATAGCGAAAGCACCGTAAGCTTTATTCTTTTGTTCGAAGACAATCTGGTTGCGCTCCTCCTGGGTAACGTTTGTCCAGCCGCGGTCGAGCGCGAGCAGGGTAACGATGGCCAGGAACAGAACTACTGCAATCACAGATGCGATCATACTTCTTGGTTTTTGTTTGGGTTTGACACTTACTGAGCTCCAGCCGCGGCTATGAGTTCAGGTTTGATGATTTTGTAAAGTTCGTAGATCTCAGCGTCTGCCATATCTACAACGGCGTATTTACCAACGTTTGATATGTTCAGTTCATCGATGATGTCGATCACTGTTTTGTACTTCGAGATCTTACAGGTCTTAACAATCACGAACGGAGCGTCAGGAGCACCTTTTGCGGCACTTCTCAGGCGATAGAAAGTTGTATCAGGAATCTCTCCTCCAACAAACTTGGTCTCCAGCGCCTTGATCTCGCGGTCGATCTTATCGTTTCTACCAAGAAGGAACTTGCGGATACCATCTTTGCTCATGTCAAGACGCTCCAGTTTGGTGCTGTCCTGTTTGAACACTCCTTTGTAGTAGTAAACCTCATCGGTTTTCTCACCTACCAGGAAAGTGGTAGCCAACGCTTCGTTGATCTTGGTTGTCTGCTTTTTGTCGGTCACATCCTTAGGGAATGTGATCTCCATGGTTTTCGGTTTATTGAAGGTAGCTGTTAATATGAAGAAAGTTAACAGGAGGAACGCCAGATCGACCATCGGGGTCATGTCGACCCTGGTGGATGATTTTTTCGCGCGTTTCTTCGAGTGTTTTCCTCCTCCGCCGCCACCGTCGGTATTCATTTCTGCCATTGTCTTGTGGTTTTAAGAGGTTATTATTCAGTTTCAATATTGGTGATCAGGTTGAACCTGAAGATCTCGCGGTCTTTGAACGTTTTGATCACTTTTTTCACCTTGTCATAGTTGGTCTTTCCGTCGGCCTTGATGGCAAAGCGAAGTGCTTTTTCACCTTTCGGGTCGACACCCTTGTTGGCACCGTCTGCAGCAGCAGCGCGATATCCTTCCATGATCCAGTTGGCAAGTTGGTTGTCAACAGAATCCGAAGGAATCCCTTTGGTCACTGCATCCATTTCCTTGCGTTTTTTTTCATCAGCAGAAAGGTAAGCTGGCAGTTGGGACACAGGTTGTCCGAACATACTCATGATTGCAAACCTGTTCTTTTGTTCTTCCGTAAAGTTCACTTTGTAAGTTTCACCTATCCGATCGATCAGCGCCATACGAGTATCACGACCAGTGATGTCGTAGAAAACGCGTCCTGCAGTATCGATAGTGATGAGCATTACATTGTCAGGAAGAATAATATCTGATGTAGAAGAAGGAGCATCCACCATAACCGGTTCGGTTTCGCGGAAGCTACTGGTCAACATAAAGAAGGTTACCAACAAGAAAGCCAAGTCCACCATTGGAGTCATGTCTAGTGACGGACTACTTCTGGGCATTTTTATTTTTGGCATATTCCGGTCTCCTGATTGAGATTAATACTCGAATAAATTACTTCGAAGAAGTGTTTACAGTCTGTACAAGGCTGAAACCTGCTTCATCGATACCGTAAGTAATGGTGTCGATACGGTTAGAGAAGTAGTTGTACATGATGATCGCGATGGTAGAACCTGCGATACCAAGGAACGTGTTGATAAGTGCCTCAGAGATACCGGTTGAAAGAGCAACAGTATCAGGAGAACCTGCAGTTGCAAGAGCCGAGAACGACTTGATCATCCCGAGTACCGTACCGATAAGACCGATAAGTGTAGAGATGGAAGCACAGGTAGAAAGGATCACCAGGTTCTTAGAAAGCATTGGTAGCTCAAGAGTGGTCGCTTCTTCCAGTTCTTTCTGGATCGCAGCTACTTTGTTCTCTTTGTCCATAGTGCTGTCGTTTTCAACCTGCTTGTATTTTACAAGACCAGAACGAAGAACGTTCGCAAGAGAACCTTGTTGCTTGTCGCACTCAGCGATCGCAGCGTCAAGTTGGTGACCAGCGATAAGCTGACGTACACGTGAGATGAAGTTCTCAACATTTCCTTTTCCTTTTGCTTTAGCGATAGTAATGAAACGCTCGATAGTGAAAAGAAGGATAATAAGGTTCACGCTAATCAAAATCGGTACGATGAATCCACCTTTGTAGATCGTCCCCATCATATTCCCATCAATCGGGTGTCCTTTAATTGGATCGCCATCCTCGAAGTTTGCAGGATTTCCCAGGACAAACTTGTAGAGTACGATGGAAACTAAGATTGCCACAGGGATGGCAATTGCAGCGAAGTAAGATTTAGCATCTGCTTTGCCTTTTGTTGCGTTGCTCATGTTACTGATTTTTGATGATTAGTTGATTTAGATTTTAATGGTTGCGAAAATACATTTTTATCTATTCCGCAAGTCGTCGTGATTTTTTGTTTACGTTAAATTTTAGGATGGCCAAAGTAGAGATTACGCCGGGTTGAGCACAAGTTGTTAAAAACCTTTTGGGGTTAAGGTTCTACAAACTCCCGGCGGTCAGAATTTAAACTTCCGGCTAACGTGCTGCAAAACAACCCGCAACAAACGGGGGCTCGAGGCCGGGTATTGTATCCGGGGTGATAGCAGGCCTTAAAACGGTCGATAGTTTTGAACATTGATTATTGAAATGCCAGTGAGATCCAAAACGGGGAGGCCGGTGCTTTGTTGTCTGAAATTCAATTTTGGTCGAGTGAAATTGTTGATTGGTAAGTATTTCTGATCAAAATACGTAAGTTGACGTATTTGTCAGGTGGAGGTGTAGAAATAGTTTTGCGGAAACAAACAAAAACGCTCCATCATGAAAAAAACACTCCTCCCTTTATTCGCTCTTGCGCTTGCATTCACCGTTGTTTCATGCGAAAAAGAGAAAGCTGAAGAAACTCCGGTAACTCCTCCGGCAACCGCACCGGCCAATCCAACCCCGGCAACTCCTTCTGATGCCGCAGGTGTACTTGTTGGTATTAAAACCGTTACTACAGTGGCTACATTTCCTGGTTTTCCTGCTTCAGAAATTGAACTGGGTACTGCTGTTGCGGTATTTCCAAACCAGGCAGCAAGTGGTTTCCTTGATGCGGGTACTGTAACATGCAACGAGAAAACGCTCAGCAAGCAATCTAACAACAGCTATGTATATACTCCATCCGCTACCGATATCGAAGGTATCGACTTTGGCGGAGCTTCATGGAAGGTAGCCGGAAACGGTAACGTACCTGCGATCGACCGTACCTTCAGCCCATTCCCAAGCAATCCTGAATTTACTGCACCTGCTACCATTTCTACAGGTAGTGCATATACTGTAACCCTTGACCGTACTACCGGAGCAGATTCTACTATCGTTGCTTTCCATTCAGGCAACAAGTCGCTGATCAAAACCTACAGAGGAAACATCACTTCGTTCCAGTTCACTGCTGAGGAGATGGCTACCATTACCAAAGGTGACGGTTACCTGCAGGTTACTCCTTACAACTTCACTTTCCAGACCATCTCAGGAAAGAAGATCTATTTCTTCAACGAAGCAGTAGTTACCAAGTCTGTAAAATATAACTAACCGATACCCGTATCTTTTTCAGGAAAACCGCCTCCAGGGGCGGTTTTTTTATGCCGTAAATCGAGCGACTTTCCGATATTTGCGGCCTAATTATTAGCAGCTATGTCTACAGACGATAAGAAGGTCATTTTCTCGATGGTTAAGGTCAACAAGACCACGCCCCAGGGTAAACATATATTAAAGGACATTTACCTGAGTTTTTACTACGGTGCCAAGATCGGTATCCTGGGTCTGAACGGTGCGGGTAAATCGACCGTGATGAAGATCATTGCGGGAATTGACAAGAGTTTCCAGGGAGATGTGGTGTGGAGCCCGGGGTATACCGTAGGCTACCTTCACCAGGAACCTGAGCTGGACAACAACAAGACCGTAATTGATATTGTAAAAGAAGGTGTACAGAGTACTGTTGACCTGCTGAAGGAATTTGACGAGATCAACAACAGCTTTGGTGACGAGGAGATCCTGAATGATCCGGATAAGATGGACAAACTGATCTCGCGCCAGGCAGAGGTACAGGAGAAGATCGACCACCTGGATGCGTGGAACCTGGATACCAAGCTTGAAATTGCAATGGATGCTCTGCGTTGCCCGGAAGGTGATACACCGATTTCGGTACTTTCGGGTGGTGAGCGCAGACGTGTGGCGCTTTGCCGTTTGCTGCTTCAACAACCGGATGTACTGCTGCTCGATGAGCCTACCAACCACCTTGATGCCGAATCGGTTCAGTGGCTGGAGCAACACCTTGCGCAATATGCAGGAACTGTACTGTGTGTAACCCACGACCGTTACTTCCTGGACAATGTGGCCGGATGGATCCTTGAGCTTGACCGCGGTGAGGGTATTCCGTGGAAAGGAAATTACAGCAGCTGGCTCGATCAGAAATCGAAGCGCCTTGCCGCTGAGGAAAAGACCGAAAGCAAGCGCCGCCGTATTCTTGAGCAGGAGCTTGACTGGGTACGCCAGGGAGCGAAAGGCCGCCAGGCTAAGAGCAAGGCTCGTCTGCAGAACTACGATAAGCTTTCCGCAGAAGGTTTTGCAGAAAAAGAAGCCGCGCTGGAATTACCGATTCCCAACGGTCCGCGTTTGGGGAACAACGTGATCGAAGCCATCAATATCTCTAAAGCATTCGGTGATAAACTATTATATGAAGGACTGAGCTTCAATCTTCCGCCTGCAGGAATTGTAGGGGTAATCGGACCGAACGGTGCGGGTAAGACCACGCTGTTTAAAATGATCATGGGAGAAGCCACCCCAGATGCCGGAGAATTCAAGGTTGGAGATACCGTGAAGATCGGATATGTAGACCAGAGCCACAAAGAACTCGATCCGAACAAAACGGTTTGGGAAGTGATTTCAGGTGGAAACGAGATCATAGAACTGGGTGGCGCGAAAATGAACTCGCGTGCGTATGTGAGCCGTTTCAACTTCCAGGGCAACGACCAGGGGAAAAAGGTAAGCGTACTTTCAGGTGGAGAGCGCAACCGACTGCACCTGGCGATGACGCTGAAGACCGAAGCCAACGTATTGTTGCTCGATGAGCCTACCAACGACCTTGACGTAAACACGCTTCGTGCACTTGAAGAAGGAATCCAGCATTTTGCCGGTTGCGCAGTGGTGATCAGTCACGACAGGTGGTTCCTGGATCGTATTGCTACGCATATTCTTGCATTTGAAGGCGATTCGTCGGTGTATTACTTTGAAGGAAGCTACAGCGAATACGAGGAGAACAAGAAGAAGAGATTGGGGGATAAAGGACCGACGAGGATCAAGTATAAGAAGCTGGTGAGGTAATTTTCAGGAT
>JAZKEZ010000198.1:0-14418 GCA_040386675.1 Bacteroidota bacterium | reverse complement strand
CTCACCGTGGCCCGTGGCTGTTGCCGCCCCCGCTTCATTGTCGACATATAACCCGGCACCGATGATCGGCGAATCGCCAACACGTCCATGCATTTTAAACGCCATTCCGCTGGTGGTGCAGCATCCGCTCAGGTTGCCTTTCTTATCCAGCGCAAGTATTCCAATGGTGTCGTGGTTTTCAATGTTCACCACCGGTTTGTAGTTGGCCTCTTTCAGCCATTCCTTCCATTCCTTTTCAGATTCGGCAGTGAGCAGGTTTTGCTTTTTAAAGCCTTGCGACAAGGCAAATTGCAGCGCACCTTCTCCGGCCAGCATCACGTGCGGCGTTTTTTCCATTACCGCTCTGGCCACAGAAACCGGGTGCATGATGTGCTCCATGCAGACCACCGAACCGATGTTCAGGTCATGGTCCATCACACAGGCATCGAGGGTTACCTTACCGTCGCGGTCCGGTCGCCCGCCGTATCCCACTGACCGTTCTTCGGGGTCGGCTTCCACCAGGCGTGCGCCCTGTTCAACGGCATCAAGGGCAGTTCCGCCTGTCGACAGTATTTTCCACGCTTCGGCATTGGCTTTTAATCCGAAATTCCAGGTAGAGATGACCACCGGACTGTCTTTCACTGCTTCAGCCGGAAGCGATTCGGGGAAGAGGTGGTTTTTGCCGGTAATAAAAGCTGCGGTAAGTCCCGCGGTTCCGGTAGCCAGTCGGCCAAGAAAGTTTCTCCTGCTGCTCATCAGTTCACAGAGATCTCGTCAAACAACATACTGGTTTTGCCCGGGCGTTTTATTCCGCTGGCTTTGATGCGCAGGAAGCGCGCTTTGTGATTCATTATTCTGAGGGATATGTTTCGGGATGTGGCTTCGAGTGCGGTGGGCACCAGGTGGGTAAAATGAGTTCCGTCGGTACTTACCTCAACTTCGAGGATCGTAGCGGGGAAGATGTTGTTGTGTGGTTCGTTCAACTGACCGATTTTCACTGAGCTGATCAGGTTTTCGTCGCCCAGGTCGAGTTCGATGCTTACGGCGCTGGTATCAAAACGGATCCAACGCTGTTCGTAAAACGGACGGTCGTCGGTAAGTCCGTCTACGAGCACTGCTGCATCGGCTTTCGTGCTTGCCGGCGGCGTGATCCATTTGATCTTTGCTCCGCTCGACAGCGAGAAATTGACATTCAGGGTGTCTTTTTGGAGATAATTCGGTCCGCTGTAAAACACCACTTGTCCGCTGCCGGGCAATGACACGAATTTTCCTTTATAAGTACTTCCAAGAGCGGTACACGTTTCCAGCAGCGAATCGGGTTTGATCACTGCTTTTTTGATCGGGAGTCCGCTCAGGTTTGCAGGAATGTATTCCAGTACCACTTTATCGGACGTAGATGGCGTAACTGAAATTCCCGGGCGGTGTTCGCTGATATTGGTGAGGTATTTCGGGCGGTAATGCGACCAGCTCAGGTTCACGCCTTCCTTTTGCAACTGTAACAGGTGAGGGGTGAGGCGGCGCATAAAATCGGGTTCGTTCTTCTTTTCGGCAGAGAGCCACAGGGCTTCGGAAAGTGCACAGGCACGGGGCCAGACCATGTAATCCATATGTGCCTCACTCAGGATGTATTCCGACCAGTGATTCGCTTGTCCGCCAAGGATATAGCGCTTTTTATCTTCCGGAAGTCCTTCGGGAAGCGGGTTAAAGGAATAGACTTTTTTAAGCGTGGTCATTCCCCCGATGGAGATTGGTTCCCAGGCCGGATCGCCCTGGTAATGATCAAAATAGCAGTGTGATCCGGGGGTAAGGACGGCCGGGTGATCCTGGGTGGCCGATGCGATGGCTCCTTCAGTACCTCTCCAGCTCATTACGGCTGCATTGGGAGCCAGTCCGCCTTCGAGTATTTCGTCCCAGCCGATTATTTTCCGGCCTTTTCCGTTAAGGTGTTTTTCGATCCTGCGGATGAAATAACTCTGTAGTTCGTGCTCGTCTTTCAGCTTCTCGGTGCGTATGCGCAGCTGGCATTTCGGACAGGTTTTCCAGCTGTCTTTCGGACATTCGTCACCGCCAATGTGGATGTATTCTCCGGGAAAAAGTTCGACCACTTCATCCAATACGTTTTCAAGAAAGGTAAAGACCGAATCGTTTCCGGCGCAGAAAACATCGGTAAATACGCCCCACATGCCTTCAACAGGGATTTGTTTGCCGGAACAACCCAGGAAAGGGTAGGCAGAGATGGCAGCTACGGCATGACCCGGCATTTCGATCTCGGGAACAACAGTAACGTGTCGTTTACGCGCATAGTCAACAATTTCTGTGATCTCTTCCTGTGTATAAGATCCGCCGTAGCGCAGGGTATCGAAGGCATTGTCGCGGTACTGGCCCACCATGGTGCGGTTTCTCCAACCGCCTTTACGGGTGAGTTCAGGGTATTTTTTGATTTCGATCCGCCAGCCCTGGTCGTCGGTAAGGTGCCAGTGAAAGGTATTGAGTTTGTGGCGAGCCATCAGGTCAATGTACTTTCTTACATAAGATACCGGGAAGAAATGGCGGCAGACATCAAGATGCAGTCCGCGCCACGAATACGAAGGAAAGTCGGTGATCTGCTGGGACTGGAAACTGATGACGGTTCCTTTCACCTGTGCAAGTTGCAGCAGCGATTGCAGTCCGTAGAACACTCCGGCAGCCGAACCGCTGATGCTACCCCCTTTCGGCCCAAGCTCCATGGAATACGATTCTGATTGCGCCTGCTGGGTTTGCAGCAGGGTGATGAATGGCTTTTTGGCTTTTCCGGTGGTGTAATCCAGCTCAATGTTCAGGGCGGATCTGAAGTACTGCTGCATTACCTCAACTTCTTCTGCGAAATGCTTACCCGGATCGTTAATGGTGATCTTATCGGTAAAGATCAACCGGTCGGCATCGGTTTTCAGGGTGCGGTTTTGCGGTGCGGGAATGATATCCTGGGCGCCTGAAACCAGGCCAAGGAATAACGTTACGGGGAGCAGTAACAGCAGCTTCTTCATGGGGGATGAAGATAAAGGTTTTCACTTTACCGGCTGATCCCCACTTTCAGCACTTACCAACACACAAATCAAAGGAATGTGTATACTTGTCGGTAGAATCAACACCCTCCTGATGAGAAAATTCCTGAGTATCCTGTTTGTGCTTGCATTGAGTTCTGTTGCTGTTTTCGGACAGGTGGCTGAAGATGAAAATCGTTATTCTATTGCGGTAGAAGGTGGTCCGTCGTTTTCGAAGCCGCTTTCATCCACTTATCATTTTGAACGCACGATGGGAAGTTATTTCGGGGTGATGATGGGTTACGTGATCGACGACGTATTCATTCTCCGTGTCGGGATCAGCAACCAGCGAAAAGGCGGGATACAGGATGTGTTCTATACCAATTCCAACAAAGACACCACTGGAACAGGTACGATGCTGTTGCGCCAGAATTACCTCACTATCCCGCTTACCTTCAGAGCTTACCTCGACAAGAACCAGCGGTTTTTTCTCGGCGGCGGCGCCTATCTTGGCTTTCTGCTGCGGTCTACCGGCAAATACGACAACGCTACTAAAAGAGAGATCAACACCAGCACGTATGCCGGAAGTGACATCGGGTTCAACCTGGGAGCAGGTATCCAGCAGCGTATCTCGAAACTCATCAAACTGAGCCTTGAGGCGCAATACAACTACGGTGTAGACAATGTGCTGCCTCAACCGAAAGGACGACCAACCATTCCGAACTGGAACCACCAGGCTACATCGGTGTTGCTGGGGGTGCAGTACACGATACCGTATGTGAGGGAAGTGGAGGTTGAGTGATTAGTGGAGAGTGGAGAGTGGAGAGTGGAGAGGGATAAGTGGTAAGTGGTAAGTGTTTTAGGATTGGTGATTGAGCCTGTCGAAATCTGGGACTTCGACAAGCTCAGGCACCGGTGTTGCAAAAAATAACTCAACAAATAAACAATTCAACCCATCAACAAATCAACTCCATTCCCTGAAAAAAGATTTTGCTTCTTTTGCACTCAAAATCAAATCCTCATTATTCAATGAAAAATTTCCTTTTCGTACTGGCTGTGCTTTGCACTACCGGTTCTTTCGCACAAAGCAACACGACATTCAATCAGCGTATTAAAGAAAAACCGGCGGTGAATAACAACGGGTCGGTATTCCTGGGTGTAGGTTCGGGAATAAATGCGGCTACCGGTTTTTTCGGAGCGCGGGTAGACGTGAAGATTGCTGAACGTTTTACGCTCGGTGCGGGTATCGGTTCCGGAACCTGGGGTACGAAGGTCTCGCTTACCGCCACTTATGTACCCGCGAGCCGTTGGTGCCCGGTGGTAAGCATCGGAAGGGCAGACGGAATTAAGGATCTTCACTTGTCGACCAATAACAATAGCGCTATTGCGAACGTAACCATTAATGGTAACGCGGTTAATTATATCAGTCTTGGAGTAGAGCGCCAATGGTACACCCGTCGTGGAAACATCCTAAGGCTCGACCTCGGCTATGCGGTCCGCGCTTCATCCGGAGCATTGTTCACACAGGTGAACGACCCTCTGAATCCTCCTACTGCTGAACAGCAACGCGCCGTTAAAGCGTCAATGAATGCCATTGCGCCGAGCGGAATTGTACTCTCCTTCTGTTATTCCTTCCGATTGCTCTGAAGATTCCTTAACGAGTGTTCCTAAATCGCTTTGTGCTGAAAGTTGGATGATGCCTGGTTTGTCGCTGTTACTTTTTTATAAAAAGTAACGCAAAAACTGTCGCTGCTTTTCCCTCACTTCACTCCACTCCCGGAACGCGGGCACCTTGTCGGCGATCTGGTCGCAATGTTTTGAGTGACGGGCAGTGCAGTAAAAGAAGCGACAGTTTCTTTCGTTCTTTCTTTCCAAAAGAAAGGACAGCAACAAACTAAGCGTCAAACCAGGGGAAATCCGGAAATGATCAGCGAACTTGCCAAACAGGGCATCCTGATGTGGTTTCAACAGAAGCAATATTTGAGGTTATACCTCAATGTCCATGCGACAACCTATCCGGGTCGATAGCAACCGCCAGCTGGAACGATTGTACCGGCTTTCCGTTTACCAGTACCTGTGCAACGTAGGTGCCTTTGGCAATCGAACGCGACGGTGTCCACGAAAGGGTTTGTTGTCCGGCCGAAAGGTGAGTTTCAACCAGATCGGTCTTTTTACCGGTAAGATCAGTCACCAGGATAGCTACGTCAGCAGCTTCGGTAAGTGTGATCTCGAAGAAACAGCTGTGGTCAACAGGATTTGGATACGGCTTGTTCACTGTTACCGGCGCCGGCTGGTTCTCAGTTATTCCGGTCGCGATCTGCTGGCTGAATCCGTGTCCGGCATGCATGATCCCGGCTTTATCGGCCATAAGCGAAGTGGCCAGCTGCAATACTTTGGTAGAGAAGTTGAGGTTCGCCACCGTATCGCAGGGCTGGTGATAACACGCGCTTCTGAATTCGGTGGTCGAGGTAAAGAAGATCGCAGGCACCAGGCGGTCCCAGAATGGAGCATGATCGCTTCTTCTCAGATCGGCAGCTACCAGGCAGTTCGGGTCCGGACAGGTAAGATCGACATACTTTAAGGTTGGAGTAACCTGCGGGGCAAGTTCAACGGCGCGTTGGCTCAGTCCGGCAGATTTAAAATCGGTGATCATGGTAATAAAGTTCCCGCGGAAACTGTCGGCTTCGGCCTTCTGGTAACCCGCAGGAAACAAAAGGTCGAAACCGGTAGGTACACTCTGACTGTTGGGTTCTTCCTTGTAGATCGACATCCCGTCGAAATTCACCACCGCTTTGGTATCTAGCGATTTAGCCGATAATGCGTAGTAATACGCACCAAGAAGTCCGATCTCCTCGAGATCCCACTGGGCAAATTTCAGGTTGTGATGAAAGGTGTAGTCCTTCAGTACCGTTGCAGCTTCCATACAAATCGCTACCGACATATTGTTGTCGTCGGCTCCCGGCGTGTCTTCCACGGTATCGTAATGACCGCTCATCAGGATCGTCGAATCTGATCCGTCCATACCTTCGATGGTGGCCAGGATGTTGATCCCCTCGCGAACGGGAACGATCTCATCGGGGACATTGGAAAAGAAAGTATCGAGTTCGGTCTGTAGCCCAAGGCCCTGGTAAAAGCTGCTGATGGTCTCTCGCGTTTGGCGATAGTGTTCGGGGTTCGCCGGACTGTTGTTCCCGTAAACCGCAAGGAAATTGCGGTAGATGCGGTTCGAATCGATCTTTGAAGAAATTTCCTGTAGCGAAGGACGATACCCGTCATCGGCCATTACTTTAAAGATGATGGAGGTACCCGGCATCTGTCCGGCAAGCAGGTTTCCGGTCCAGGTAATGGTATGATTGCCTTCGGAAATTCCTTCGCCAACGTCGCCGGTAGCTGCAAGTGGTTTGATACGATAGGTTTTTCCGCCGTCAATACTTGCCCGGATGTAAACGGTACACTTGTCGTGCTCGGCATCGGTGAGGCGATAACTGATAGAGTATCCTGTAAGTGAGCGGGTAGCGGTCACGCCGGTCACCACAGGAAGGCTGTTTTGTCCGGATACCGGGAGATACAGCAACGCTGAGGCAGCGAGAGAGAGTAGGGGTTTCATGCGCATTTGGGTATGTTTTGGTACCCAATTTACTCTTTTCAGCAGTCCGCCGCGAACCGTTAGAACAATCCCCGGACGGAATTAACCGACAGATGTGGAAAACAAAGGATGTTAAAATTTATCCAGCCTATTGACAAGACTTTCCGATTAGCGTATTTTAGATGTGCAGTCAGGGTGATTGCAACACGGCAGTTCGGCCTGTTTTGTTGAACGAATAGATAGGAGGTGTTGTATGTCTGGTTCGGTCATAAAAATGGGTTTTGCTAGATACAACGCCCCGGTGTTGTACTAAGTCTTAACCCACACCGAAAATAAAGGTCCCGCTTTGGTATATCCAAGGCGGGACCTGCTTTTTTAATTAGATGATTAGCTGATTAGATGATTAGATGATGAACAAATTAGCTATTCATTTCATCATCTAATTAGCTTAATAACCGTGTAATCCGATATCTTCAGTCGGAATCAGTTTCACCCGTTTTCCCATTTTTTTCTGGATGATGTAAAAGTGTGGTTCTTCAGCCGCGGTAACCAGGGATATGGCTTTTCCTGAAGCTTCTGCACGTCCGGTACGCCCGATACGGTGCACATAATCTTTAGGTGAGCGCGGCAATTCGAAGTTGATCACCACCGGTAGTTCGGGAATGTCGATTCCACGGGCGGCAATGTCGGTAGCCACAAGCACACGCAGCTTTTTGTTTTTGAATTTTACAAGACTGTCGGTACGCGATCCCTGGCTTTTGCCGCTGTGCAGCGCACTTGCGTCGATGCCGTTCTTTTTGAGCTTCATCACCAGGTTGTCGGCTGTGCGGACTGAAGAAGTAAAGACCAGTACCTGTTCCAATTCCATGCTTTTCACGAGGTAACGCAGGAACGGTCCCTTTTTTTCTTCGGTAACCAGGTAAGCCGATTGTTCAATAAGGTCGATGTTGAGGGCTTCGGGAACAATTTCAATGGTGAGCGGATCGCGAAGCAGGATCTCATGTATGCCATTCACTTCCTTATCAAGCGTAGCCGAAAACAGAATATTCTGGCGGCGGACCGGAAGCAATTTGAAAATGGCTGTGATCTCGTCTTTAAAACCGAGGTTCAGCATTTTATCTGCTTCATCGAGTACAAGTGTCTCTACCTCAGAAAGGTGGAGTGCATTGGATTCTATCAGGTCCAGCAGTCGGCCGGGTGTGGCCACCACGATGTCGGTTCCCTGCAACTTCATCATCTGCGGATTGATGGAAACCCCACCAAATACCGCCAGCGTTTTTGAAGCCGGTTTAAATGCTTTGGAAAATTGCTGGAAAACCTCACCAACCTGAACGGCAAGCTCGCGGGTAGGAACAAGTACCAATACGCGGATGTGCCGGTTGTTCTTTTTCTTATCCTGTTGAAGCCGCTCTAAAATAGGAAATACAAAACCCGCTGTTTTTCCTGATCCGGTAGCTGCGATGCCCAGTACATCTTTTCCTGCAAGTATCGCCGGAACGGCCTGTTCCTGGATCGGGTAGGGTTTTTCAAAACCTTCTTTTCTGATCAGTTCGAGTAGTTCGGGAGAAAGGCCGGGGATGGAGAAAGGCATGGAGTGATTTTTGGCGAAGATAAGGAGGATGATGCCTGGTTTGTCGCTGTTGCTTTTTTGGAAAAAGTAACGCAAAAACTGTCGCTGCGTTCGATCGGGAAAAGAGGCGACACCCCTTTGTATAAAAGATCGAACAAATAATTTAATTTTAGGGATCGCAGAGTTAATAGAAAGCATCACGAACCAAAACACTAAAGCTGGACCACTGCTAAATACGGCAGGGTCGTCGCCTCTTTTACGGAACAAGCGGAGCGAAACAACATGCGGGCACCCGGAGGAAGCTGGGAGGAACGACCAGATCGCCGAACGGGTCGCAATGTTGTGAGTGACGCGCAGTGAAGTAAAAGAAGCGACAGTTTCTTTCGTTCTTTCTTTCCAAAAGAAAGGACAGCGACAAACAAAGCCTCAAACGAGTAATGATCAGAATGATCATCAAAAAAACAATTTATGGAACAATCGGGTTACGGCCAGTCTGACCTTGCAAAACTGATCGGGCTAAAAAGTCGCGCCAGTGAGATATTGAACCGGAAACGAAAGTTATCGCTTGAAATGATCCGGATTCTCCACGAGAGTTGGAAAATACCTACTGATGTATTGATTCAGGCCTATTAACCTGGGCGATAATATAGTTACTATCGTCCGGCAAGGCATCATTTTTGCCGTCAACTGCTCCTAATTTTTAAAAATCTACCCCCTATGAAAACCTTGCATTTCTCTACCGAAATTGAAGCAACTCCTGAAAAAGTCTGGAAAAACCTTTGGGATAAATCGACGTATACCGAATGGACACAACCGTTTTGTGAAGGCTCATATTATGAAGCCAAAGAATGGAAGGAAGGCGGCCGCGTGCATTTCCTTGCCCCCAATGGAAGCGGGATGTACAGCGACATCGAGAAACTCGATGAGAACAAATATGCATCGTTTAAGCATCTTGGAGAACTTAAAGACGGGAAAGAACTTCCCTTGGATGAAAAATCCAAACTGTGGAGCGGAAGTCACGAGAATTATAAACTGGTAACACACGGTTCTTTAACCGAAGTGCAGATCGAACTGCAGGTTCCTGAAGCTGAAAGTCATTATATGGAGGAGGCCTGGCCAAAGGCGCTGGAGTTGTTGAAGCGGATTTCGGAGGGGAGGGCTTAGAAATGTGGAAATGTGCAAATGGGTAAATGGGTAAATGTGGAAATGGGTAAATTCGGCGGATGGAATCTGAAAACAACCTGCCGGTACTCGACAGTACAGAAATCCGTGTGTTGGGAGCATTGATCGAAAAGGCAATGACCACGCCGGATTATTACCCGATGACCCTGAACGGGCTTACTACCGCCTGTAACCAGAAAACCTCGCGCAAACCCGTTGTGGAATACGATGAAGAAACCGTAGTCCTTGCACTGAATACACTGAAGCGCCGCGGACTGGTGTCTACCGAAACCGGCGGAACCAGTCGCTCGGTAAAATACCAGCACACTTTTGCTATTGCCTACCGAACCGATCCGGCTGAACTGACCGTGATCGGTTTGCTTTTACTCCGCGGACCGCAAACTCCAGGAGAACTTAAGTCGAACAGCGGAAGAATGTATGAATTCGATACGCTGGAAGAAGTACAGCAAACTCTGGATGCATTATCATCCGGAGAGACACCTTTTATTCAGCAATTGCCAAGAAAAGCCGGCCAGAAAGAGCAGCGGTTCATGCACCTTTTTGCCGGAGAACTTCCCGAAGACGATGAGGAGTTACCGCAAGAACCGGCCAGGAAAACAGTGGGCGAACTCGAAGGCAGGGTAGCCCGGCTGGAACAGGAACTGGCGGAACTGAAGGAGCGGTTTGAAACGCTGTATAAGGAGTTGATGTAGGGGAGGTTGAGATGGTTTAGACGGTTTAGACAGTTTAGACGGTTTAGACGGTTGGTCTGTCGAACCAGGTGCCTGAGCCTGTCGAAGGCCCGGATTTCGACAGGTTCAATCACCGGATTTCGGCAGGCGGTACCTGAGCTTGTCGAAGGTCAATCACCAGCTTTCGACAGTTCAATCAACACATCAAAATGTATCAAAAATCACATATAACATCACCACATCAACAAAAATGAAATTATTTCTATCTGCCGCGGCACTGCTTGCCACCACAGCAC
Organism: Bacteroidota bacterium; assembly: GCA_040386675.1. Lineage (GTDB taxonomy): Bacteria > Bacteroidota > Bacteroidia > Flavobacteriales_D > Luteibaculaceae > DASUEB01. The sequence continues at coordinate 4,114 of JAZKEZ010000198.1, read as the reverse complement.
TTTCTGCACAAACCTTTACCCTGAAAAGCAACGATATCGGGGGACAGGCTACGCAAAAACAATTTGCCAATACGTTTGGATGTACCGGCGAAAATATCTCTCCCGAATTGCATTGGGAACATGCACCTGCAGAGGCAAAGTATTTTGCGGTGACGATGTACGACAAGGATGCGCCAACGGGCAGCGGACTTTGGCACTGGACGGTGTTCAATATTCCTGCATCGGTGAAAGAACTGAAAACCGGTACAGGCGACCTCTCTAAAAATCTTACGCCTGCAGGAGCCGTCCAGGGCATTACCGATCTCGGACATGCTGGTTACGGCGGACCTTGCCCGAATCCGGGACCTGCACATCAGTACATAATTACTGTGTACGCACTGAAAGACAAATTGCCGCTTGACGAAAAAGCATCTTCTGCCATTGTGGGCTTCTACCTCAATACAACGTCGATTGCCCGTGCATCGATCGTGATGTACGGACAGCGATAATCGTTTAATTGGCCGGCCGGTATTTTGCCGACCGGCTATTTAACTATCTATGCAGCTCAGGAACCAGCATGAATAAGAATAAAGTAAGGGCCATTCTATTTGGCTGTATATCAGTAGGTGCACTCAATGAAACCATCGTGATCTTCGGCGATCCGGATAATGTAGGGACGTGGAAGGCCAAGGCCATTGCGTCTGTGGTGACGCTTATTGCGCTGTTTTTTACCGGGTATTTCTGGAGGAAGTCGATCACTCAGGGTTGATTTGTTGAGGTGTTGATTTGTTGATGTGTTTTTTAACCACGGAGGCACAGAGGTGGTCGCAGAGGTACGCAGAGAACTTCTCCGTGCCCTCCGCGCCAACCTCCGTGCCTCTGTGGTTAAAAAAAAGTATCGCATAGAAATAACTTTGTTCATCCTGAAACAAATCAACACTTCAACAAATCAACACTTCAACAAATCAGCAGTTATCTTTCCTCGGCATACTCCGCACATCTGTCGGATGAATAGTACCCTTTAAAGATTGACCCTTAATCCCGTATACTTTACAAGCTATTTTTAGGTTTTACAGACCACGAACCGTCCTGTTTCCGGTCAGGTAAGAGGTTCCCTCCACTTAAGCTTGTAACTCATGCACCAGGTTATCGATTTTTTCCAACGTCTGTTTGAAGCTAAAAGCTGGCCACCACGATGGTATTGCGGACAATGGACTGATTTTCACGGCTGGCTGTATATTGTTTCCGATGTGGCCATATGGGCTGCTTACTTTGCCATCCCGGTTTTCATATTTTCCTTCCTGAAAAAGAAAAAGAACATCCCGCTTCCCACGATCTTCTGGCTGTTTATGGCTTTTATCCTGTTGTGCGGTCTAACCCACATTGTAGATGCGGCCATGTTCTGGTTTCCGTATTACCGTGTAAATGCACTGTTTCGCTTCGTAACCGGAATTGTATCGTGGGTTACTGTAATTTCTCTTGTTAAGGTGTTTCCCGAGGCCATCAAACTGAAAACCTCTGCAGATTTTGAGAAGGAACTCGAGGAACGCAAAAAAATTGAAGAACAGTTGCTGGCTGCAAAGGAGATGGCCGAGCGTTCTGAAAAAGCAAAAGAGCAGTTCCTTGCCAATATGAGCCACGAGATCCGCACTCCGATGAATGCGATCATTGGTTTTGCGCAGCTGCTGGATGGAACTAAATTGTCGGAAGAACAGCAGGAATATGTGCACGTGATCGAAAAGGCCGGGAACAACCTGATCGTTGTCATTAACGATATCCTAGATCTCGCCAAGATCGAAGCCGGTAAAATGCAGTTTGAATCTACACCGCTGGATATTCCTGAACAATTGAGTGGCTTGCGGTCGCTCTTTGCTGTTAAGGCAGAAGAAAAAGGACTGGAACTCAAGGTTGAGACGGATCCCGCCATTCCTGAAGGATTGCTGGGTGATGGTTCACGACTTTCGCAAATACTGATCAACTTGGTGAGTAATGCCATAAAATTTACTCCCTCCGGTTCGGTAAAGATCCGTGCAGAACTGTTGGATGAGCAACTTTCGCAGGCCTGGGTAAAATTCAGCGTTACTGATAGCGGCATTGGGATTTCAGAGGACCGGCACGAGGCGATCTTCAAGCGATTTACGCAGGCTGCTGATCATACTTCTGGAAAATACGGAGGCACCGGACTCGGGCTCACCATTGTAAAACACATGGTCGAACTTCAGCATGGAACTGTGGAGGTTAGCAGCGCACCGGGCCAGGGATCGGTATTTTCGGTCATCCTACCGTTTCCTAAACCGGCTACAATCGGGATGAATATTGAACCGCGCACTGCAGAAGGAATCGGTACGCACGATTTGAGCGAACTCCGTGTACTTGTAGTGGAAGACAACGAAGTGAACCGCAAACTCATGCAGATCTTGCTGAGAGAGTGGGGAGTATGTACTGATTTTGCGCGCAACGGCATCGAAGCCATCTCGAAAGTCCAGGATGAGGTGTACGACCTGGTGTTCATGGACATCCAGATGCCTGAAATGGGTGGTTACCAGGCCACAAGGATCATTCGTAAACGACTGGGCCTGAATACCCCGATCATTGCCTTATCGGCCCACGCCATGGCAGAGGAAACCGAGAAAAGCAGGCTTGCCGGTATGGATGGATTTATCGCGAAACCGTTTCGGAAAGAAGACATTTATGATATGATCGTGAGGTTTGCGGGGTTGAAGCACGCGAGCTGAGGCTATTCTTATTGGTTAAAAATAATCTACTCCTATAAAAATTGTATAATCGTATCCTTGTACAATTGATTTTCCATGCCACCAGCCGCTATCACCCCAGACCAGTATTATTCAGATCTTCAGGAAGACAGGAAGGAAGCCATGTTGAGGTTGCGAGAAGTCATTGGGGCCGCGGTTCCCGAAGGATTTAGCGAGCAAATGTCGTACGGAATGCCCGGGTTTGTGGTTCCGCACTCTGTTTACCCCGCGGGTTACCACTGCGATCCGAAGCAGGCATTGCCGTTTATCAGCCTGGCGTCGCAAAAGAATTTCATAGCGATCTACCACATGGGATTGTACTCCATGCCTGAATTAATGGAGTGGTTCACAGCGGAATTTCCAAAGCATTCAAGCAAAAAAGCAGACATGGGCAAGAGCTGTCTCCGCTTCAAAAAGCCGGAAGACATTCCTTTTGCGCTGATTGGCGAACTCGCCGGAAAAGTGACCCCGCAGCAATGGATCAGTCATTACGAGGCTGTCTTCAAATCAAAACGCTAGTTTTGCAGGATGTTGATTCCATGATTGGTATCAACAACATGTTCATACTCAATCGCATCAGTCACCATGATTATACAACCTCCCGTTCGTCTCAATAAATACATCTCAGACAGTGGAATTTGTTCCCGCAGGGAGGCCGATCGTTTTATTAGTTCGGGTAATGTATTGATAAACAATAAGAAAGCGAAAGTTGGTGACCTGGTGAAACCCAAAGACAAGGTTTCGGTCAATGGTGTAGTGATCACTCCGAGATCGGCAGATGAAATGGTGCTGATTGCACTCAACAAACCGTCAGGCATAGAAAGTACAACCGAATCGGTACAGAATAACATTGTGGATTATGTGAACCACAGTTCGCGGATCTTCCCGATCGGGAGGCTGGATAAAGACAGCCAGGGACTGATCTTCCTGACCAACAACGGCGATATTGTAAACAAGATTCTCCGCGCCAGTAATCACCATGAAAAGGAATACCTCGTTACGGTAGATAAAACCGTTACCGATGAATTCTGTGAAAAAATGTCGTCGGGGGTTCCTATACTCGGACAGGTTACCAAGCGTTGTGAGGTGATCAAAGAAGGTCCGAACAGCTTTAAGATCGTACTGATCCAGGGACTTAACCGCCAGATCAGGCGGATGTGTGAATATTTTGGATTCGAGGTGACCAAGCTCGTGCGTACCCGGATCATGAATGTGAAACTGAAGGGATTGCCTCTTGGCGACTGGCGCGAGTTGGATGAACTGGAAACTGCCGGTATCCTCAAGATGATCGAAAATTCGAGTTCGGTGGATACCAAAGCTGCTATCCCGAAATCGAGAACAAAAACAGCCGGTAAGCCTACCAATCCTGCTACTGCAAATCC
>JAZKEZ010000197.1:6371-8599 GCA_040386675.1 Bacteroidota bacterium | reverse complement strand
GGGAAGGGAGGGATTTAGGAGATCGTTAACATTTGGGGGTGGGTGGGTTAGAGGGTTGAGATGGTTGAGACGGTTGAGACGGTTGAGACGGTTTAGACGGTTTAGACGGTTGAGACAGTTTAGACGGCTTAGAGGGTTTAGAGGGATGGTGTATATTGCGGCATGTTACGATCATTAGTATTAAGTGGGCTGCTGGTTTCTGCGGCGGCGGTTTCTGCGCAGAGCGGGGCTGTGGATATGGAGCAATCGGGGCTCAGGTGTTACACCATGAAAGCCGGTGCGGCGATAGATACTTCGGTTTTTCCGATGCATTTCGGGAAGATGTACAGCGATGCAGAGGGAAGTGCGGTATTGAAAATGATGGTGATCCCGAATCATCCGGGAGTTACCGACAGAGGTACGTATACCACGGTGAAGAACCAGAAGATCATTGAGGAAAATCAATATCACTCGAGAGAAAACCAGGTGTTGTATACCCGTGCGGTGTTATCGAACGCTGACGGATCGATGGAGTTCACGGAAAACTACGTGGTTTCGGTAAATGAAGAATGTGCGGTGATCGTGAGCTGTCATTACCCGCCGGAATTACAGAAAATGGTTTCAGGCGCGGTCAGGCAGGCGGCGGAGACGGCATTCATCAAATAAAAAAACCCTTCCGCGTTTCAGCGAAAGGGTTTCAACCTATAACCAACCTGGACAGACTAACCTCTTATCCTGCCAGGACCTTTTTAACCATTTCGGAAATCGATTTGCCATCTGATTTCCCGGCTAATTGCTTTGATGCAACTCCCATTACCTTACCCAGATCGGCAGGACCGGCGGCTCCAACCTGCGCGGCAATTGCCCTGATCTCTGTTTCCAGTTCTTCAGCACTGAGTGGTTTTGGGAGATACGCAGCGATCACATCAGCCTGCAACATTTCTTCTGCCAGCAGATCCTCGCGGTTCTGTGTACGGTATATGTCGGCGGCTTCCATGCGCTGCTTGTGTAGTTTTTGAAGGATCTTGATCCCTGTGTCCTCGTCGATGCTGCCGTCGCCTCCTTTGGTGGCTTCGAGAAGCAACGCGGATTTGATGGCACGAAGGGCATTCAGTTTTTCCTTTTCTTTTGCCAGCATCGCTGATTTGATGTCGGCATTTATCTTTTCGGTAAGCTCCATGATCAGTCTACGTTGTCGTGAAGAAAGCTGTTTCCTTTACGAATCTCTCCGTCTTCAGAGATCGAGAACCTGCTGTAATTGGTATCAGAGCTGTGTGACGTACTGTTCAGCCTGATGTTTTTACGTGCAATTGCGGGTTCTTTCTCAAGATCGGCCAGGCCGCTTGAGGAACGCAGTTTCATGTTAAGTTCCTTGATCTTGTTGAAGCGCTCTTCCATTAAACGCTGCTGCTCAGTAGTGCTGAGTTTGCGTGAGGCAGGGATCTCTGCAGATTCTGCGGCAATGGCTTTTTTAGGTTCTTCAGCTTTCGGGGCAGAAGGCGCAACGTTCATATCATCATCGTCCAGGTTAAGGTAGGTGATGGATGGTGAAGCCGGTGCCGATGGAGTTATTTCGATCTGCTTAGGTTCATCTTTAGCGCTGGTAATGTCGTACAAGTCGAATTCGATCGGCTTTTCGCTGATCGGTGCTTCGTTGCGTGAAGGCATTACATACGGTTCTTCTTCTGGCTTTGCGTTGATCACTGTGCTGGTGAAGTTCCCATTCACACGTTCTGTCGGAGATACGAGTGGTTTCTCCACCGGCTTGATCTCTTCCGCCAAAACAGTAACGTTTCTCTGAGGTTCCTGGGCTGCTTCAAAACCCACCTGGATCTTTGACTCGAAGCCGGTAGCCACCACACTTACGCGGATGCGCTCTCCAAGACTTTCGTCCACACCGTAACCCCAGATAAGGTCGGCAGTAGTTCCTGCTGCGTTCTGGATACAAGCTGTGATCTCGAACACTTCTTCCATCATCACATTGTAGTTCCCGATGGTAATGTTGAGCAGCACATACTTGGCTCCCATAATATCGTTGTCGTTCAACAGCGGAGACTCCAGGGCAAGTTCCACGGCTTTGTTTGCGCGGTCTTTTCCTTCTGCTTCGCCAGAACCCATAATCGCCAAACCTGAGTTCGACATTACGGTTTTCACGTCGTTCATATCTACGTTGATCTCACCGGTGATCGAGATCACTTCTGCGATACCGCGGGCGGCTACGGCAAGTACGTCGTCGGCGAGAACGTGGC
>JAZKEZ010000197.1:252-6361 GCA_040386675.1 Bacteroidota bacterium | reverse complement strand
TCGCGCATTTCGTTCATGCCCGCGTCGGCCTGTTCTTTTCTCTTGCGGCCTTCGAAAGTGAAGGGAACGGTCACGATACCAACGGTAAGGATGCCCATTTCTTTGGCAAGTTTTGCGATGATCGGCGCAGCACCTGTTCCGGTACCACCACCCATCCCGGCAGTAATGAATACCATCGTGGTATTTCCTGCCAGTAAAGTGCGCACTTCATCAATGGTCTCGATGGCTGCGTTGCGTCCAACTTCAGGAAGTGCACCCGCACCGTTTCCGCCGGTGAGGCTTTCTCCAAGCTGGATCTTTGTAGGAACGGGACTTACGTCCAGCGCCTGTTTATCTGTATTGCAGACAATAAAGTCTACTCCTCTGATTCCCTGACGGAACATGTGGTTTACAGCATTGCTTCCACCACCGCCAACACCAATCACTTTAATGATTGATGACTGGTCTTTTGGCAAATCGAACTGCATCATTTGGTTAGCTTTTTAGGTTAGTTATATGGTTATTGTACGTCCTTGGTCTACTGCACTTCTTCGTCGAAGAAGGCTCCGGAGAATTTTTTGAACTTTTCAATCAGTCCGCCACGTCCTTCTCCTTTAGAGTGGCCTTTAATGGTTGGTTCTTCTGCTACCTGGGCAACTGCAGACTTGTGCTGGAACCCACGGAGCACCAGACCGATACCGGTTGCATAGGCAGGTCCTACCAGTTCTTCGTTGCTCACTTTGGCCAGGTGCTCGTTCGGGTAACCTACCCTGGCGTGCAAACCGGTCATGTATTCGAACAGTTGCGGAAGATGCTTGAGTTTGGCTCCACCACCGGTGATCACGACACCTGCAATAAGCTGGCGTTCGAAACCGGAATTGCGGATCTCGTAGTGAGCCATCCCGATGATTTCTTCCATCCTGGCCTGGATGATCGAGGCGAGGTTTTTCAGCGAGATCTCTTTTGCCGGCAGGTTGTGAAGTCCCGGGATGCAAACGATCTCGTTTTCTTGGTTTTCCATGGCGAGTGCCGAACCGAACTTGGTTTTCAGCGACTCTGCCTGTCTTTTCAGGATGGAGCAACCCAGGCGGATGTCTTCGGTGATCACGTTACCGCCAAACGGGATAACTGCGGTGTGACGAATGATCCCGTCCTGGAAGATCGCGATGTCGGTCGTTCCGCCTCCAATGTCGATGAGGCAGACACCTGCTTCTTTGTCTTCTTTGCTCAACACTGCATCTGATGAAGCAAGCGGCTCAAGGATCAGTTCATCGATCTTTAGTCCGGCGCGCTCTACGCAGCGGTATATATTCTTGATGGCAGCGATCTGCCCGGTAATGATGTGGAAGTTGGCTTCCAGCCTCACTCCCGACATCCCGATCGGATCTTTGATACCCTGCTCGTTGTCTACAATGTACTCTTGTGGCAGCACGTGGATAATCGCTTCGCCCGGAGGCATCACCAGTTTGGTCATGTCTTCGATCAATGCATCCACGTCGCGCTGAGAAATTTCATCGTCGTGACTTTTCCGGGTGTGGATGCCCCTGTGCTGGAGTGAGCGAATGTGCTGACCTGCAATACCAACGTTGACAGTAGAAATGTCGACATTGGCCTTTTGAGAAGCCTCGTCTACCGCCTGGCGAATACTGTCTACGGTCTGGCCAATATTTGCTACAACACCGCGATTAACTCCCACGCTGTCAGCTTTTCCCATACCGATGATCTCGATCTTACCGTGTTCGTTCTTGCGACCGATCAGACAGGCAATTTTGGTTGTACCAATATCGAGACCTACAATTAATTCTTCGTTCATAACGGCAATTCTTTAATGGTGCATACCACCTGGTTTTCAAACTTCAAACTGATCTTACTGTACCTGTTCCAGTCACTATACGGAAGGCCTTCCTTATAGAATATCATCAGCTTGTCAAACTTCTTAGGCAAATCGGTAGTATTTCCCAATTCAATATTATGGTTTCCGATTCTTGGTATTAAATCGAATTCTTTGTTTTCATTAACATACGCGTGTTGAATCTGTGCCTTCCAGAACGGGTCCTTGTCAATGAAATCAGCCAGTTCAAAGATTTCATCAAACAATGTCAACTGCTTAATACTATCGTTTTCAGCCAGGTAATTCATACTTATATTCCTGAATCGCTGTGTGATTTCGCCGCTTACGACGAAAACGCGTGCAGAATAATTTTTAGACAAGGGCATATATCTGCCTTTATCATCGATATAATATCCCGAACCGCGGGCCGGCATTACGCGTGCAATCGGTCTTCTCTGGGTCACATTTACCGACAGTTTTCCATCGAGCATGGTGTATACTTCCACTTCGTCTACCTCAGGAAGTTGCTTTACGGCCTGCTCGAGCGCGTCGATATTGATCTTCTCCACTTCCATACCTACTACCGATTCGTGTACGGTGCGGATCTTATTTGTTACATCGTCTTTCGAAACGAAGAACAATCCTGAATTTTCATCCAGCAAAATATCTACAGAAATACATTTCCGTGCTGCACGCTGAACTGCCGTAAACCCCACCAAAAGGACAAACGACAGCGACAAGGCTACCCAGGACAATATGTTTTTCCAGTTTTTCAGGACTTGCTGATTTTTGTTTCGAGTGATTTTCTAATCGGTTCCACCAATCGGTCGATGTCGCCTGCGCCAAGGGTTACCACTACTTCGGTCTCGGTTTTTATCAACTTTTCGGTAATGTTTTCTTTGCTTACGAGTGATTTGTGCGGGTTGCGCACTTTACTCAGCAATGCTTCGGATGTAATTCCTTCGAGCGGCAATTCTCTTGCAGGATAGATGTCGAGCAGGAATATCTCGTCGAATTCTGCCAGGCTTTTTGCAAACCCATCCATAAAATCCCGCGTCCGGGTAAACAAATGCGGCTGGAACACCACAGTCAGTTTCCGATCGGGATACATCAGCCTGAGACTTTCGCGAACGGCGTCGATCTCTGAAGGGTGATGTGCATAATCGTCGATGTATACCTGCTGGCGGTTGCGCAGCTGGTAATGGAAACGGCGCTCCACACCTGCAAACGACATGAATGCCTTGTTGATCGTTACGTCGTTAATGCCCAGTTGCTTGGCTACCAGGTAAGCAGCCATTGCATTCTGCACATTGTGGATGCCCGGGAGTGCAAGCGCAAACTGGCGTTCGTCTTTTCCTTTTACAATGCTGAACTGGAACATCCCTTCACTCGGCATGATCTCGGAAGCCGAAACCATCGCGTCGCAGTTGATGCAATAGGTAAGCGCCGGTTTGTTCAATCCTAGTTTGTTGTAAGCGTTCTGATGAATGATCAGCTGGCCTTTCGGTTTTACCTGGTCTACAAAAGCCCGGAAGCCATTGAGAAATTCGTTCTCGTCGCCATAAATGTCCAGGTGATCGGCATCAGCACTGGTAATGATCGCGATCTGCGGGTGAAGAGTAAGGAAAGAGCGATCGAATTCATCGGCCTCTATGACCAGCCATTCGGGCTTTTCGTGCAGAACAAAATTTGAATTGAAGTTGTTGGCAATTCCGCCCAGGAATGCACTGAACGGTATTTCCGCAACTTTAAGTACGTGAGCGATCAGGCTGCTCGTGGTAGTTTTTCCATGAGTTCCGGCAACCGCTATGGTTGGCGTTTGCTCAGAGATCCAGCCCAGTACCTGTGAACGTTTGAATTGCTGGTAACCCTGCTTTTCAAAAAACCGGAAGATCTCGCTGTTGACGGGAACTGCAGGAGTGCGCACAATCAGCACATCTTCTGCCGGGGCCGAAGTGAATTCTTCGGTTAATGCAGCTACGCTGTCCTCGAAAGTGATCACTGCACCTTCGGCAATGAGTTTATCGGTGAGCGGCGACGGGGTTTTGTCGTAACCGTACACAGACTTGCCCTGGCTCAGGAAATAGCGGGCAATGGCGCTCATTCCGATACCGCCGATCCCGAGGAAAAAGATCTTATTTACCGACAGTTGACTCATTGCACCAGTTTTTCAATTTCGTTAACAATAGCTTCTGTTGCGAGCGGCCTGGCCAGTTCGCGGATCTTACCCGACAGCTGCAGGCGTTTGCCGCGGTTGTTCAGCAGGTCGATGGCAGCGTCTACGAGTTTAGCGCCGGCTTCGTGTTCCTTTACCATAATCGCAGCATCTTTTGCTACCAGCGATTGCGCGTTTTTGGTCTGATGGTCTTCCGACACATATGGCGAAGGCACCAGGATCGCAGGTTTACCCACGACACACAGCTCTGTAATGGCCAGCGCACCGGCTCTCGACACTACCACATCGGCAGCGGCATAGGCCAGGTCCATTTCACGGATGAAAGGCTGTACTACAATTTCTTTTGGCAATTGCTTCAGTTCCAGTTCGTTTTGCGAATAGAACAGTTTACCGGTCTGCCAGATCAACTGGAAACCTGCATCAATAAATTTCTGGTAACCTGAAAGTACAGCCTGGTTGATGCTTCTGGCGCCGAGGCTTCCGCCAACGCACAGCAGCGTGGTTTTCTCAGGATCCAGTCCGAACAGTGCCTGCCCTTCGGCGGCCTTGTGATCGGCATTGAGTATGTTGGCGCGAACCGGATTTCCGGTGATCACGATCTTTTGTTTAGGGAAGAAATTGTCCAGTTTGTCGTATGCCACGCAAATGGTATTCACGCGTTTCGACAACAGCTTATTGGTAATGCCCGGGAACGAATTCTGTTCCTGGATCAGCGTGGGAATTCCCTTTTTCTGCGCCATGAACAGCAGCGGACCACTGGCATAACCGCCTACGCCGATGGCTACCTGCGGCTGGAAATTATCGATGATCTTACCCGCCTTTAGCAGGCTTCTCACCACTTTTACAGGGAATGAAAGGTTTTTCAGGCTGAGTGAGCGCTGGATCCCGGCAATGTTCAGTCCTTCAATCTTATACCCTGCCTGCGGAATTTTTTCCATTTCCATGCGACCAACAGCGCCCACGAAAAGGATCTCCACGTCGGGATGCCTCCTGCGGAGTTCGTCTGCGATAGAGAGGGCCGGGAAAATGTGCCCGCCGGTTCCGCCGCCGCTTATGATCACTTTACGCAACTTCATACTGTGTAGCTTTTACAGGTTGAGGTTCAAGGCCTTCTTCGGCCCCTTCGGTTTCGTTTTTAGTATATACACTCCGGCTGATGCTCAGGATGATCCCAACCGAGAGGCAGGTAAATAATGTTGAGGTCCCCCCCATACTCATGAGCGGCAACGGCTGACCGGTTACCGGGATGAGATTCACGGCCACAGCCATGTTCACCAGGGCCTGTACGACCAGCATCAGACTCAGTCCGAGGCTTGCGAACGTACCGAACAGCTTCGGGCACTTTATGGAAATCTGGATGGACCGGAGCAGCAGCACCATGTAGAGCAGCAGCATTCCCACTCCGCCGATGATCGATCCGTATTCTTCGATCACGTAAGCGTAGATCATATCCGCATAGGCATACGGCAGGAAGTTCCGTGAGTTCCCTGTTCCGGGGCCTTTCGGCAGCAATCCTCCGCTTGCAATGGCGTACTTGGCATGTTCCACCTGGTAGTTTCCTTCGTTCTCAGTATCGAGCTGATGATTCAGGATCCTGTTTTTCCAGGTCATATATCGCGGCAGCAAACTGGTCTGCTGGCCGTTTTTAGTTGATGTTGTAAGTTCTCCGACCGCAATGATCAGTGCAATACCGGCAATCCCGATCCCGACCAGCGCCATGAGTTGTTTTACCGGAATGCGGCCAATGAACATCATGATGAAGCACACCAGCGAAACCAGCGCAGCTGTAGAGAAGTTGGCGGGAAGGATGAGTCCGACGATCAGTCCGACGTAAAGAATGATGGGAATGAGGACCTTGCGGTAATCTTCCACCTCGTTCTGCCTCGAAGCCAGGATCCGTGCAACCACCAGCACGATGGTGATCTTGGCAAAGTCGGAGGTCTGGAAGCTCTGGTTGATCACCGGAATGGTGAGCCACCTGCTCGCGTTGTTTACATTGTTTCCCTTCACCAGCGTAAGCACCAGCAGCGCCGCAGCCACCCAGATAAAGATCTGTCCGAGCCGCGAGTACACCGAGAATTTTACCCGGTGCGCCTGGTACATCATGTAAAAGCCGAGGGCGA
>JAZKEZ010000197.1:0-242 GCA_040386675.1 Bacteroidota bacterium | reverse complement strand
TAGTATTCGGTATCGCCATCTTTGGTCTTCACCGCGAGCGTTACCACAGAACCGTATACCGCGAGCACCGAGAATAGTCCCAATATCAGCACCACCACCCAGATTGCGCGGTCGCCTTTAAGATATGTGAACAGGTGTTTCATGGTTGGTTTTGTGGTTGAGACAGTTGAGACGGTTGAGACGGTTTAGACGGTTTAGACGGTTTAGAGGAGCGAGGTTATTTTATTAGGGTAAGCATTATT
>JAZKEZ010000196.1:0-5552 GCA_040386675.1 Bacteroidota bacterium | reverse complement strand
GTACCTTGCCTTTTTGTCCGTTTACCAGGTCTTTCGCAGTAAGTCCGCTCACGTCAAAGAACCCTTTCTGCAGCATCCATTCGTCGTTGAACATCTTGCCCAGGTAACGCGTACCGTGATCGTGGAAGATCACCACCACTACATCGCCGGGTTTGAACATACTTTTCATTTGCAGCAATCCTGCAACTGCCGATCCTGCGCTGTTTCCAACAAAAATCCCTTCCTGTCTTACAATTTCGCGGGTATAAACGGCGGCATCCTTATCTGTTACTTTCTCAAAATGATCGATCACATTGAAATCCACATTCTCAGGAAGGAAATCTTCGCCGATTCCTTCGGTGATGTAAGGATAGATCTCGTTTTTATCAAAAATCCCGGTTTCCTTGTATTTCTTGAAGACTGAACCGTAAGTATCAATCCCGAGTATTTTGATGTCCGGATTCTTTTCTTTCAGGTAACGTCCTGTCCCGCTGATGGTTCCGCCGGTTCCCACACCAACCACAAGGTGGGTGATCTTCCCTTCGGTTTGCTCCCAGATCTCCGGACCGGTGCTCTCGTAATGGGCCTGTGAGTTGCTCAGGTTGTCGTATTGATTTGGCTTCCAGGAATTTGGCACTTCGCGCTCTAGGCGTGACGATACCGAATAATATGATCTCGGATCTTCAGGATCTACATCTGTAGGACAAACGATCACTTCAGCTCCAAAGGCTTTCAGTGCATCTACCTTTTCTTTCGACTGCTTATCGGTAGTGGTAAAAATACATTTGTATCCTTTGATAATGGCTGCGATCGCCAGTCCCATACCGGTGTTTCCACTGGTTCCTTCAATAATGGTCCCGCCTGGCTTCAATCGCCCGTCTTTCTCTGCATCTTCCACCATTTTGATGGCCATGCGGTCTTTGATCGAGTTTCCGGGATTAAAGGTTTCAACTTTGGCGTACACCGTGGCCGGAATGTCACCGATCACTTTGTTGAGTTTTACCATCGGAGTGTCTCCAATGGTTTCCAGTATGTTATTGACTGCCTTTCTCATTTCTGAATTGTTGTAGAAAATATTTCTGAAAATGCCATTCTAAAACGGCAGGCGCAAAAATAAAACTTTATCAATTCAAAAAATACAGTTTATAAACACTTATTGTTTGGTTAACTGTGAATAAGATCCCGCAGTTTATTCAAAACGGATGGTCTTCGCCGGACTGAGCCTGGAAATCAGCATGGAAGGAAGCAGCAGCACCAGTAAACTCACCAGTATGGTTGCTGCGTTCAGTGCGAGAATGTGTACCAGGCTGAAATTTACCGGTACCACGCTGATGTAGTATTGGTCTTCGGGCAACTGAACCACGCCGAAAAAATTCTGTATGCCCAATAAAATCAGGGCAATGAGGTTACCGTAGAGCAATCCTTTGCTGATGAGCAATACACCATTGTACAGGAATATTTTGCGGATACTGAAGTCGGCGGCGCCCAATGCCTTGAGTATGCCGATCATATTGGAGCGTTCCAGGATCAGGATCAGCAGTGCCGAGCACATATTGATGATGGCGACTACGGCCAGCAGAATAATAATGATATATACATTGACATCCAGAATGTCGAGCCAGTTGAACACTTCCGGGTTTTCACCGATCACGTTGATGGTGGTCAGGTTGTAACCGGCTTTTTCGTAAATCTCTGATTCCACCTTGGGTAGCAGTGAAATATCGTCCAGGAATACGTCGTACCCGTCGGCGTAATAACGGTCGCTTCCCCCACCCGATCCCGTACTGCGGTCGTTTGGGTCGTAAAGCGCAGTATCGCCGATGGTGCGTGCACCGTCGTTCACGATCACCGAGATACGTTTGGTTTCGTTGCCGCTCAACTGATGCGGTCCCGCGCCTTTCCAGCCGTTGCTCCAGGTAAACGCAAAATTCCGGTCTCCGCCAAATGCAACTGCCTTTAAACTGTTTTGAACGGTATCCGGCTGAATGTAGACCTCAAGTCCGTAGTTTTTGATGCGCTGCAATTCGGGCAATGCGATAAAAACCATTTTGCTGTCGAAGGTCAGCAAGCCGGTTTTGTACACGCCGGTTACCGTATACGTCCGCGGACTTACCGGTTTGTTACGGCTCACGAAATAGACCCTGATCTTTTTGCCGACCGTGAACCTGAGTTTATCGGCAATAACCGATGAAACCAGCATTTCATGCGATCCGGCCGAATCGAAATGCGGCAAGCGTCCCGACTGGAGGTAGGTCTTAAAGAACTCGCTGTTGAAAGTCGAATCGACGCCTTTTATGGCTACACCTTGTATTTCTTTGTTGAATTCAAGGATGCCCGGCTGCTGGGCAAAGACCTGCACCTGCTTTACACCTTTGGTACTGCGCAGGCTTTCTAACAATTGGCGGTCGATAATAAGTTTGTTGTACTCATCGCTACCTTCCAACAAGCTCACTACTTTTAGATGCGCATCAAAGCCGGTCACCTTGTTGGTGATCTCGCGTTGAAACCCCGTGACAATGGCCACAGAAATGATCATAACAGCAATCCCTATTGAAATTCCCCATAACGCAATGTTAACAATGGGTTTAGAGAGGCTTACTGCATTATCTTTGTTCCGGAAAATGCGTTTGGCTATATATAATTCCAGGTTCAATGGCTAAAAGTTCGCTTACGGGCAAAGCTAATTACAATTACGTACTGCAATTCGCTTTTCTGGCGATTGTTTGTTTTCTTGTCCATCCGGCAACGGCCCAGGTTAAAGTGGGTGCAGAAAAAATGGACGAATACCTGCCCATGCTTGCAGGAAAACGCATCGGACTGGTGGCCAACCAGACTTCTCTCGTTAAAACCGCCCATCTGCTGGATACGCTTCTGAGCCGTGGGATAAAAGTCACCAAAGTTTTTACACTGGAACACGGTTTCCGCGGATCGGCTGATGCCGGGGAAAAGGTAGAGTCTTCATTTGATTCAAAAACAGGTGTGAAGATGGTTTCACTATACGGCAAAGACAAGAAACCCAAAGCCGAAGAACTGAAAGATATCGACTGTATCGTGTACGATGTGCAGGATGTTGGTGCCCGCTTTTATACGTACATCTCTTCGCTCCACTACATTATGGAAGCCGTTGCCGAAAGCAAGAAGAAACTGCTGATCCTCGATCGTCCTAACCCTAACGGATATTACGTAGACGGACCGATCCTCGACATGAAACACCACTCTTTCGTAGGGATGCATCCTGTTCCGGTGGTTCATGGAATGACGATCGGCGAGTATGCCCACATGATAAATGGTGAAGGCTGGCTGGCCAACAAAATAAAGGCCGATATCAAGGTGATCACCTGTGCGCGGTATACGCATACCACCAAATACCAGTTACCGGTTAAACCGTCGCCAAATCTCCCGAATATGCAGGCCGTATATCTGTATCCTTCGCTGTGTATGTTCGAAGGAACCAATGTATCGGTTGGCCGAGGTACTGATTATCCGTTTCAGGTGTTCGGATCGCCGGATCTTGAGGGTTTTGATTATGCCTTTGTGCCGAAAAGCAAAGAGGGCGCCAAATTCCCACCGCACAAAGACCAGAACTGCTACGGCGTAGACCTGCGGAAATTCGACATGCGTTACATCAACCAACTGAACATCGACTGGCTGATGAATGCCTACGAGGCCAGCACCAACAAAGGCGCGTTCTTCACCGATTTCTTTAAACTCCTGAGCGGTACCGACAGCTTTAAGAACCAGATCGTATCCGGCATCTCTGAAGATGTGATCCGTGCCTCGTGGAAACCGGGGTTGGATACTTTTAAGTTGAAAAGGAAGAAGTATTTGTTGTATGCAGACTTTGAATAACTAAGAGATAAGAACTAAGAGTTAAGAACTGGTCAGTGCCGGCTTAACTCCTAGTTCTTAGTTTTTTACTCTTAGTTATTAGTTCTTAACTCTTAGTTATTAGTTCTTCCAGGATATACTTTCAACGCCGCTTCCAGTACTCTCACTGAATTCGCAAGCGCTTCTTTATTGAGCACATAAGCCAGGCGAACTTCATCAATGCCTTTACCCTGCGTGGCATAGAAACCGGTTGCCGGTGCCATCATTACCGTTTGATTCTCGAAGCTGAATTCTTCCAGCATCCACTGGCAGAAACGGTCGCTGTTGTCGATCGGGAGTTTGGCAATGGCGTAAAATGCTCCACCCGGGCGCGGACAGGTAACGCCTTCAATTTTCTTCAGTCCGTCAACCAAAATGTCTCTGCGTTGTACGTATTCTTTTTTAACCGCTTCGAAATAGTCTTTAGGGGTTTGAAGCGCAGCTTCAGAAGCGATCTGTCCGAAGGTTGGCGGAGAAAGCCTGGCCTGCGCAAATTTCATCGCTGCGGCAATCACTTCTTTGTTCTTAGAAACCAATGCACCAACACGGGCGCCGCACATGCTGTAGCGCTTGGAAACACTGTCGATCAGGATCACATTTTCCTCAATTCCGGGCAGCTGCATGGCAGAGTGTGGAGTGTTTCCGTCGTAACAGAACTCACGGTATACCTCATCGGCGAACAGGTAAAGATTGTATTTCTTCACCAGTGCGCTCAGTTGCTCCAGTTCTTCTTTGCTGTACAGGTATCCTGTAGGATTTCCCGGATTACAAATCAGGATTCCCTTGGTCTTTGGCGTGATCAGTTTCTCAAAATCAGAAACCGGAGGAAGTGCGAATCCGGTTTCAATGTAAGAAGTAACCGGAGTAACGGTTATTCCGGCACTTTGGGCAAAACCGTTGTAGTTGGCGTAAAACGGCTCCGGGATAATTACTTCATCACCTGGATTGAAGCAGGTTTGCATCGCGATAAGCAGTGCTTCCGATCCGCCGTTGGTAATAATAATGTCTTCGTGGGTTACCTCGATGCCAAACTGGTGGTAGTAACCGGCCAGTCCGCGGCGATAGCTTTCAAAACCTGCAGAGTGACTGTACTCTACTACTTTAATATTCAGGTTGTGCATCGCGTCCATTACCACCTGTGGTGTTTCGATATCAGGCTGGCCGATATTCAGGTGATACACAGTGATCCCTTTGGCTTTTGCCTTTTCTGAGAAAGGAACCAGTTTACGGATCGGTGATGCCGGCATGTTGACGCCGCGTTCGGATATGGTAAGTGTTGACATAGCTTAAAATTGCGCCACAAATGTAGGAGTTTAGAGTACTGTTTGAAGAAGTTTGAAGATCATTAAGATGCTCTGTTCTTCAAGTTTGATGATGCCCGGTTTGTCGCTGTTACTTTTTTGGAAAAAGTAACGCAAAAACTGTCGCTGCTTTTCCCTCACTTCACTCCACTCCCGGAAACGCGACCTTGGCGGCGATCCGCTACGTTCCTCCGCGGCTTCCGTCAAGGTGCCCGCGTTCCGGTTCGTTTCGTTCGATCGGGAAAAGAGGCGACACGCCTTCGTATAATTGGTCGTACAAATAATTTAGTTCAACTGATAGGTTTGTGAAACATCTCGAACCACAAAAGCCTCAAACCAGATAAATCCCCGATACGGCAGGTGAGTCGCCTCTTTTACGGAACAAGCGGAGCGAAACAACATGCG
>JAZKEZ010000195.1:3909-4896 GCA_040386675.1 Bacteroidota bacterium | reverse complement strand
AGAAGCGTACCAAATGGATCATCCTGCTATCGATCCTAGTGATTCTGGTAGGATTACGGATTGCACTCCCCTATATCGTGCTTAAATACGTGAACAAGACCCTGGCCGAACTCAAGGAATACTACGGCCATGTGGAAGACATTGACATCGCGCTGATTCGTGGTGCCTACGTGATCAAAGACCTTAAACTGGTTAAGATCGAGCAGAAAAACAGCAAGAACGACACGGTTCCCTTCTTTAAAACTCCTGAGATCGATCTTTCAGTGCAGTGGAATGCATTGTTCAAAGGCCGGATCGTAGGAGAGATCTACGTCGAAAAACCGGTGCTGAATTTTGTGAAGGGAAAACACAAAGATGAAGACGTAAGACAGGATACCGCCGACTTCAAACAACTGATCAAAGACCTGATGCCGCTTACGGTGAACCGGTTCGAGATCAACAATGGTGAAATCCACTACATCGATCCCTATTCGTCTCCGCAGGTGGATGTGGCAATGACCAACGTCGAGGTGAATGCGACGAACCTAAGCAACGTAGAGAAACTGAAGAAACTGCTTCCCGCAAACATCGTGGCAAGCGGCGATGCTTACGAGGGCAAATTCAAACTGAAAGTAGACCTCGATGCACTGGCCAAAAACCCGACTTTCGATCTCACCACGGATTTTGTCGGGTTGAATATGGTTAAGATCAACAGCTTCTTACAAGCCTACGGGAACTTCGATGTGAAAAAAGGAGATTTCAGTGTGTACATGGAATTTGCTGCTAAAAACGGCCAGTTCGGAGGGTACATCAAACCCATTCTAAAAGACCTTGATATTGTTCAGTGGAACAAGGAAGAAGGAAACTTTGTGCAGATACTGTGGGAAACGCTGGTAGCCACCGGAGCGGAAATCCTTCAAAACCAACGAAAAGAACAACTGGCCACCAAGATCCCTATCCATGGAAGGTTTGACAATCCGAAAGTAGAGATCTGGAAAGCCATCTCCT
>JAZKEZ010000195.1:0-3899 GCA_040386675.1 Bacteroidota bacterium | reverse complement strand
CGTTGAAGCGATAAAACCATCTATCGACGCCACCATCAGCATCAATAAACTTACTGAAGACAAGAAACAAAAAGGCTTATTGGGCCGGATTTTCAGCAAGGGAGATAAAAAGGACGACGGCGATCAGAAGGAATCGAAGAAAGAGAAGAAGGCAGATAAGCCAAAGGCGAAAAAAGAGAAAAAAGCGGACAAACCTAAACGCCGCGCCCAATCCCCTATATGATACCCGAAAAGAAAAAAAGCTACAAATGGCTGATCTTCCCGATCACGCTATTCATCCTGTGTGCAGTTGGATTCTATTTCTTCTTCAACCCTAAAAAGGCCCTCGATCTTGCTGTTCCGCAGTTCGACAAGATCGGGCACCTGAGCGGCAAGATTGAGAACGACAAGATCATTCTGAATACCAGTGTGATCCTGACCAATAAAAGTCCGTATACCTTAGACATCGACACGTTGAGTGTTGAGTTGAAGCTCGGCGGAAAAACACTGCTGAAAGACACCAAAACCAACATTGTAGACATTCGTAAAGGTGTTACCAAAGAAATTCCGGTAGTGCTTACGCTGGACTTTAAGAACATCCAGAAGATCATCCGCGGCTTGCAGGACCAGGATTCTACCGACCTGGAACTGTCGATTAACGCAGATTACAACACTTTTCTCGGACACGTTTCCATTCCGTTTACCACCACTAAGCGGGTAGCCGTGCCGATCCCGCCGAAATTGAAAGTGGTAAAACTTGAACGCAAGGGCTTTAGTTTCAAAGACAAGATTATGGATGCCGATGTGTACCTCGAGGTTACTAACCGCGGGCGTCTCGACATGAACATCAAAGAATTGCAATACGACATACAGTTGCAGGATAAACTCATTGAGTCGCACGGTACTTACGACAAGACCATCACTATTCGTCCGGGAGACAAAAAAACAGTGGTCATCCCGCTGAAGATCAGGATTGAAAAGCCGTTGAAAGTATACCTGATGATCTTACGGGATAAAGATGTTGTTCCTTACACGCTGAAGCTGAAAGCGACGGTTGATGAGAATATGCTGCTCAAACAAACCGCCCCGGTGGAGTTCTTTAAAGAAGGGGTGATGGAGTTAAAGAAGGATAAGGGTAAGGAGGATAAGGGTAAGGACAAGGACAAAAAGCGGGAGAAGAAGAAAGACAAAAAGGGTTAGGAAAAACCGAGGGGATTCCTCACTGCGTTCGGAATGACGGTGCTTTTAGTATTAGCGTTAAAGGGCGTCATTCCGAAGTAAGGTAGTTTCATTCCGAAATAGGGAAGTGTCATTCCGAACGCAGTGAGGAATCCCATCATTCCTTAACCCCACGCCATTATTTAACCAAATCCCCCGTCAAATTCCTCAGCCTCAACTCCGCTGCCTTAGTATCGTACCTGATCGTGATCAGCCTCGATTGTGCCTGCTGCAGGCTTTCCTGCGCCTGTCTCAGTTCGAGGATGCTGGTTTGCGACTGGCGGAAACGCTCCATAGAAATGTCAAGGTTTTCTTTGGCCAGTAATACGTTCTCTTCTTCCATTTTCAACAGCTCGCGGTCTACCTGGTAAGTGCTGTAGGCCCTTAACGTTTCTACCGAAAGCTGGTTCAGTACATTCTCGTATTCCAGGTTCGCGTTTACTGCGGTCAGTCTCGCGATCTTCAGGCCTTTGGTTGCCGCAAAACCCCGGAACAGCGGGATATTAACCGAAAATCCGTAGTTGAATCCCCGGTTGCGGTTGCTCAGGATGATCCCTGCTTCGCTGGTAGATTTAGTGTAGTTGTAATTGGTATTGAAGTCCAGTCTCGGCAACAGGTCGGCGCGGTATTCGCGCACCAGCTGTTCGTTTACAAGCATCGCGTTTTTCGCAAGCAATACCGTTTGATTGCCCTGTTGAAGCGCTCCGCGGATCGAGCTCTGGCTCGGTGTATAGTCGTTGATGAGCTGTTCCTGCACCTCAACATCTGCCATCTCAGGAAGTCCCATCGTAGCTTTCAATTGCAATTGCGCCGCCGGCACCAGTGCTTTCTGGCGCTGGTATTCGCTGCGTTGAGCGTTGTAATCTACCTTGCTCTGCAGCAGTTCAGTCTTGGGTGCAAGTCCTACATTCAGTTTGGCTTCGGCCACTTTTATGCGGTCTTCAGAAATTTTCATGATCTCCTCTAGCGCTTTGAGTTGCTGACGCAGTCGAACCAGTTCGCTGTACGCCAGCGTAACCTGTTCTACAGTATTCAGTACTTCCTGGCGCAGGCTGATCTCGGCTGATTCGTTCAGCAATCGTGTGCGTTCGCGGGTCGCAAACATCTTCAGTCCGTCGAAAATAGTGTACGTCAGTCCGATGTTACCCACCACATTCGTAGAGTTCGCGCCTTTACGGTCAATGGTTTGTCCGCCGTTGGTCGCGATCTGCTGGCGAATGTCGCTCTTGGTGTTTACCGTGGTCCCCGAAGCATCGATCTTTGGCAAAAAGCCCGACAGCGATGCGTCGTAGGCCTGCTTGCCGATCTCCTCGTTGTTCTCAGCGATCTTCAGGCCGTAGTTGCTTTCCAAAGCCATTGCGATGGCCTGCTGGAGGGTGAGGCGTTGTTGAGCAACAAGGGATGCGGAAGAGAGTAAAAATGCAAATACTATATATCTGGATGCTGTCATTGTTCTTTTAAAAATTTTAACCGCAGAGGTACGGAGGTAATCGCGGAGATCGCGGAGCATTCTCTGTGATCTCTGCGTAAAAAACTCCGAGCCTCTGTGGTTAGATAATGATTCGAAACCTCATTTAAATTTCCCCTTCCTTCTTCCGCCTGCTCGACGACATATAAGAATAGATCGCCGGTATGATGTACAGCGTAAGCAACAGCGAGAACATCAGTCCGCCGATGATCACTACCCCGAGCGGAACACGGCTTTGTGCACCGGCACCGAGTGCAAGTGCGATTGGCAATGCCCCGAGCACCGTAGCCAGCGTGGTCATCAGGATCGGGCGGAGACGCAGTGCCGCAGCTTCCACCGCAGCATCAAACTTGTTCATTCCCTCGCCTTTCTTGTGATTCGCAAATTCTACGATAAGGATACCGTTCTTCGTCACCAGTCCGATCAGCATGATCAGTCCGATCTGGCTGAAGATGTTTAATGTATATCCGAATAACCAGAGTGAAGTCAATGCTCCGGCCCAGGCCAGCGGAACGGTAAAGATGATGATCACCGGGTCTACGAAGCTCTCGAATTGCGCAGCAAGGATCAGGTAGATCAGTAGCAGGGCAAGTCCAAGGGCAAAGCTGGTGTTCGATGAACTTTCCTCAAAGTCGCGCGAGCTTCCGGTCAGTGCCGTGGCAAACGAATCGTCGAGTGTGCTTTCGGCAATGCTCCGGATCTCGGCAATACCGTCACCAATAGTTTGTCCTGGAGCCAATGCCGCAGTGATCGTTGCCGATTTGTAACGGTTGTAATGGTACAGTTGCGGCGGACTGCTTTGTTCGGTCACCTCAACGAGGTTATCCAGCTGGATTTGCTCGCCGCGGCTATTCATTACGTAAAACTCGGTAAGATCCACCGGTTCATCGCGGTAATTGCGGTCTACCTGGCCGATTACCTGGTACTGGCGGCCGTTCATGTTAAAGTATCCGAAACGCTGTCCGCTGAGTGCCAGTTGCAGCGTTTCCGAAACGTCCTGCACAGAAACCCCAAGTTCGTTTGCCTTCGCGCGGTTTACCACGATCAGCAATTCCGGTTTGTTGAATTTCAGGTTGGCATCCACACCGGAAAGGATCTTGCTGTTGCGTGCTTTTTCCAGCATTTGCGGAAGCACCGTTTTGATCTTGTTGAAATCGTTGTTCTGGATCACAAACTGGATCGGTTGTCCGAATCTCGCTGCTCCTACAGAAATGGTCTGATCCTGGATCGGGAA
>JAZKEZ010000194.1:0-27626 GCA_040386675.1 Bacteroidota bacterium | reverse complement strand
GGAAGCTGGGAGGAACGACCAGATCGCCGAACGGGTCGCAATGTTGTGAGTGAAGTGCAGTAAAAGAAGCGACAATTTCTTTGGTACTTTCTTTCCTAAAGAAAGTACAGCAACAAACTAAGCGTCAAACTTATCATCAAACCTACAGAACGTAGAAATTGAAGACAAAGCTCACTCTCTTTTCCTCACAAAAACCTTAAACCTAAGTTCCACCGGATCAGGTACAGAATTACTGTAGATACTGATCGCCCTGAGCTGGTAACCGGTCTTGGCTTCGGTATCGAAATTTACCCGGATAGAATCGGTCTGACCGGGCATGATCGGTTTTAGCGGGAAGATGACTTTGGTACACACACATCCTACCTTGTAATCGGTGATGGCGAGTGGTGCATTGCCGGTGTTTTTAAAGACGAAATAGTGAACCAGCTGCTGACCTTCGGTGGCCTTGGGAAATTTAAAGAGCGGGGCTACAGGTTCGAGCCTGGCCTGGGCGATTGTTGTTGAGGAAAAGCCCTGGAATAACAGTAAGAAAAGGAGGTATCTCATTGTTTAAAGTGGTTTTTTTAACCGCAAAGGGCGCAAAGGTTTTTGTGGTTAACGCAAAACTAACGGTGTTCGCATTACCACAAAAAAATTCCGCCTTTGGAGCTGACCCAAAGGCGGAACCTTTCAAAAGAAAAAACAGTAAAATGTGTGCTTAGTTACTCTTCTCTACCGGTGCACCTGCCGGCATTTGCTTAACAGGAGTAGTACTTTCCTGTGCAGTGGCTGCAACGTTACCTTTAATTCTCAGCGTCATGTTTGGTTCGTTTGACGCGTTTGAGGTTATGGTAACAGATTTATTGATCGGACCTGGACGGTTAGTATCGTATCTCACTTTCACCACGCTTGTTTTACCAGGCATGATCGGCTCACGTGACCATTCCGGAACTGTACAACCGCATGAACCTTTTGCATTAGAGATGATAAGTGGTTCGGTACCGGTGTTTTTTACAGTGAACTCGCAATATGGATCTCCACCTTGCTTGATATCGCCGTAGTCATGAACTTCTTTGTTAACAGAAATCATGGCACCACCTTGTGCAGCTGCCGCAGGGGCTTGTGCATTTGCTCCGAAAGCCATTGCCACCAGGCAAAATGTAGCAAATAATACTTTTTTCATTGTTTGATTTGGAATGATTCGTTTGATGCTTCAAATGTAAGGAGACCTTTTATAACCGGTAAAGCGTTAACATATCATTAACAAGCTTCTTTGCCCGGCAGATAAGCGATCTGTGATTAGTGTGTTGTGGTTTTCGGAGCTCCCGGCTTAGCTGTAGCAGTAGCTTCGCTGATGTTTCCTTTGATCTTCAACACCATAGTAGGCTCGTTGGTTGCGTTTGAAGTAAGCGTAACCGATTTGTTGATTGGTCCCAGACGGCTGGTATCGTATTTCACTTTAATGATGGTAGTTTTACCTGGCATAACCGGCTCTTTCGACCATTCAGGAACGGTACAACCGCATGAACCAACTGCATTAGAGATAATAAGCGGAGCAGTTCCGGTGTTTTTCACAACAAACTGGCAATAAGGTTCAGCGTTCTGCTTGATTTCACCGTAATCGTGAACATCTTTGTTAACAGAGATCATTGCGCCCCCCTGAACAGGAGCAGGATTTTGTGCTTTTGCGCCGAAAGCCATGGCTACCAGGCAGAATGTTGCA
This sequence comes from Bacteroidota bacterium, assembly GCA_040386675.1. GTDB lineage: Bacteria > Bacteroidota > Bacteroidia > Flavobacteriales_D > Luteibaculaceae > DASUEB01. The sequence goes on along the minus strand of JAZKEZ010000194.1, from coordinate 25,924 downwards.
AATAGTGCTTTTCTCATTTTTTTAAAAGGTTGTTTTGTTCGATTCAAAAGTACATTAACCTTTCCCAGAATTCCTAGCGTTAACAGCACATTAACCTAAGAATTTGTTAACGCCGCACCGCTCATAAATGGCTCTATGGCTTTAACAGGCATTTCCACCGCATATCCGGCATTTGTTAAAAGTTACGAAGGGAGCGACTGTTCGGTCGAAAAGCTGTCGAAACCCATGGTGATCATGCGGCGAGTATTCTTCCGCTAAGGGGTTTTGGAATAAATCCGTAGATCGACTTACAGCTCTTCACTTTCTGCAGCTCTACCGGGTTGGTGCAATTGCTCAGTAAGTAAATGCGGAATTTCTTCTTGAATTCATCATCCAGCGCTTCAAACTCGTCGAGAAACTCAAAGCCGCTCATTTCTGGCATATACAGGTCGAGAAACAATACGATCGGTTTCTCCACCTCATCATACAGGTGTTTGAAACAGGCCTGGTTGAGATACATCAGGGCATTTTTCGGATTCAGGAAGGCCAGCAGGTTCTGGGCAAAATGATTGCGCTGAAGCAGGCTGCGGTTCAGCATCAGCTCCAGACGGTTATCATCGATAAGGATAGCGCTGTCGTATTTCACCTGGTCGAGCTGGCTATTGTGCTCTACCGACATTTCTTTTACTAACATGGCAAGACGTTTAACAGGTTTGTAGGCTAAAAGTAGCATGCACATTTCCGTGTATTGCCGCTTATTCTTTAATCTGCATCCTTCATCCCGCAGAGCTGCATTTTTTACCGTCTACCTGTTGAATGCCTTTATTTACGGTGGTTTCGAGAGATTTTAACCGCTTAACCCGCCTGAGCTGTCGTTGGTCCGACGGGGGGATTTTCTGATCGGAAATTTGAGGTTCCTCACTTCGTTCGGAATGACGCAGATATGATAATTTCCAACTGATTCCTTCAATACCGTCATCTCGAGCGCAGCGAGAGACCTCCTACTACTGTCCACCCTCTATTTAGCTCCACTATCCCCGTCCCCATCAAAACTGTCTCAACCTTTTGCTATTTTTGCCACCTCATTTAAACACAAGAAAAAATAAGCATGGAAATCCCAAGCAAGTACGACCCTAAACTGGTAGAAGACAAGTGGAATCAGCATTGGCTGGAAAACCGCCTTTTTCATTCGGTACCCGATGAGAGAGAGTCTTACTCGGTAGTCATTCCGCCGCCGAATGTTACGGGAGTACTGCACATGGGCCACATGCTCAACAATACGATACAGGACGTGTGTGTGCGCCGTGCGAGAATGCTGGGCAAAAACGCCTGCTGGGTTCCCGGGACCGACCACGCTTCTATCGCCACTGAAGCTAAAGTTGTGCAGTTGCTGCGCAAACAGGGCATCAGGAAAAGCGACCTGAGCCGCGAGGCCTTCCTGGAACATGCCTTCGAATGGAAGGAAAAATACGGCGGGATCATTCTCGACCAGCTGAAAAAACTGGGTGCTTCAGTGGATTGGGACCGTACCAGCTTTACCATGGATCCGGGGTATTACAAGGCTGTGACGCGCGTTTTTGTTGACCTGTACAACAAAGGCTACATCTACCGCGGACTCCGCATGATCAACTGGGACTGTGAGGCACAAACCGCGCTTTCCAATGAGGAAGTACTGTACAATGAAGACGGCGACAAAAGTCTGCTGTATCATGTAAGATATGCGATTAAAGACAGCAATGATTCCCTGGTGATCGCAACGCAGCGTCCGGAAACGATCATGGGTGATACTGCTATCGCGGTGAATCCTACTGATGAACGTTTCCTGCACCTGATCGGAAAAATGGCCATCGTTCCGATGATCGGCCGCGAGATCCCGATCATTGCGGATGAATACGTTGAGAAAGATTTCGGTACCGGCTGCCTGAAGGTAACTCCTGCGCACGACCCGAATGACTATGAGCTCGGACAGCGCCACAATCTTCCGGTGATAGACACCATCAATCTTGACGGAACACTCAACGCATCCTGCGAAATCCCGGAATTTGTAGGGAAAGAGCGTTTTGAAGTTCGCCAGCTGGTGATCGACCGGCTGAAGGCCTCGGGAGAACTGGTGAAGGAAGAAGAATTCATGACGCGTATCGGTCGTTCGGAACGCACCAATACGGTTGTTGAACCCAAACTGAGCTTACAGTGGTTCATCAGGATGAAAGACATCTCGAAACAGGCGCTTGATGCGGTTGAAAACGACGAGATCACACTTCATCCTGCGAAATTCAAGAATACCTACCGTCACTGGATGGAAAACGTGCGCGACTGGTGCATCAGCCGCCAGTTGTGGTGGGGCCATCGTATCCCGGCGTTCTATTACGGAGAAGGAGAAAACGATTTTGTAGTTGCCGAAACCCGAGAAGAAGCCGAACAGATCGTAAAACAGCGACTGGGTGAAAACACCACGGCAGAACTTCGTCAGGACGACGATGTACTGGATACCTGGGCTTCTTCCTGGTTGTGGCCGATTGCGGTATTCGACGGTTTTAACGACAACTGCTTCGACAAAACGACAGGCAAGATCAACAAGAAAGCCAACAAAGAACTCGACTACTACTACCCTACCCAGGTATTGGTGACCGCACCGGAGATCTTGTTCTTCTGGGTGGCACGGATGATCATTGCGGGGTATGAATACCTTGACGAGAAACCGTTCAGTGATGTATACCTGCACGGAATTGTGCGCGACAAACAGGGTCGTAAAATGAGTAAATCGCTGGGGAACAGTCCCGATCCGCTGGACCTTATGGCGACTTACGGTGCCGACGGAACGCGCGTGGGTATGCTGCTGAGTTCGCCGGCGGGTAACGACCTGTTGTTTGACGAAGGACTTTGTGAGCAGGGCCGTAACTTCAGCAACAAGATCTGGAATGCGTTCCGACTGGTAAACGGCTGGGAATCTGCAGACATTCCTCAACCTGAGAGTGCGCGTTTTGCCATCGAATGGTTCGAATCCAAATTCAGCGAGACCATTGGTCTACTGAATCAGAGCTACGATAAATTCAGGATCTCTGAGGCGCTGATGACTACTTATAAACTGGTGTGGGACGATTTCTGTGCCTGGTACCTTGAAATGGTAAAACCTGCTTACCAGCAGCCGATCGACAGCATAACGCTTACCAAGACCAAACAGATCTTTGAGAATATCCTGAAGGTGCTGCACCCGTTCATGCCGTTTATCACCGAAGAAATCTGGCATTACCTCGGGCACCGCGAAACTGCACAGCAAAGCTGCTGCCTGGCGGAATGGCCGAAAACCGGTGCGGTTAACAGCGAAGTGCTTGCTGTATTCAACGAGACTGCTGACATTATTATAGGTGTTAGAACTATCCGTTTACAGAACAACATCCCGAATAAGGAACAGGTTGAACTTAAGATCAAGGATTCGGGCAAGTTTGCAGCAAATACCTCAACATTGATCAAAATGTGTGGTGTTTCGAACCTGGAAACCATTACCGAAAAAGCCGAAAACTCGTTCACGTTCATCAGCAATCAAAACGAATTCTTTGTTCCTTTTGGTGAGAATGTGGATGTAGAGGCTGAACTTAAAAAACTGGAAGACGAACTGGTGTATACCAAAGGATTCCTCGATATCGTGCTGAAAAAACTGAACAACGAGAAATTTGTTGCCGGTGCACCAGCCGCGGTTATCGACAACGAGCGGAAGAAGCAGGCAGATGCTGAAGGGAAGATCAGGATGCTGGAGGAGAAGATTAGTGCGTTGATTAGTTGATTTGTTTATTTGGTGATTTGTTGATTGGTTTGTCGCTTATCAACAAATCATCATTCTAATCAAATTCTAATCTTTAGGTATCGCTATTCTTTTACATTAGGTGATCCGAAATGAACCCCGGACCATTTAAACCTTTTCAGTGAAATACAACCTGTTTCAGCGGTGGCTCAAAGACGTTCCCATATCCAGGAAATTGTATTTCACGGTGGGGATCATGAGTATCCTCATCCTTATTGAACTTTTTTCGCTTTCATTTTCCATTCATAACCTCAGCGCAGTTCGTTCTTACGTAAACGGCGAGGGCCAATGGTCGAAGAACCAGAAAGACGCGGTATTTTACCTTCGTGAATACGCCTATACGCGTGATGAGAAGGATTTTCTGGTATTTCAACAGAAAATGAAGGTTCCGTTGGGCGACAGACGCGCGCGCATCGAACTCGAAAAGGAAAATCCGAACCTTGATATTGCGCGCCAGGGCTTTCTCGACGGGCGGAACAACCCGGAGGATGTAGACGGCATGATCCGTATTTTCAGGCAATTCAGGCATCTTTATTACATCGACCGGGCCATTACCATCTGGACCGAAGCCGATCCTTACCTCGACGCGCTGCTTGGCATCGGTAATGAGCTGCACCAAGCCATTGCGGTACAGCATGCCAGTGATGCTGAAATCCTGGTGCTGCTCAAAAAATTGGAGCCCATTAACCAAAAGATCACCATCCTGGAAGACGATTTCAGCAATACTCTTGGTGACGGATCGCGCTGGCTGGAAGGACTCGTACTGAAACTGCTGCTGGCCCTTACCTTCTCTGTCGAAGTCACCGGTATCCTGATCACCATCAGCATTAGCCGGAATATTGAACGTGGACTCAAGGAAATCCTGACCAGTACCCAATCCATTATACAAGGCAACCTGGATACGCGTGCCGAAGTGTATTCGAAAGATGAGATCGGCGAACTGGCCGGTCACTTTAACACCATGACGGGGACGATCCGGGAAAAGATCACTGAATTAAAGCTGGCTGAGGAAAACATCCGAAGGGAAAAAGAACGTGCCGAAGCCTCTGAAAAAGTGAAGCACCTGTTCCTGGCGAATATGAGTCACGAGATACGGACACCGATGAATGCGATCCTGGGTTTTGCGCGGCTGTTGCAGGATTCGACGCTGAATGCCGAACAAAAAGAATACATCAGCGCCATCCTGCAATCGGGTGATAATTTGCTGGTGATCCTTAATGATATCCTGGATGTTTCCAAGATCGAGGCGAATAAGCTTGCGCTGGAACAGGTTCCGTTCAACCTCCGGGAACTGATCAATGCTGCGCTGGCCATGATACAGCCAAAAGCAGATGCCAAATACCTGTCTCTCAAGTATGTGCAACACGAGGAAACCCCGGAGATACTGAATGGTGATGCCTTAAGGCTGACACAAATCCTGCTGAACCTGTTATCGAACGCGGTAAAATTTACAGAGTCTGGCGCTGTGGAACTGGCTGTACTGGTGAAGGAACGCAGTGACCAAGAGGTTACCATCCGGTTTACGGTGAGCGATACCGGGATAGGGGTTCCTGCTGAACTGCAAACCCGCATTTTTGAAAGCTTTGAGCAGGCGGCAGGCGGCACGGCACGCCGGTTTGGCGGAACCGGTCTGGGACTGAGTATTGTAAGAAACCTGGTGGAATTGCAGGGTGGAAAAGTCTGGGTGGAAAGCGAACCCGGAAAAGGATCGGTATTTAGTGTGATCCTGACGTTCAGCACCATGGTCCCACAGCAGGAGAATGTACCGGTGGTATCCAGTTTCGACCAGCCGGTTCGTCCAGGAACGCGGATCCTCGTTACCGAAGACAATCGCGTAAACCAGCTGCTGGTAGCGCGTGTACTTCAAAAACAGGGATTTGAGATCGACCTGGCGAACAATGGACTTGAGGCGCTCGAAAAACTCGGGACCGATCGTTACGACCTGGTGATCATGGATTTACAAATGCCTGAAATGGACGGCTATGAGGCCACTTCGATCATCCGGAGTTCACCAACTGATTACAGCGACATTCCCATCATGGCCATGACTGCACATACCGTGCAGGGAGAAGTTGAGAAATGTATGGCGCTGGGGATGAATGACTTCATCTCAAAACCATTTGATCCTGATGTACTCAAGGACAAGATCATGCGGCTGATCGGGTAATGATTATATACTGTTGCGCTGGGTAACCGGGAGTCGCACCACAATGTCGGTACCTTCATTAAGGCGGCTGATGGCCGTGATCTCGCCGGAATGGCTGGTGGCTACTTTTTTGCAAATGGCCAGCCCTATGCCGGTGCCTTCAAACTCTTCGCGGGTGTGCAGGCGTTGGAAAATGTCGAAGATCTTTTGTCCGTATTTCTCTTCAAAACCGATTCCGTTGTCTTTTACCACGATATCTATCATTCCGTTTTTTTCGGCAAGTGATGTGATGTGAATGAGTGGTGGGCGCGACGGATCAGAATATTTTAATGAGTTGGAGATCAGGTTACAGAACAACTGGCGCAGCTGTTCTGCATTCGCCTCAAATTCACGATATTGAATGTCTAACGTTACTTTTGCCTGCTTTTCTTCGATCAGCAGATCAAAGTCCTGGATCACGCCGCTGAGGATTTCCTGCAAGTCGACCGGGGCAAAAAACAGGTCTTTGTCGAGCATCGAATACTTGAGCAGGTCCTCGATCAGGCTGCGCATCCGGGTTACCGATTTCTGTATCCGGGATACATTTTCGGTAAGGGTATCGGTATCCTTCTTCCCATTCAGTACCCGGTCGGAAAATATGGTGATCTTTCTTAGCGGTTCCTGCAGGTCGTGGGAGGCTACGTAAGCAAATTTCTCCAGTTCTTCGTTTGAGGCGTGCAGTTCGCTGATCTTGTATTCCAGTTTTTGCTGGAGTGCCTTCAACTGGTTATTGTCGCTTAGCGTCTCCTCGAGTTTCTTATGGGCCTGGATGTCCATGTTGAATCCTACCCATTTGATGATCACCCCGCTTTCGTCGTGGTAAGGAACGAGTTTGAACAAGTGCCATCTCGAATTCTGGCCGTCTTTTTCCATAAGGCGATATTCCAGTTCGATGGTGTTGCCGGTTTCCCGGCTGTTTTCCCAATTGCTGAGAAACACCGGTACATCTTCTGCGTCAAGGAAGCGTTCCCAGCCGTGGTCGATGTCCAGCACATTGGTAATGCCGAGGAATTGCTTCGCCCATCGGTTCAGGTAATTGATCTTTCCATCGCCATCCAGCGAGAAAATAATAAGCGGCGCAGACTCAGAGAGAATACGGTATTCTTCTTCGCTTTCCCTCAGGCGTTCGCTGAGTTCAAACAGCTGGATATTTTTTTTCTTGAGTTCTTCGTAAGGAGAAACCGGGAGTTCATTTTTGAAGTTAACGATCCAGGAATTGATCAGTTCTACTCCGAGTTTCATTTTTGCTGGCACTTTGATGCCCAACTTCACAGTAGTACCTTTGCTTGTAGTTTCCAGTTCAAAAAGGTCTACGATTCCTTTTGCACGACGCAGTCCGTTTCCACGCATGTTGGACTCGTTTCCCTTCAGTGCGTTTTCAACATCTTTAATTCCTTGGCCGCGGTCGGCAATCTCTGCAACGATGTAGCCCTGTCGCCCGCTGTCTACCGAAAATTCGATCACTCCTTCACGACCGTGTTCCAGTGCGTTCCGCGATATTTCCGATATAGCGGTTGCGAAAGAGGTTTGCTCAGAAATACCGATGCTACATGACACGGCGATACGCATTGCGCGGCGGTAAGCAAGTATGATGTCAAGTTCGTTTTCGAGCGGGAACCTGATAATAGGGTACTTCATACGTTCATCATTGATGTTTTGACTACTACCGACAACATGTCATCGGTCATTCTCGCGTGATCCTTGTAGAGGACCGCAGCAATCATTGTGGCATCGTATTTTTGTATTCCCGGGTATTTAGCAAGGTCCCAGCGGGTTTTTATACCGTCGGAACACAGGATGAACAATTGGTTATTTTCCAACGGAAGCTCCTGGTTATTCATGGTTTTGGGAATATTCAGTCCGATAATGCCATTGTAAGAAATACAGGCTTTTGACCCGGTAGGGAACAGCAGCCTGGTGGCGATATTACCTACTCCGCACAACATCCATTTTCGCAAAGTTTTATCGAGGATAAGAACCGTGCCAACAATGCCGCGGGTCTTTTTGATACCGGCGTGAAGGTCGCGGATCATGTCGTTTGGCAAGTGGGATTTGCTGAGGGAAAACGTCGTTTCGGCAGCTATTACCGCATTACGGGCGTGTTCACCGTGTCCGAGTCCGTCGGCAACGAGCATACTGAAGTGATTTTTATTTTCTTCTATCCACACTCCGTCGCCACATACTTTTTCGCCGGGCTTGGAAACTTTTACCCATCCTACTGTCATTTTTGGCGGAGCGATGTACATGGTGTCTTCTTCGCAGTACATCCTGCCCAGGACGATGGTTCCCCAGTCGGGCATTGAATAAATTTCGGAGAAGTTGCAGAGCCGCGTTATGGCGCCGAGTCCTTGTCCCAGGGTTTTGGTGGTCGAAAAGCCATCTTTCTGGAATTGTAATACATCGGTCATTCCGCGGCCCGAATCGATACAGATCAGTTCGATGCCCGGTTTCGGGTCGGAGAGTGCGCGTACCAGTATTTCGCCGCCTTTGCCCGAGTGTTTCATCAGGTTGGAAGCCATTTCAGATACTACGATATCTACCTCACCAAGCCGGCCACCTGTAAAACCGGCGCCTGCAGCCATCCAGTGGATCTCTTTCTTGAGCAGGCTGAAATAACCGAGGTTATTGTCGATATTGAAAACTACGTGTGTATTATCCATTTTTCCACTTCACGATCGAGACACGTGTTCCCTTACCTACTTCACTCCTGATGTCAAATTCGTTTACCAGTCTTTTGGTTCCCGGGAGTCCGAGTCCAAGACTTTTCCCTGTGGAATAGCCGTCTTTCAGGGCAAGGGCGATATCCGGTATGCCCGGACCCTCATCCGTAAAGGTGAGCCGTATCCCGTTCTGGATATTCGACACGACTTCTATGGTTACCGTGCCGCCGCCGCCGTATTTGAGCATGTTCCTAACGAGTTCGCTGGCCGCGGTGATCAGTTTGGTCTGGTTGACCAGTCCCATCCCGATTTTCACGGCAAATTCCTTCACCCGGTTACGGTATAAAATCACATCCTGCTCACGGCCTATCACCATTGAGTCCTTGGAGATGACTACCATGTTTCGGGATCGTCATCCTCATTCTCTTCAATCACAACTTTTGTACGCAGCAGTTCCATTCCGCGCTCTACATTCAGAGCGGTATGCACTCCTTCGAGCGGCAAACCGAGTTCTATAAGCGTGATCGCCACTGCCGGCTGCATGCCTACTACTACGGTCTCGGCATCGAGTATTTTAGACATTGAGGCGATGTTCCCGATGATCCGACCCATGAATGAATCGACAATGGAAACCGCAGAAATATCAATAAGAACGCCTCTTGCGCCAGTTTTGCTAACGCTTTGGATCAGGTCGTTTTCGAGGTTGAGGGCCAGTCGGTCGTAGAGGTCTACCTGGATGGTGACCAGCAGGAACGGCCCCATCCTGAGAATCGGAATTTTTTCCATGAGGCCCGGTTATTTAGAATGTTGTGATTCTGCTCTTTTTACCTGCAATTTCAGCAGGCCAAATGCGTGTTTCAGGGCGCTGGCCAGGGTTGCTTTGGTCACAACCGTAGAAAGGTCGATCCCGAGGTGAACCACGGTTTGTGCAATTTCGGGGCGAATACCGCTGATGATGCATTCTGCACCCATCAGGCGCGTTGCGCTAACGGTTTTAATAAGGTGTTGTGCTACCAGCGAATCTACTGCAGGTACGCCGGATATGTCGAGAATGGCAATACCGCTGCCGGAATTAACGATCTCCTGCAACAGGTTTTCCATTACCACCTGGGTACGTGAGCTATCGAGCGTACCGATGATCGGCATGGCCACTACTCCATCCCACACACGGATCACCGGTGTAGAGATCTCTGCGATCTCGTCCATCTGGCGAATGATCACTTCTTCCCTGCCTTTGATAAAGGTTTCGAACGTCATCACCCCAAGGCTGTCGAGCATGCGGTTTACTTTCATGGCTTCGGTAAAAAGGAGCTCCGGGCTAATGCCGGTTTCTTGCTGCAATACATCAAGAATTGCCTCCTTCAGACTGAAAATATAGGTTCCGGTCTCACGTGGAGAAAACCCCTGGCGGGCACGGCTCATCGATATGCCGGCAAGAATTTCTCTTACGTTGTCGAATGCCATCGATTCGATATCGGTAGCGCCGGTTTTGATGGTTTGAAGGAAAGTACTCAGGAATTCTTCCGACTGGCTGCGCAGTTCGTCATTGCTCATCAAGTCTTCGCGTAGCGTATGGTCCTTCAGCTGGTTTTTCATCCACACTTCAAGGATCTGGGCGTTACGGGTCGCAAGAATGGCCATTGCGTTTTCTTTTTTCATGTTATTGGTCGGGATTTGTGAGCAATATACACCGTTTACGTAGTTTACGCTATTTGACAACCTCCAAAGCAGGAAAAAAGATCAAAGGAGCTAAAATGTGGGAGGTAAGGGCTAAAAAATAAAGGCGAGGTGGCAAGGGTGAGGTCTCTCGCTGCGCTCGAGATGACGTGCTTATTAGTGGGTGCGTTGAGAGCTCTCTAGTTGCGCTCGAGATGACTATTAATGTGCTTCGTCGGGTTCTACGTGGATGAGGACGTCGGCGAGCTGGGGAAACTCGGTCAGGAGGTGGCGCTTCAGGTCGTGGGCGATCTCATGGCCGTCGTAAACGGTGATCGAGGCATTTACCACCATGTGCAGGTCGACAAAATAGCGCAGTCCGGATTTGCGGATGTGGCACTTTTCGGTATCGATCACGCCGGGAACGAGTACGGATGAAATTTTGATGTCGTTTACCAGGTCTTCGTACAGATGCTCATCCATGATCTCGCCGAGTGCGGGACGGAAGATGAGGTAGCTGTTGTACAGGATGACCCCGGAGCCGATTAGCGCAGCCCAGTCGTCGGCTGATTCATAGCCTTTACCCAGGTAAAGCGCGATGGAAATGCCAATAAATGCTGCAAGTGAGGTGATCGCGTCGCTGCGGTGGTGCCAGGCATCGGCCTTCAGCGCGGAACTGTGCGTTTCCTTTCCCTGCTTGTCGACAAAGCGGTAGAACAGTTCTTTGGTAATGATCACCGCGCCGAGTACGATCAGGGTATACGGAGCCGGCAATTCATGGGGTGTACAGATGTTGATGATGCTGTGGTAGCCAATGACCACGGCCGAAATGATGAGGAATCCCACCACCAGGAAAGTAACCAGCGGTTCTGCCCTGCCATGGCCATAGGGATGGTTGTCGTCGGCCGGGCGACTGGCGTATTTTATTCCGAACAGAACCAGTGTAGATGAGAAAATATCGCCGGTGGATTCTATTGCATCGGCGATGAGGGCGTATGAATTGCCGAAGATGCCGGTCAATCCTTTCAGTATGGCGAGTACGGTGTTTCCTGCAATGCTGAGGTAGGTGGAGCGGATGGCTTGGAGTTCGGCAGACATGAGGCAAAATTAAGAAGTAAGAAGTAAGAAGTTTTGGAATCCCTTCTTATTTTCGTTTCACTTTTATGAAAAACCACTTCTTTGCCCACCAGGCGCAAACCACTCCGTATCCGTTGGCCATCGAAATTGAACGCGCTGAGGGGGTATGGCTTTACGGACCGGAAGACCGGAAGTACATCGACCTGATCTCCGGGATTGCGGTGAACAACATCGGGCATTGTCACCCGAAAGTGGTAAAGGCGGTGCAGGAACAGGCGGCGAAGTATATGCACGTAATGGCTTACGGAGAATACGTACAGGCCCCGCAGGCCGGGTTTGCCGCGAAGCTGGCTTCGGTGCTGCCCGATACGCTGGATTGCGTGTACTTTACCAATTCCGGGACCGAGGCGACTGAAGGCGCATTGAAACTGGCCAAGCGCGCTACCGGAAGAAGCCACATCGTTTCCTTTAAAAAATCGTATCACGGCAGTACGCACGGATCGCTTAGCGTTACCGGGAATGAGACCAAAAAATACGCGTTCCGGCCGCTGCTGCCGAATGTGAGTTTCATCGCCTTCAATGAAGAGACCGAACTTGATGCGATCACTAAGCAAACGGCGTGCGTGATCATGGAAACCATACAGGGCGATGCCGGTGTGCGGATCCCTTCAATGGCATTTATGCAGGCCTTGCGGAAAAAATGCACGGAAACCGGTGCACTTCTGATCCTCGATGAGATCCAGACGGGCTTCGGGCGCACCGGGAAACTGTTCGCCTTCGAGCATTTCGGCATTGTTCCGGATATTCTCACCATCGGGAAAGCAATGGGCGGCGGTATGCACATGGGCGGGTTTGTAAGCAGCCGGAATCTGATGCATGAACTGACGTTCAATCCAATCCTCGGACACATTACCACGTTTGGCGGTCACCCGGTGGCTTGTGCAGCGGGACTGGCCGGACTTGAGGTAGTATTGGAAGAAAAACTCGTGGACAGCTGCGAGGAAAAAGGAGCCTGGCTGGAAGAGCAATTGCATCATCCGTTGGTGAAAGAAATCCGCAGAAAGGGCATGATGTTCGCCATTGAGATGGAAAATGCCAATGTAGTACAGCAGGTGGTTAGCCGCTGTCTGGAAAATGGGGCGATCACCTTCTGGTTCCTGAGTTGCCCGGAAAGTTTCCGCCTCGCCCCTCCCCTTACTATCAGCCGTGCAGAAAGTGAGATCGCCGTTGGCATTATTCGTGAAGCAATGGATCACGTTCTAACTCATCCCCAATGATCCCCGTAGCCTGTTGCATCATCAGAAATGAAAATGGCCAGATACTGCTGGCACAGAAAAACCACGGCGGCTGGGAGTTTCCCGGCGGCAAACAGCACGACGATGAAACGCTGTTCCAATGTGCCGAACGGGAGATCCTCGAAGAACTCGGCATCATTATCAATCCTATATCAGCCGGCGAACACACGTACATTACCGGTGAGTTTGAACTGGTTCCGGTGATCTGCGATTTTATTGAAGGCAACCTCGCGCTTACTGAACATCTGGATGCTTCGTGGATTGATGCCGACCAGGTGGCACAGCTCGATCTTTGTACCGGCGACCGCATTTTGTGGGAGGCATTTCAAGGAGGTGTTTAAACCCATCCATCAAAACCGGTACGAATAACTCAACGTTACGATCAGATCGTGGCCGCTGCCCTGGGTTGCGCCGCTGCGCAGCTGGTTCATGATCCCCATGTTCAGGTTGTGTGCCTTCAGGAATGCATAGGCGAGCGACAAGCGGGTATTGAATACATCACTTTTTTGCACCCCTGTCCCTGAGCTGATGTTGTAAGACGTCGCTAAACTCGTCATCACCTTTTTCTGAAAAAGCGGAATGTTCAGCGAGGCGATTGGTCCTACGGTGGTGTATGCGTTGGTACCGATGGTGTTGTAACTCCCGTTCAATCCGCCGTTAAGGCTGAGTCCGGTTTTGGCAAACTGCACCGAATAGGTAAACGAGCTGTTGTAAAAGCGGGAGGTATTCGCATCGTTGGCTATTTCGCCCTGCTTGTCCAATGCATCAAAATACGTGACACTGGCATTCATTCCCTGTGTATTGGTTTCGCTGTTGCTCAACTGGAAATACGCATTCACCATCGCATTTTGGGAGATCTGGGAGAATCGGAGCGTATCTGGGTTTACGAACGGACCCAATTGGTTGATGCTTTCGAACTGCGATTTGATGTGCATGTAGGTCCTGAAGTTAGAATAGCTCGCATTGAGATTCAGCCTCGCGGTAGCCATCAACGAAGCACTTACCGAACCGATCACCCGCTTGTTGCTCCCGGTCTTGTTCCCGTCGAGATCGTCGCGCTGGAAACCGAAGTTAGCCGAGAGGTTCAGCTTGTCTTTCAGCATGGATTGCGAAACGTTTACGGTATAGTTTTCCAGGTCTTCGTTGAAATAATAGGCGCCGAGTGTGCGGTACCCGGGATCAACGTGTTCAAACCCCAGACCGATAATTGTTCGGGAAAAAGCATAATTTAATGATGCTTTTAGAGCCTTGTGATAGGAGGTGGAATTGCTTTCGTTGATGAATGAACGAAGCACTCCGGCTCCTTCTTTTACCCCGGGCAATGGGTCACGGCTGTCGCTGGTAATTGCAGTAGTAGCATACTCACCGGCAAGTTCCAGTCCTTTGGTGATTTTTACGCTTCCGTCCCAGCTCATTACCAGGTTTTTCATCGGACTGATCCCCACTGAATCGGGGACAAAAGCGATCGAATTTGCATCGTCTTTTGCGGCAAATGCGATGTAGCCCAATCGCCAGTTGTCGGTGGTGTATCCTATTTTGGCACCATACCCTATCCTGCGGTATGCTGCCGGTACGCTGGTATTGAAAGCATCAAATTGTGATGCTTTTGCAAGTCGACCGTACATCGCGCTGATCTTTAGTTTTCCGGGCGGAGTGAGATCCACGCCAGCGCCTGAAAACTGATGTCCGTTCAGGGTATACGGCGAGAAAGTCATCGCTATATCGCCGACGTGCGCGGTTACCCATTTGTAACTCGGGTGGAAACTAAGCCGGTTGGGAGGCGTAGGATAATTAAGTCCCTGGCCGGTATTGGTAAGAAAAAACGAGAACGGAAGGTCAATGAGGTTGAACAGCCGGGTATTCACGTTGCCGTTGACAAACCAGGTGAAAGGCTGACGTTGCGACGAACCCGACCCGGCATCGTAGACTGTATTTGCTGAGAAACCGCCGCTCGTTTTTACGAGGTTTTCTTTTTTGAGGTTGTCGCCCATGCCGTCCAGGCTCACGCTTTGTGCGTGGGTCATTTCGGGCATCAGCAATGCGGAAAGGAGAGTAAAAGTCAGAATTTGTAAAGCTTTGCTCATGATCGTGGATGGAGGCTTGGTTGTGGTGTTTACTGGCTTTATTCTGAAATGGTGGTCACTTTGGTGATCTCGCGGCGAATGGATTTTGCATCGCCCCGGTCGCCTTCCCGATCGTCGCTTTCAATCACACTGATGCTGTACACGTATACTTTACCGGCGACGGCGCTTTGGTCGGTATAAGAGAAAGTGGTGGCCGGAACCGTTGCGATCCTGCTATACTGTTCCTCGTCTTCCGTCCTGCGGTAGATCGCGTAGGCCTTCCGGTTATCGTAGCTTACCTGCGGCCACGAAAGCATTACCCCGGCTGAGGTATTGCGCAGGTAGAACACTTCCATCCGGTCTACCGGATTTTTTGGCAGGAAGAATTCATACCATTCTGAGTACGCACTGGTATCTCCACGCAGCGAAACGGCCGCTACCTGGTATTGATAGGTCTTACCGTATTCGAATGCCGCACTGTCAGTAGTATTCGGGTTGGAAAGCAGCGTGCTGCGGAAACGAAAACCAATAGCACCTTTTTCACGACCGCGAACCAGGTAGCCCACGATCGAGTTATCGTCTTCGCGCACATCGGGAAACCGGATCTGGAGCGCTTTGCCGGAGTAGTAAAAATCGAGCGATTTCGGCATTACCGTTTCTACCGCGCGGCTTGGCGTTATCGCCACAATTTCGCTCAGCGGACTCATTTTCTGACGGTAGTTTTCGGCTTGTACGGCATAGAAATACTGACTGCGACCGCTCAGGTACCGGGCAGAATCGAGGTAGCTCAGTTGGCCTTTCAACGGACCGGCGATCAGTTCGAGGTTGTTGGGATTGGTGCCACGGTACACGTAATAGCCGAAAATGCTGGCCTGTTTCTGTGCATCCCATTCGAGCAACATACTCTCTCCGGTGTTTTTGATCCTTGCGTTGAATGGAGGAAGCGGGTCTGAGAACACAGTAGCCGCGCCTATTGCCTGCGCCGGGGCAGCCTGGCGGAGACCCAGTCCGTGCGCAAACTGCAATTCGGCGAGGTAACTGTAACTGATCCCGGGTTTGGCCGAATAATCAACGAAAGCGGTATCTGAGACCGGAACCAGCGCCAGTTCGCCCAGTTGCTGTTCTTCGTTGTAGCGGCTGATCTTCACCCCTACGATATACGCCTTCGGGATCACCTTCGGCCAACTCAGCTGAACGCCATCTGGAACTGCTGTGGCATTCATGGTCTGGAGAACAGGAAGAGTCGCCGGACCAACCGAGAACACCAATACGGTATCTGAAGCGCCGGAACTGTTGCCAACCTCATCTTCCAGCAACACGAACGCGTGGTACTGCTGCTCAGGAATAGAGCGTTTGCGGTAGTTGAGGTTGAAGGTGCCGTCGCTGTCGTTGCTGGTGGCGATCACATTTGCGGCCAGTGCGTATGGGTTTCCGGCTCCTGCACTCAGCATCACGCGGGCTTTTAATCCGTTGAGGGTCACCAGCAGCTGCTTCATGGAATATCCTGCAGGTGGATGGTTGAGGAGACTGTCGACGGGTATTTTCCAACTGAAGGACACTACGGTATCGCCGGCATTTACTTCTGCACTGCCGGGTTTGAAGATCTCCAGTACCGGGTTTGGTGCGCCGGCTTTTACGATGGCTGTTCCACCGGCTGCGGTGGTAGCATCTTTGTTCACGCGGGTAACGCGATAGCTGTATGTTGTTCCCGGTTTTGCCGTGTTGTCGAGGTAGATGTTCCCGGTCGCCAGTTTGGTAGCCATCAGTAAGTAATACGGTCCGAATGCATCGGGATTGCGACGGGTGTTGAAGAAGGTCACCAGTTCTTCCTCATTCGCCAGATCGAATACGTTCCGCAATTCGGCAATGTCTTTGTCGCTGAAGAAGCTGCGGAGTTCTTTGCTATTTTGTACCGGGCGCGATTTACCAACGGTTTTGTATTCGCCGGTCTTGCGGCTGATGCTGTCGTAAACCGCCCGTTCCACGAGGTAATGGTCGGTAATGGCGAGCTGTATGGTGTCGGGCTTTTCGCCTTCAGCCGTAACGTTCATATAGATGTAAACGCCTGCGGGACCTGCAACGGCTTCTATCTGCCGGTTTTGGGCAACGAGGTTTGCGACTGCCAGACAGGAGAATAGAATGGAGAAAAAGTAGTTCATGATGCGTGTGGTGTGTAATGGGTTATTCTCTTGAATCGCTTCCGAATTTGAATTCCGACTGGAGGTCAGCAGATTGTCCGTCGGGCTTTCTCCACGAGAATTTGCCGGAGGCATCCAGGCAGACTTTGAAGCCGGGGTTTGAACAGAACATGCAGTAATCATTGCAATACGGATAGCGGTTTACGGCCAGCATGGCGTTAAACTCGGCGAATCCTTTGATGTACCACGACCTCGGTCCGGTACTGTTTTTCATCTGCGCCAGTTCTTCGAGCATCAGCTTGTCGTAATAGGCGTAATCGTGGATCACGAGGGTGCGCAGTACGCTCGGTGCCGCCGTTCCCGGATCGGCCTGATACTTCACCCTTATCTTGCCGGCGGCCAGGAATTCGTTCGGAATAGGGTAATCCACGTCGTAAGCCATGTCAGGATATTCGGCGTTTACGGTACTTCGTGTCAGGAGCTGGTCGTTCACGAAAATAGTCTGCGCCTTGTTCTTGTCGCTTCCCCAGTAGCGCACGCGCAGCATCAGGTCTTTTTGCCCGGCAGTGTTCATGTCGAATGCATACCATCCGCCGGCATAGGCCGAAGCATAGGTCCGGTTGTCGTTCACCACCCAGACTCCCACCTGGTTTCCGCTGAGCTGACTGCGGAACACGTTGTATTGGCTGCGGTATTCTTCCCAGTTGCCGTTGTTGATCGCACGTTTGCTCAACACCGCCTGATCTTTTGCGGTCGCTTTTTTCTGCAGTTTCTCAATAGATTCCCAGTAAGCCTGCAGCTCATTCGGATGCGGCATGTACCAGTCTACCTCTTTGCCGTCCAGCAGCAAGGTAGTTTTGAATACGCGGTAGCTCGATTTTGACGCATCGGCCTGGAACCTCAACCTTGCGGCACCTTCCTGGTTTTCGATCAGCTTGTTGGGAATCCCAAAGGTCTGTTCGCCAAAACCCGACCCGCCGTAATCTTTGTTGATCGAGGCGATTTCGCCGCCGTTGACAAACACCTTCATCGATTTTTCTTTGCCTTCGAAGTTCAGCATACGGATACGTACCGAATAGCGGTTGGCCAGCGGTGTCACGTCCATGCGGTAACTGAATTTGCTGTTCAGTCGTGCGTAGTTGCCGTTGGACGCACTTACATCTACCGCTCCTTCTTTGTCGGATGGCGCGCCCGATTTGGTCGCACTCACAGCGGGGTTGTCCCAGGCTTCCAGCGTAACCCGTCGCACGGTCGTGGTATTTTTAACGTCGTACGGAGCCGACGGATCTACTTCGAACGTCACTTTCATTTCGGTGGCCATGCTGCTGCGTTCTACCGAAAACTCTTTCGTGAGGTAGGTCAATGGTCCGCTTGTCGGCGCATCGGTACGGATAGAACCTACGGCAACGTTGTTTACGGAGACTCTGGTTTCGGTACGGCCGTAGTTGGAATACTCCACTTTAAGCCGGTAGCGGCTCATGTCGGTCGACTTGTCGCTTTTCAGGGTAAATCCGAACTCCTTGCCCTTGCTGGCCTCGGTATACATTTCGTCGCTTTGTATGTTTACCTGCGCACCGTCGAGCACACTGAATTCCGGTTTGTACGCGGCTTTCCACACGTCGTAATAATCATCGGTGTAGAGGTTCGGTGCGCGGGTCGAACCGTTTTCCTTTTCTTTTTTACGGGCAAGGTCAATGCGGTCTTTGCTTCCGAATTGCCACATCATGAACGGACTGATCGCGAATTCGTCAATACCGGTATTTTTCAGCTTGTCGTACTTGTCGCGGATCTGTTCTTCGCGCAGGTCGGCGTATCCGCCTTCAAGTCCGAGAGCGATCCGTACTTTGGCTTCGGCAAAAAACGAGAGGAGCTGGATATCGGCACCGAATGACAATTCTGCCTTGAAGCCTGCGGTAAATCCAACCGGTTCGGAGAAGGTGACTACCAGCAATGCCTGGCCGGTGGCATCGAAGAAGTAACCCGCGTGCCCAACTTTAAACCCGCCGACTTTCAGGTCGAAGCTGTTGCGGGTGTTCACCATCACTTCGCCACCAAGGGCAATGGCGTGGAACAAGTCCCCGCTTTTGGCTTTTGCCGAGATCTTGGGGAACATGTCGCGGCACACCTGCGGTGCTTCCGGATCGGCGTTGTTGTAATTGATGCCGAGTGCGATGTACAGGTTTCCCTTCAGCAGGTCGCCCATCGATGACAGGTCGACACCGGCGTACAGGAAGATCACCGGTTCTATCGTGGTTCCGATGTCGCGTTTCGTAGCGTAAAACACCCCGTCGAATTTCCCCATCAGTCCGGGAGCCATTGGAATCGGAACGGGTTTGAGTGATTTTACAGTGATGAGTGCCATCAATCGGCAGAAGTCGAGTTTGAGCGTGGCCACTGCAATGTCCTCTCCTTTCATCGACATGGTTCCACCGCCTTCAACAACGGGGTACGGTCCGCATTGTTCAGTCTGGAACAGCACCGATACAAAGGCATCTTTCACCAGCATGGTTTCGGGTGTGGTTCCTGTCGGACCGAAATCGCCCATCACCTTTACCATAAATTCCTTGTCGACTGAATTGTAGCGGAATCCGCCGCCGATCTTCTGCCAGGTAATGGGTCCGGTGGTGATCACGGCGCTTACTGCAACCTCAGCGTACAACAGCATTCCCGATTCGCGGGTCGCGGTTTTATACAGGTTGTAGTATCCGAATTTCACATCGATCTCTTTCTTCAACACCGTGAGCGAAGCCGCGGCAGCAAAACCGGCACAGCTGTCGTTAAAGGTCATCGCTACCTGCGCTTTCAGGGTGAAGGCCGAACTTTCTATGCCGAGCGCGATCTCATTCACCTGGAACTGCATCTTATCCTTCACATTCCCAACGAGGAACGATCCGGCCACGTCGGTTTTCAGTCCTTTGATACCGAAAGTGAATCCGCCTTTTACCCCGATGGCCCAGCTGGCCTTGCTTTCGTCGAGAGGTTCGTCGGGATTTGCATCCTGCAGGTGGTTCCCGGTCTGGCCTTTCGCCGAATCGGCAATGAGGTAGGCGTTCATCTCCTGCATCGTTACATCAGAACCTACGCTCACCACGATCTTCTCCACATTCAGTGAAGCCACTTTCATGTTGAGTTTGATGTTGGCCTTCGCCGCCAGGTACATCGACCAATCCGTACTGCGCAGCTGGAAACGCTGGATCTCGATGGGGAACATGGTGGTGGCCGCGCTGTCGGTTCCGGGTGAATTACCACCGGCTTTCGTTGAATCTTTCTTGTATTCGATCAGTCCGGAACCGTCGAATTCGAAACTTTTCTCAGCGTTGTTGTAGCTCATTTTAATCGAGCTTTCGCCGGGTGTCGTGAAGCGCAATCCTTTGATGCCGATGCCTTTCGGACCGAGCTTCAGATCGGCCGTTACGGTATTTCCTTCGGCGCTTCGCGTAAGACTGAATTCTTTGATGATGAGTGCCTCGTCGTACACAGCTTTGGCGGTATCCGGCTGGGTACGCGGCGTTTTGGTGGCTGTAGAATCGGTGCGCTTAAGCAGGATGGCGCCGCCGATCCCGAAACTCAGGTTGGGTGTCCCGAGGTCTTTGATGATGAAATTCGTCAGCCTGGCTTTTACCTTCTGGACACCGACCTCATACGGATTGCGTTCGTTTACCCTGAAGTTCAGTTCTTTGATACTGAAATCGGCTCCGATGATGAATTTGTCGATGCGCACTTTGCCCGAATCTCCCGGACTCATTCCTGCAATGGATGGGAATTTCAGGTAGCCGAGCATGTTGATCCCGTCTTTGTTCATCATGGCAGAATCGCGGGCCACAAACAAGCTGGTGATCAGTCCGACAGGTGCTTCGAGGTAGCGGTTGTCGCGTTTGGTTGTATCGCGGGTGATTCCGTTATTACTGATGTTCCGCGAAACGGTATCAGACAAAAACCGCATGTTGAATTGTGCGTTTTCCGAAAGTGCCACAATCCCGGTGGGTTGCGTAGTAAACACGTAGCGGAAGCGGTTCATGGAATCGAGCCGTGCCACGTTGATGTTGTTGAGTGTCAATTCGGCATCGGGCAGCTGGATGGGGATTCCGGCCACTTTGTTTTCCTTGCTCAGTTTAAGGATCAGTTTTTCACCGCCGATGTGGCCGATGGAATAATCGGGTTCGCCATCGGGTCTTGTTCCGCCGGCACGGAGACGGATGCCGCCGGAGCCGCTTACCTCAACCGGTGCCCAGCCCCAGGCGTGCATGTTGATCACGGCTTCCTCGAATTTGATCTCGGCACGTGGTTCGGCAGCCTGCGGATCATTGCCCACTTTAACCAGCACTTTCCGGAACTTCACAGATGGCTTAGCTTCTGAACCGGATTTTACTGAAAACACTTTGTTGTCAGTAAACCTCATCACGCCGGTCACCTCGTAAATATTGGCCCCGGTGGTTTTCGATATTCCAGTGATGTTTACCGGGAAACCCGCAATGGTTTTGATATTCGGTAAGGACGGATCGCGTACGACCAGCGCATGACTGAACGAGGCAGTTCCGCCGGTAAACCGGAAAGCGGTGTCGGCCTGGTCGTAACCGTCTTTGAACAACTCGAACGACAGGTCTTCATTCCGTGGCACCAGGAAACTGTAGTTCCCGTCGCGGTCGGTTTTGGTGGAATACGGGAGTCCGAACACATTCACGGAAACATCAGCCAACGGGGTGTTTTTTGCTTTGTCGGTGATTCGTCCGCTCACTTTGGTGGCCAATACCGGACTTACCACGATCTCCCGTTCATTGTCGGTAAACAACTGCACAAAGCCTTGTACCGGCATGAACACATCGGTACTTGACCGATCAGGGGAGCTCACCGTCCAGTAATACGTTCCTACCGGGATCTCTACCGTGGTACCTGTGGCCGGCACATCGTAAGCGAGGCGGTCGCTGAGTTGTATCCTGCCTGAAACAAACTGGTTGTTGTCTTTGATCTTCACGGTTAATTTCGCGGTTCCGTGTCTCATCCGGGTCTGCCCTATATTGAACACGCCTTTCAGGTCGCCTTTTGCGGGAACGTGCTGATCGTACATTTCTGAGGTCGAGGCAGCCAGTCCGTAATACCAGATTTGTCCGCCGCCGTCGCGGTGTGACTTTACGATATCGGTCTTGTCGACCAGCGAACTCCACTCGCCCCAGCCATAATCAGTAGTTCCGGCGTATTCGAATTTCCGTGGCGTAAACGTGAAGGTTTTCTCACGCATGCTGTACTGCTTCACCGTTACCGTTTTCGGGGCGTTGTCGTACACGTGCAGTACGTAAAAGCCGTATGCACTGCTGCGCACGGTTTGTCCGTCCATGGTGATGTAAGCGTGGGGAACCGGCTGACCGTTGATCTCATCCACCAATTGTCCGATCACAGAAAGCACAGGATTTACAAGAGTAATGTTGTAACTGCGCTGAGCTTGTCCGTCGCCTTCCAGGTTGTACACGAAGGGCTTTTCGCGCAGCGTGGCATCCATTGCCTGGATACTGAACGGTGCATTTTTCCTGATCTCCGGCAATTCGGTGAAGGTATAATTGCCCTGCCAGTCGGTGATGATCTCTTTGGTAAAATCCTGGCTGCGTACCGGTTCTGTGCTGCTTGCCGGTATAGTGAGTTTTACCCGGACACCTTCGCGGGGTTTGTTTTTGAAACTTACCACGCCATCCAGCTTTCTGAGGCTTTGTACCGAATAGGTCACCACCTGTTCAATGACGCGGGTTTCCGGTTTTTCGGTGTACAGGTAAGGAAGCGGATAGTATCGTGCCGGGGCATTGCCGTACCTCACCCTGATCCAGTAACCGATGGTGGGATTGATCGGGTTAAAGAGTTTCTTGTACAGGCGGTCGTCCTTCAGGGAGCCGATCACCACGCAGTTGCGGTAATTATTGGCCAGGTGCGGTGAATAGAACGAGAAACCCGACTGCTGTGCTGATTTGAACATCTCGTCCTGCCTTACCTGCTCCCCGCCTACTCCATAACCGGCGGATTTGAGGTGAGGCATGCTTTCGTAGATGCGTTCTTCCACCAAAAGATCAACCGATAATTTTGAGGGATCGGGACAATCAGGGCAAACGACACCTGCTTTCAGGTGAGTGGTTTTGGCGGTAAATACAACGTTCGGCAAGGTGATATCAGAGCCGTTGCTCACAAAGATTTGCTCTTTGGCCGCGCCGTTAAAACCTGAACCTTCGGCACGAACCGCGAACGTTACCGTGCGGTTGCGGTAGGTATCAGGGATCGGGAACTCGAAATAGCCGTCTTTTACCTCAACCACTGCAACCGGCCGCCTGATGACGGGTGTATATGTGGTTTCCACAAGCTCCAGGTGTACTTTCACGGCCTCATCGGGAACCGCGTAACGGTTTTTCCCGGCAGTGGTATCACTTTTCACCCAGTTTTCTGAAGATGAAACAGCGGGTTTCAACAAACTGCTTCCCGGTAGAGCTTCGGCTTCGCTGGTGGCATCCATCGCCCACAGGAACCGGCCTTTGATCTTTGGGGGTTCGGGTGTTCCGCCTTCGGGCGTAAAGGTTTTTACCACCGACGGACCATAATACAGCCATTCAGTAAAAATGATCTGTTTGGTCGCCGGGCACAGCACCCCGATGCGGTAAGCATTGACACTTACACCGTTTACCGGGTGCCCCCAGCGGGAATGCTCCACGTTTTCGCGGACGATCTTTGAGAACCCGCGGTCCAGGTAATCGTATTCGAAGATGTAATTTGAAATTCCGTTGATGGCTTCCCAGGTAAACCCGTAAGATTCGTTACCATAGATCGACATCTGGGCTCGCTGAACTCCGCCACAGGCTGCCGCGGGAGCCTGGTAATCGAAAAAGCTGACCTCGCTGTAGCCGTTGTTTCGGAACTGTTGTCCGTCGCCGGAATTGGTCTTTTGCCTCACCTGCACCCGCCACGCATAGCGGCGGCCTACCAGAAGCAAAGGTTCCGCCGGCCCATAGAGCATGGCCGAGGCATCCATCACCCGTTCAAACAGCGGTTGTCCGCGGTCGAATGCACTCTGCGGATTCACATTCGGATCGTTCAGTTCGGTGAGCTGGAATACGTATTCTGTGTTGAATGCCGCATTCCCGCTGCTCATGTGCCGTGGTGTCCACTGGAAAATGAGGTTGGTGGGTTCTTTCTGCGCCACTACGGTTCCCTTCGCCGGAGCGTTGAGCAACGGCGGTTCGTCGTAAGAAAGCGGGGCCTGTGCACAACCTTCGGTACTCAGGCTCTGGCGCGAATTGACTTCGATCGCCTCAAAACAGAAACTGTAAATCCCTTCCTTCAGGAATCCTTTCTGGTAATCGGCCATCGACATGCCGACAAAACTGAGGTTACTTACATTAAAATACGGGGTAAGATCTGCCATGGTCACCGTAACCGGAACACCGGGATCGAGGAACAGCGACGGATAATTCCCGTATTCATTGCTTTGCAATATAGTACCGTTACCCGTGGTGCGAATGCTCATTTTAAGGCGTACTTCCAGTCCGGGACGCGTAAGATCGTGGTTCACAAGCATCACCCTGAGTTTTGGTGAATTGCCGAGGTAGAAATCGTTGATCCGGTTGGAATATGGCGGAATGAGCGAAACGTTTACCTGTACCGGCTTCTGGGCAAAGGCCATTACGGTGCAAAAAAGCAGCGCGGCAATTGCCAGCAGACGGAACACAGATCGCTTGAGTGTGGTGTGGATGATGTGGTGTTGAGGTCGCATTGTAAAGGTGTTAAATGCAGGTATTCGGTTCGTGGTGAGGTATTTTTAGCGAAGGGTGAGCTTCAGGCTTTGCGATCCCTGTGCGGTTTCGAGCAACAGGAGGTATTGTCCGGCGGGAATGGCGATGTCGTAGGCAAGATCGTAGACCTTCTCTCCATCCGACTGGCTGTCGTCCCTGGTCCCGCCGCTGTCGAGCGAAAGGATACGCAGGCGAACGGGACCTTTTTCCTCGAGTTCGATGTGGACTGTGAATTTCCCGTCGTTCGGATTCGGACCGATGGTAAATTGCTGGATGTACGCCCGTCGCGGATTACCGGCTACCGGCTGGAAAGGCTGACCTTCGATCACGAAAATGCGGTCTTCGACGGTTTTCTCACACTCACCGCTGCGCACGATCATGCTCACGGTAAAAGTGCCGGTGTCCCGGAAAATGAGTTCCGCAAGGTTTTTATCCTGGCTTATGATCAATACACTTGCTGCGTTGGGCAACACCCAGCGAACACTATCAGGCGCCGGACTCGAAATATTGATGATGGAGAAAATGCTGTCTTTAAAGGCTTGTGACGACGCTACAAATTCTGCTTTCAGGTCGTTAGTGGTCTGGGTGATGACTACCGTATCGCGTCCCACGCAATTGTTGCGGCTTACTTCCAGGAAATAACTCCCGGGTTGATCGATCCGTACGGTACTGGAATCTGAGGAAATCCCCGAGGTGCTCGTCCAGCGATAGCTGGCAGCAGCGTTTGAGGCAGTTCCGCGAAGCAACAGCGTTCCGGTTTTGCAGAGGGTCTTGTCCGGACCGGCATCCGCGGTTAACGCATCCGGCTGATCAAGCGTAATGCTGAGGGATCTTACACAGCCGTTGGCATCGGTTACAGTAAGTGTGTAGGTGCCGGCGCAAAGTTGCTGCTGGTTGGCGGCAACCGAACCGTTGCTCCATTGAAAACCATACGGCAGCGTCCCGCCCGAAACCTGTACCGAGATTGCTCCGTTGCACAGGCTGTCGCAGTTTGGCTTGGTAACGGCAGCAAGGATCGAGAGACTGTCGGGTGCATTAATCGCCGCGCTGGCTGTCGCTTCGCAACCGGCAGCGTCTTTTACCACTACTGAATAATTCCCGGCGATAAGTCCGCTGACGACCGGCGTTATTGCCCCGGTCGACCATAGGTAGGTATACGGACCGGTTCCTCCGTTTACAGTCGAGATAGCTGATCCATTAGAACCTCCAAAACATGATACATCGGTTGTTGCGATTGAAACCGTTAGTGTTGCAGGTTGAGTGACAGATACCAACGTGTGACGGACACATCCGGCGGCATCCCGCACATGAA
>JAZKEZ010000193.1:342-14828 GCA_040386675.1 Bacteroidota bacterium | reverse complement strand
TCTTTCGTTCTTTCTTTCCAAAAGAAAGGACAGCAACAAACTAAGCGTCAAACAAAAGATGTGAATGATGAGAGGCTATATCTGTGGTACTTTTCGACGATTCTGTCGCAGAACAATGACAAAACAACCGGACTTAGCACAACCTAATTTAGCCTAATAACCCCCTGTATATCAGTGTGTTATTGCGTAATAATAAATACATTAAGCATTATGGCACCAATCTTGTCTCCACACTCAAAACACTAACATCATGATCTCGCAAAAACATAGAATAGTGATCGTAGAGTATACGGGAACATATCTGTTCAGCGGATTGCCTTTGGAATGTTTCAAAATAAATTACTCGAATATGCTGGCTGAGAAAGCCGTGTTGGAGTTGATCTGTTTGAATTGATCCCGGCAAACCCTCTCATTACCCGACCTGATACATCAACCGGAATTTGATGCGTTGCTGATAAGGATACTTGTGTTATCCCAGGCTTATAAACGCAGAAAAGGGACCCGCTCTCATTCAGGTCCCATCTCTCTCAAATTGCTGTCTTTTCGTCTGCGTCTCGCTCTCACCCAATACTCTTGACTACTCGGACAGCGTCCTCACCTTTTTACTTTTTACTCTCACCTTAATGAATTTACACGCGCTGCAAATTCGTCTGATCTGCGGTCATTGTCTGACGTTGATCATGAAACAAATGTATAGCGGCACATTCTTCAAGAAATTAAGATCTCATTAGAATTTACAATTACACCGGATTTTCTTTCTGGGAAGAGATCGTTTTGCGGATAGAGACCTGCACAGATTACCCCTGTTTCGCAGATTATAGCTACTATTGAGTGCATTGATCCTGCAAACCTCAACTCCATGCACGAAAACATTCTACTCATACTCGGCCTTCTTTTTATTGTCTTCCTCCTGGTAATGCTGGCCCGGAAACTCCGGGTTGCGTATCCCATTTTCTTGGTACTGGCCGGATTGGGCATCAGTTTCATTCCCGGGATCCCGATCCTCACACTCGATCCTGACATCATCTTCCTGATCTTTTTACCGCCGTTGCTGTACGAAGCAGCATGGTATACTTCCTGGAACGACTTCTGGAAATGGAAACGCCCGATCACCCTGCTGGCATTCGGACTGGTGTTCTTTACTTCTCTGGTTGTTGCCTATGCCTCACAATCGCTGATACCCGGGTTTACACTTGCGCTCGGCTTTCTGCTCGGCGGCGTGATCTCCCCGCCTGATGCCGTTGCGGCAAGTACTGTGTTAAAAGGATTAAAAGTGCCGAGCCGGACGCTGACGATATTAGAAGGAGAAAGCCTCATCAACGACGCTTCGTCGCTCATCGTGTTTCGCTTTGCCCTGGCCGCAGTACTTACCGGTACCTTTTCTTTCCAGGAAGCTGCAGGCCAGTTTGTGCTGGTTGCCGGAATGGGTGTAGTGATCGGAATTGCGGGAGCGCATATCTTTTATGCCATCCATCGGTTTTTACCCACTACTCCTGCCATCGATGCGGCTCTTACCGTAATGACACCTTACATCCTGTTTCTTTCTGCCGAGCATTTTCATTTCTCAGGTATCATGGCGGTGGTGAGCGGCGGACTGTTCATGTCGTTCCGGGCACACGAAATGTTTACCACCGGCGATACCCGGATCAACATGACCGGGGTCTGGAATACGGTGATCTTTGCCATGAATGCCCTGGTATTTGTATTGATTGGACTGGACCTCCCGGAAATCATCAGCGGACTGGGAGAAACCAGTTTGCTGCAGGGAATTAAATACGGACTGATCATCAGCGCGATCATTATCGTAGTTCGTATCCTGTGGATCTATCCGGCGGCACACATTCCGCGCTGGCTCAGTGAAAAAATACGACGCGACCCTTCGCCGGGTTGGAAAGGCCCGCTGGTGATCGGCTGGGCGGGAATGCGCGGTGTGGTCTCGCTGGCCACGGTGCTGTCTATACCTGTTCTGATGAGTGACGGTACGCCGTTCCCTCACCGGCAGCTGATCATCTTTATTACTTTCATCGTGATCTTTGTGACCCTGGTGTTCCAGGGACTTACGCTCCCGTTACTCATCCGGTGGATAAAACTGAAGGAAGTAGACAACATTCCGCCGTCGCACGAACAACAGGCCG
The DNA here is from genome assembly GCA_040386675.1 of Bacteroidota bacterium. Classification (GTDB taxonomy): domain Bacteria; phylum Bacteroidota; class Bacteroidia; order Flavobacteriales_D; family Luteibaculaceae; genus DASUEB01. Next base: position 12,693 of record JAZKEZ010000193.1, on the reverse strand, counting down.
GCATCCAGCTCAGGCTCGACCAGCTGGCACTCGAAACCCTTCAAAACAAATACGGTGATAAACTTGGCATGAACACCCTGCTGAACGACCTGAAGGAAAACCTGGAAAGCGACATCCATTCGGCGCAGCGCCACCTCAACTCGTGGGAAGTGTGTACCAATCGCCTAAAGGACCTTGAGGAATATCAGTCGATCATGCTCGATATCCATTCGGTTCAGCGCAAGGAACTCTTTCGCATGAAACGGGAAAACCACTTTACCGACGAGGAGATCCGGAAAGCGGAGTCGCAGGTAGACCTGAATGAGCTGAAGGTAACGGGAACCAAGCATTTGTAAGCCGGTCACGGCCATAAACAACAAAGACTGTCCGGAGACAGTCTTTGAAGGTGTTTGGAAATGCTACTTGTAGCCCCGACGAGAATCGAACTCATATCTAAAGTTTAGGAAACTTCTATTCTATCCATTGAACTACGGAGCCGAAAGGCGCACAAATGTACGCTTTCATTGGCTACGTGCAAGATTTCGGGTATCGAATTCGCTAAGCGGTGGTTTAATAAACAGTGAGCTTTGCCGACCCAAGTCCGGAGATATTCAGCAGGTACATTCCCGGAGCCACATCAAGGTTCAGCTGATTGGTTCCGCTGGTGATGTTCCACGTCCTGATCGCCCTGCCAAGTCCGTCGGTAAGGATGACTTCACAGGCATTGCGGTCGGTTTTTACCATAACATAGCCTGAAGCAGGATTCGGATAGATCTGAACACCTTCTATGCTACCGCTGTTTTTCGCGATCCCAAGTACATTGTATTGTACATAAGGCGACGGCGCTGATCCGCAACCGGCAGCATTCACGGCCACCACATAGTATATGCCGCTTTCTTCCGGCTTCCAGCTGGCAGAAGACGTTACAGCCATCAGTGAATCCATGTCGTTGTACCACCTAAAGCTGATCCCGGTGGAGTCGGCTACGAGATCATTGTTAACCTGTCCGATGGTCGGAGTGGCCGGCAGGGAATCGAACGTTACCACTATAGTATCAGAAAAAGAAAGACAACCGGCAGGCGTTACGTCGAGCAAGTAGTACGCGCCGGGTGTGGTTACTACCAGGGTATGGGTACTGTCACCGGTATTCCAGAACGGAATGCCAGCTGAAGTCCCTAACAATACTGTGTCTCCTTCGCAGTGTGCGGTATTTTCTTTCGTAATGGTAGGCTTTGGAGGCAGCGCATTAAAGGTTACCGAAATGGTATCGGAAACCGCGCTGCAACCTGCGCTGTTGGTAGATCGTACTGTGTACGGTGCATTGTCGGTTACGGTAACGGTATCTGCGGCGGTGTAAAGTCCTGAAGCATCGGCCCACTCCAGGTTCGATCCGGTAGCGGTAAGGAACAAGGTGTCGCCGGCACAATACGGTGACGCCCCGTTTACGGTGATCACAGGCTGATCGGCCTCGACATTTGCGTGTACCTGGTAGGCGGCACTGGACTGACACGTGTTGCTGTCGGTGTAGGTTACCGTGTAGACCCCGGATTCTGCCACTTCCAGGCTGTCGCCTGCTGTAAGTGCCATATCGTTCCAGGACAGGTTTTCGGAATAATTGCTCACTTGCAAAAGTGTGCTCTCACCGGCGCAAATACTGTCTCTACCGAGGTTCGCAATAACTGGAGCAGCAGGAAGTGCGTGAACGGTGATCAGTGTATTTCCGCTAATGGTACCGCACGCAGCGGAGGTAAGCAGTGCCCTTACATAGGTGTTTTCGGTAAGTCCTTCATAAATGAATGTACTGTCGTTTACCTGTCCGAGCGGCGCGCTCATCCAGTCGTGCGTTGCAGACGAATCCTGCCAGTTGATCATTCCCTCGTAACCGGTGAACCTGATCACGGCGGTATCTCCAAGACAATACGCCGAATCTATGGTTGATAATGTTCCTTTTGCCGGAAGCCGGCGCACCTGCACATTTACTGAATCATTAGCCTTACAGCCATTTGCGTCAGTAACGGTATAGCGGTAGGTGTAGAACGCAACGCTATCGGCCGAAAAATCTACCGACTGAATGTTGGTCTGACTGAGTTTTGAAGCCGACGAGCCGGTCCATAGATGCGTAAACGGCGCAGTACCCTGGCTTACGTTTCCATCCAGTATCAATGGCGAATTCAGGCAGGTCGAAAGTGTGTCTCCCGCTGGAAGAACAGATGTGATCGGGTCGTCATTAGCAGATGTGGTAAACGTTGCCGAGTCACATTGAAACCCTTTGGTTCCGTCGTTCAGCGATTCTGCTATCCAGGTGTACGTATGCCCGGCGGTAAATGCAGATGGAAGCGTATAAGTTGTGTCAGTAAGGCTTAGCTGGTTCACCACAATGGTTCCGTCAGTTGTATCTCTTACCGTAAGCAGGTAAGAGGTCGCGTTGTCGGCTTTCGGCCATTTCAGGGTAAGCTGCTGACAGTTATTTGTGGAGTTGTTTGCCGGGAAAACGGCGGTCACATCCATACACTCCGGAAGTTCTTCGCCGGTGGGCAGCACTATAAAGGAATAATCTTCGATCTCGCCCGAGAATGTAGCGGTACACGGATCGGTATTCGGCAGAAAGAAGTCACTGGTTACGCGGATGCGGCCTACTTTGCCCGTCACTGCGTTTGCCGGCGGAATAAGTACCGCGCTCAGGGTATTGGTTACATACCCTTCACCTACCAGCACGGTGTATTCGGTGGTGCTCCAGTTACCGTCAAGATTCCAGTCTACCCACATCACCGCGTTATCAAGGATCAGGCTGTTGTAGATCTCAAGAGTAACAGTTGCAGGCGTGAGCGGATGGAAGGTCGCGATCATGTCGGTATAATCGGAATACCCGTCGGTAAGTCCGCCGGTTAGAATATCGGCATCGCAAATGTTGTTGTCGTTGTCAATGTCCCCGACTGCAAAGCGCTTGATCGCAGATTGCGTGCAGGGATCACCGACCAATCCGGCGCAATATGCCGGTCCGCCGCCGCCTGTAGACGGAGGATCCGCTTCAGTTACAATAAAGGAATAATCTTCTACTTCACCGCTGTAAGTTTCGGCACAGGGATCTAACGGAGGAAGGTTAAAATCGCTGATCACACGGATCCGGCCGATACTGTCTTCGACTGCGGTTGGCGGAACAATTACCAATGCGGTGTAAGTGCCCAGTACATAATCATTCCCGACCAGCGGCACCATTTCGTCACTGCTCCAGGTCTCGTCCAGGTCCCAGTCGATCCAAAGGGTTGCAAAATCGAGGATCAGTCCGTTGTAGATCTCCAGTGTTACCTGGTAGGTATTTCCGGGCTTCATGTATACCGTCATTGCGGTGTAATCGGAATAACCGTCAGTGAGTCCGCCGGTTAGAATGTCGGCGTCGCAAATATTGTTATCGTTGTCGATGTTGGAGATCGCAACCCGTTTGATCGCACTGATGTCGCATGCAGTACCCACTGCGGCTGTACAATATTGGGCGGAAAGGATGGAGGGAAACGCACAGAAAAGTGCACAAAGCGCCATTACGCGCTTTAGCGTGGAGAGTTTTCGCATACAAGGGATTAGTTTGAGTTCTAAATTAGCTATTCCAGCGAAAGTTTTTCCATAAAAAAGGGGAAACCGTAATTTTTTCGATTTCCCCTTGGTAAACTGGTAGTAAATATAGCCTCTTAGATCTCCGACAACTTCATCATGTTCGCCATTCCGCGGTCGGTGATCGGCATTGATGCAATGTTGATCACATGATCGCCTTTTTTCACAATCCCGTTCTTTTGAAGAATGTGTTTGATATCGGATATGGTCTGGTCGGTACCTGAGTATTTATCGTAGAAAAAGCAGCGTACGCCCCATACAAGAGTAAGCGATGACAGCAGCCTGCGGTTACTCGAGAATGCGTACACACCGGCTTTCGGACGGAAGCTGGATAGTTTTAAGGCAGTGTACCCCGAATGGGTCATCGTTGCAAGCGCAACCGCATCAACCCGCTGTGCAAGTTTAGCTGCCGCATGACAAACGCTGTTGGTAATGTAACGTTCATCCAGCACATCGATCGGCCGGGTTTCCTTGTGGTAAATGTCGCTTTGCTTGTTTTCCTCCACTTCCTGGATGATTTCGGCCATGGTACGGATCACCTCAACCGGGAACCTGCCCACACTGGTCTCGCCGCTCAGCATTACTGCATCAGCACCGTCGAGTACTGCATTGGCCACATCGTTAACCTCTGCACGGGTCGGGGTAATGTTAGTGATCATGCTTTCCATCATCTGGGTAGCCACAATTACCGGTTTTGCAGATTTACGGGCTTTACGGATCAGCATTTTCTGAACCAACGGCACTTTCTGCATCGGGATTTCCACGCCAAGATCTCCACGCGCTACCATGATGGCATCGGTTTCTTCAATGATCTCGTCGATCTCTTCCAGTGCCTCAGGCTTTTCGATCTTGGCAACGATCCTGGATGAACTTTTGCGCTCTACAAGTATCTTTCTCAATTCACGGATATCGTCTGCCCGGCGCACAAACGACAGGCCGATATAATCTACTTCCTGCTCCAGCACGAAATCAAGGTCTTTGAGGTCTTTTTCAGTGAGACAAGGCAGGGAAACATTGGTATTCGGGAGATTTACTCCTTTTTTGGATGACAGGATCCCGCCGTGGGTGATCTCGGCAACCACCTCGTCTACTCCATTGGTTGACAGTACCACGCATTGCAGTTTACCATCATCCATCAGGATCTTCTCTCCTACCTGTACATCTTTAGGGAAATTCTGATAGGTCATGTAGGCCCTTTCGGCCGTTCCGATGATCTTCTCGGTGGTAAAGGTGATGGTCTTTCCGTTGATCAGTTCAACGCCGTTGTTCTCCATTTCGCCCACGCGCAGTTTCGGTCCCTGTAAATCTGCCAGGATCGCTACCGGGATATTGAGTTCCAGGCTCACTTCGCGAATGGTCCGGATGGTTTCGGCGTAAACTTCGTGTAATCCGTGAGAGAAGTTCAGGCGGCATACGTCCAGCCCGTTACGGATCATTTCACTCAGTACTTCTTTCTTTTCGCTGGCCGGCCCAAGGGTGGCAACGATCTTTGTTTTGTGTATCATTCTAAAAAAGCAATTTTTCTTTTGATTTCAAGCTTTCTACCTCGATGGCAAATGTAGTCAGTACCTTGTCAATTTTGTTCACTGCCTGCATCAGCTCCCGGCATCCGCTGGCGTGCATTCCTTTGACCATAAGCAGGTAGTCGGCTTGTTGTTGTTCGGGCAGCAGCCGGATTCCGCTGTTGATGTTGTCGATCAGGAAATACTCCACCTGGTGTTCCTCATCGGTGTGACAAAAGACATCAAAAGAAACGTAGGTAAGTTTATCCTTCTGTAAAGTTTTGATCGGGTTTTCCGATTTCTGGAGGTTGAATCCGAGCTGGCGGTTGATGGCCCAGCAAAGCCGGTAATCGGGTAAGTGACTGGCAATGCCCAGCAACTGGAAGTCGTAATCGTATTCTATGTCGAGTTCAAACCTGGCGGCCATCAGGCCAAGGTAATCTTTTCGAGCAAACTGCGGGATGCTTCCTGCTCCGCTTTTTTCTTGCTGAATCCCTCTCCTGTTGATGCGTACTGATCCAGTGTGGCTTCTACTGTATAGAACTTACGGTTCTGTACCATCGATTCGCTGATCACATTAAACCGCAGCGGTTTCCGCTCGCGCTGGGCGTGTTCGAACAGGCGGCTCTTGTAATCGGTTTCGGTATTCTCGATGTTTTTTACGTTGATGTACTTTTCGAAAATGGTTTGCAGCACCTTGTTCAGGAAGCCGATCCCTTTTTCGAGGTAGATCGCGCCAATAACCGCTTCGAGTGCATTGCCGTAAATGGTGTTGGCTTCCTGGTCCTGGGCAATGGCGTTTTTTACCAGCTGGTTGATCTGCAGGTCGAACGCGAGTTTGTTCAGGTGATTACGGGAAACGATCTTGGAGCGGAGCTTGGTCAGAAAACCTTCGTCGCCGTCAGGATATTTCCGGAAAAGGTAAGAAGCGGCGTAAGCTCCCAGCAGGCTGTCGCCCAGGAACTCGAGTCGTTCGTTGCTATTCAGCGTTGCACCCGGCCGGCGGTCGAGGGCAGAACGGTGCATCAGCGCTTCCTTGTAATAATGAAGGTCGGCAGGCACAAAACCAAAGTTATTCTTGAAAATAAGCTTGATCTTACGCTCGAAAAACGTGTCTTTTTTGCGGAGGCCCCAACGCATTGGGAAAGGATTATCCTTGATATTTTTTGAAGATCACCGAAGTATTGTGCCCTCCGAAACCGAACGTATTACTGAGCGCTGCCCTGATCTCACGTTTTTGTGCGGTGTTGAAGGTAAAGTTCAGTTTATTATCGATCTCCGGATCATCGGTAAAGTGGTTGATGGTTGGAGGAACGATGCCATTCTGAACCGCAAGGATCGATGCAACGGCCTCAATGGCTCCGGCGGCACCCAGCAGGTGACCGGTCATTGATTTGGTTGAGCTGATGTTCAGGTTATAGGCCTGCTCACCGAATACGGTTTTGATGGCTTTGGTCTCTGCAAGGTCACCAAGCGGGGTTGAAGTACCGTGAACGTTAATGTAGTCGATGTCTGAAGGCTGCATTCCTGCATCTTCCAGCGCAGCGCGCATTACGTTCAATGCACCCAGTCCTTCAGGGTGTGGGGCAGTAATGTGATAGGCATCGGCAGAAAGTCCGCCGCCCACGATCTCAGCATAGATCTTGGCGCCTCTTTTAACGGCATGTTCGTATTCTTCAAGGATGATCGCTGCGCCACCTTCTCCGAGAACAAATCCGTCGCGGTCCTTGTCGAATGGACGGGAAGCCGTGGCGTAGTTGTCGTTGTTTACCGAAAGTGCGTGAAGTGCGTTAAATCCGCCGATACCGGCTTCGTTAACAGCTGCTTCTGATCCGCCGGTAATAATGATGTCAGCTTTGCCCAACCTGATGTAGTTGAAGCCGTCGATCATTGCATTGTTGGCAGAAGCACAGGCAGAAACAGTGGTGAAGTTCGGTCCGCGGTACCCGTAGCGGATCGAGATATGGCCAGAGGCGATATCGGCGATCATTTTCGGGATGAAGAACGGGTTGAATCGGGGAGTACCATCGCCTTTGGCGAAATCGAAGCACTCTTCCTGGAAAGTCTGAAGGCCGCCGATACCGGAGCCCCAGATCACACCTACTCTGTCTACGTTGACAGCAGCGGTGTCAAGCCCCGCGTCAAGGTAGGCCTCGTGGGCTACTACCATGGCGTACTGTGCGAACGGGTCAAGTTTTCGTGCTTCTTTTCGGTCGAAGTGATTCGCCGGATCGTAGCCCTTAACCTCGCAGGCAAAGCGGGTCTTGAATTTTGACGCATCAAAATGAGTAATCGGGCCTGCACCACTCACTCCATTAATAATTCCGTTCCAATACTCCGGAACAGTGTTACCTATTGGGGTCAGAGCTCCAAGCCCTGTTACGACTACTCTTTTTAATTGCATTTAGTAAAGTTAAAGTTTCTGGGATATCCCGGATTACTTAACGTGGTTTTGGATGTATTCGATCGCCTGACCTACAGTACCGATTTTCTCAGCCTGGTCATCAGGAATAGCAATGTTAAACTCCTTTTCAAACTCCATGATAAGTTCTACGGTGTCAAGAGAGTCAGCACCAAGATCATTGGTGAAGCTTGCTTCAGTATTAACTTCACTTTCGTCAACTCCTAGTTTGTCAACGATGATCGCGATAACTTTCGACTTGATATCAGACATTTTTTCAGTTTTTTTGATTTAACAGTGTGCAAATAAAAAACAACAATTCGGAAAAAGCAAAATTTAATGATAGAAGGCCGAAACCTCGTCCAGCGGCTTTCTCAGGAGATTCGGTACCCGCGCATCATCCGCAGGAAAACCGACCGGAATAAGAAGGTACGGACGCTCATTTTCCGGCCTCTCCAATAATTCGTGCAAAAAGTTCATCGGACTTGGCGTGTGAGTGAGTGATACCAAGCCCGCCTGGTGTATTGCCGACAACAAAAAGCCCACTGCAATGCCCACCGACTCGTTTACGTAATAGTTGTTGTGCTTCACTCCGTTTTGGTCAATATCGTACGCTTTTCGGAAAACCACGATAATGTATGGGCACACTTCGATAAACTCTTTCACGTGATTGGTACCGAAAGGCTCGAGGTCTTTCAGCCATTCCTCTCCCATGCGGCCATTGTAAGAGATAAACTCCTCGGCTTCTGCACTTTCGCGGATCTTCTTCTTGAGCTCGGGATTGGAGATCACGCAAAACGTCCAGGGCTGCTTGTTGGCTCCCGATGGTGCGGTTCCCGCAATACGTATAATGTTCTCGATCACTTCTAGCGGAACCGGCCGCGAGGAGAACTCACGGACACTTCTCCGCGTTTTCATAAAGTCCAGGTACTCGCTTACCCGTTCATTCATTCCGCCCCCGTTGACGACGTGGTTCGCTAACGGCATAACTGATTCTTCACTCGCTTTCATTGTACAGGATGTTTTGAATGATTTGAAAGTACCTTTTTTTACTGCCGTACCACCACGAATGCGGTTATTACTACTTTCGTCAGGAAATTAATAGTCGGCAGATTGAAACCAGTTAACATCGCTATTTTCGCATCAGGTGCAGGCTCCAATGCCCGCGCGCTGTTGAGCCACTTTTCCAACGATCCCGCTGTTCGTGTCGCCGTGGTGATCAGTAACAAGGCCGGAGCCGGTGTTCACGAGGTTGCACAGGAGTTTGACGTGCCTTCGGTCGTACTGGGCGATATCGGTGCTTATGAATCCAACCTGATCGAAGAAATGCTCTCGTCGCACCAGGTAGATTTTATCGTGCTGGCGGGTTTTCTGCTTAAAGTTCCGGATTCACTTGTTCAGTTGTACGCCAACCGCATCATCAACATTCATCCTGCATTACTGCCCAAATTTGGCGGCAAAGGCATGTACGGAAACCGCGTACACGCTGCTGTTAAGGCACAGGGAGAGACTGAAACCGGAATCACCATTCATTATGTGAACGAGCATTACGATGAAGGCGCGGTAATTTTCCAGGCCAGTTGCCCGGTCGCTCCCGAAGACTCGGAAGACGACATCCGCAAAAAAGTACAGGAACTGGAACACCTGCATTTTCCCGCAATCGTTTCAAAAGTGGTGAAGGGTGAGCTATAAGATCAGTGTGTATACCGATGGCGCGGCCAAAGGCAATCCCGGCAGGGGCGGTTACGGAGTGGTAATGATGGCCGGTCCGCACCGCAAGGAACTCGCCCAGGGTTACCGGCTTACCACCAACAACCGCATGGAGCTGATGAGCGTGATCGTTGCCCTCGAACAGATCAAAACTCCTGGAAGCGAGGTAATTGTCTACTCCGATTCAAAATACGTGGTAGATGCCGTAGAAAAAGGCTGGGTATTCGGCTGGAAAAACAAAGGCTTTAAAGACAAGAAAAACCCCGACCTGTGGATCCGCTTCCTGAACATATACAGTCAGCATAAAGTAAAATTCCAGTGGGTGAAGGGTCATGCCGGGAACGTGGAAAATGAACGCTGCGACCGCCTTGCGGTAATGGCTTCTGAAAGTCCAAACTTACTGGTAGACGAGGCGTACGAAAAAGAAAGCGCTAAACTTTTATAGTCACTTTTGAGAAAATTAGAGAAGGGAATATGCTAAAACTGATTTTTCGCTGGCTTTTTAAAAAGAACGGCTGGCGTGTAAACAATCCTTTTATGGCTGAATGCCAGCACTGTGTCATGATCGGTGCACCGCATACCAGCAACTGGGACTTTGTGTATACCATGGTGGCGTTCGAGATCATGAACATCCCGTTGCGCTTTACCATTAAGAAAGAATGGATGCGCTGGCCGCTATCGGTTTTCGTAAAACCTTTTGGCGCAGTAGCCATCGACCGCACCCCGGAACCGGGATCACCTAAAAAGAGCATGGTAGATGCCATGGCCGATCTGCTCCGCAGCACTCCGAACATGGCGATGGTAGTCACTCCCGAAGGCACCCGCAAATCGGTGAAGAAGATCAGAATGGGTTTTTATCATGTAGCGCTAAAAGCAAACGTGCCGATCGCACTGGGTTACCTGGATTACGGTAAAAAGATTGCGGGAGTTGGTAAAATGCTTTATCCAAGCGGCGATCTGCAAGCCGACATGAAGGTCATTATTGATTTTTACAAGACCGTTACCGCGAAATTCCCGGAGCTGAATAGTTTCTGTAGACCTGATTTTCAGGTCGGATAAGTTTTGATTTAACCGCAAAGGGCGCGGAGTTTTAGCGCAAAGGACACAAAGTAGTGGTTTCTCAGATCAGGTTGGTCCGTAGGATCAGGTTAGGATCAGGGCAATTCAATCTATACCATTCTTCGTCCTTCCGCGGAGCAACACCGGGATAATCTCCTGATTTGCCTTGCATATCAATAATGAGCTGGAAATGAAGGTGCGGTGGCCAGTGACCGTTTTCTTCGGGGATACCGAAGCGGCACAACTCCTCGCCGGCGCCAAACTCTTTTCCGGCGTTCAGACCGGTAAGTGAATCGAGGCTTAGGTGGCCGTATAATGAGTGGAAGGTAATGCCTTCGATCTCGTGTTCGAGAATGATCGTGGCTCCATAATCGCCAAAGCGGTCGTTGAACGCGAAGCTGTGTACTTTTCCCGGAATCGGCGCGTACACCGGGGTTTCGGCCGGCGACCACAGATCGACACCGAGGTGCAGCGAACGCGCTTCTCCCGAATTATCGAATACCGAACTGCGCTTGTACATGAAGCGGTTCTCGAAATATCCGCCTATTCCCACGCGGTACGGGTGCTGGATCTTGTCGATGAACTTCGCGAAATCGCCGGTATTGGTGAGGTCTACCTGCTCCATTTCCCGGTTGGCGGTAGAAAGATCGAGGCCGATCGTGTTGCTTTCGTCCAGTTCGAAGCCGAGGATCGGGAATACCGGGATTTCGGCAAGTATGCGGTTCAGTTGTTCGGTTTTGGTCTGGCTTTCTGCACTGATCATTTGCGGTCGATTGAGGTCCGCAAGATAGCACTTTGCCCTTTTATCAATGCTTCCACCTCCCCTTCGGCAGAAACGCGGTAGCATTTCAACTGACTGAATACTTCGGGTTTCAGAATTGATTTTCCGAGGAGCATCCGAGCGCACTCCTGTACGCCTTCGGGCATGGACGGGTGCGCATGGACCATTTCAGCTAGTTCGTGAATGCCTTTGTTCATGTGGATGAGCAATGCCATTGCCTGGATATTGCTTGACGAGTGTGTACCTACGGCGCGAATGCCTAAGATCCGCATATCGTCGTCGTCGCTTACCAGGATCTTGAATACCCCGGTTTTGCGACGCTTGGCGATCGCCCGCGAAATGAACGTGAAATCTATACTGGCCACACGATACGCGATCCCGGCTTTCCGGGCCTGTAACTCATTCATTCCCACCGCGGCAACTTCCGGGTTAAGGAACATAATGGTACTTACGTTGGAGTAATTCACCGGGCCGGATGCCATGCCGTAAGCTTTCTCAACCGCATACCGGCCTTCGAGTTCGGCAATGTTGACCAGTGCAATATCTGCGGTAAGGTCGCCAACGGCAAAAACGTTGGGAATGTTGGTGGTGCAATCGGTGCTTTCGCAGAAATTCTGCCCGGTGGTCATTATGCCGATGTCTTCCAGTCCGAGTCCTTCGGTATTGGGCACGCGACCTACAGAGATCAGGGCTTTGTCTACCATATGGGTTTCGGTGGTCCCGTCAGGATAGCGGAGCTGGTACTCTACTTTTCCGTCTTTGATCTCCATTGAGATGAGATCGGCTTCGCGGTGAATGACCACTCCTTTTTCCTGTAGTTTCCCTGCCACGATCTCTGCAATGTCTTCGTCCTCGAACGGAAGGATCCGGATCTGTTTATCGATCAGGAATACCCGGGTACGTTCAAAATTGGAGAGGATGGTGGCAAACTCGCAGCCGATCACTCCTGCACCGAGGATCACGATGCTCTCGGGAAATGAATCGAGACCGGTTATCCCGTCACTGGTAAGGATGATCTTCTCGTCGATCGGGATGTGTTTCAGTTTGCGCGGACGGCTGCCGGTGGCCAGCACAATGTAATCAGCGGTGATCACTTCTGTTCCCGAATCTGTGGTGATTTGCACGTCGTTCTTGGAAAGCAGCTTGCCGGTGCCTTGTTTAAAGGTGAGGCTGCCTTCGCTGCAAAAATAGTCGACCTGCTGCGCCAGCTGGCTGTAGCGTTCCTGTTCGGCGATGTGCATTTCGTCGATCATCGACTGGTAGCTGTGTGTGAACTCCCTTACCTCGTAACCGAAGCCGGTTGCTCGCATCAG
>JAZKEZ010000193.1:0-332 GCA_040386675.1 Bacteroidota bacterium | reverse complement strand
TCAGGCGGTAATTGTCGGCCAGTTCCCAAAGGGTTTTTGATGAGAGCGCGCCGTTAAAGATGCCTGCTCCGCCGAGTTTGTTTTTTTCAACGAGAACCACCTTTTTACCCAGGTCTATGGCACGCATTGCTGCGGCATATCCCGCCGGTCCTCCACCAATTACACATACATCGAATTCAGCCATAAGGGAACAGTTTGTGGTTAAAGTTAGCTTTTTGCAGCAATTTCGTTGCCAGAGGTGACGGTTTCGTTAAGATGATGCTTTGTTTGTCGAGTTGTTTGTCATTGTTACTTTTTTGGAAAAAGTAACGCAAAAACTGTCGCTGCTTTTC
>JAZKEZ010000192.1:21759-22217 GCA_040386675.1 Bacteroidota bacterium | reverse complement strand
TTATAGGCTGATTCAGGCGAAACAATGATGTTTTTACCCGATCTCCTGGTGATCTCCTTGGCAACTGTTTCTATCGTGTCGTTCTTCAGGTCAAGGGACAGCAGGTCGGTAACCGCATCGTAATCAATGGAAAGCATCTTTGGCGGAACCGGTTTTGGCGGTTCGGGAACACTGAGGTGTTTCTTCAGGTAAACAATACTCCCGGTGATGCTCACGTCGAGGTTGTATTCCTTGCAGAGGTACAGGATCACGTCGATGACCCGCGCGTTCGAGAAATTATTAGTTACGCGATCGCTTACCGACGGATCAACGCTGAGATTCAGATTGTTGCTCAATCCGATGGCACGCACCACTTCCTGTATGCTTGCGCCGTTCACGCTGAATTCTATGGGCTGGTTAAACCCCGGATTTTCCATGCTCAGTTCTTCCAGCCGCTGGGCAATCGCGTCGATCCTTCC
>JAZKEZ010000192.1:14814-21749 GCA_040386675.1 Bacteroidota bacterium | reverse complement strand
ATCCTTCCCTGCGGAAAAGCAATTCCACAGAGCAGGAGGCACAAGGCCAGAAGAACAATTTTTTTTCTTTTCATCACTGCGTCTTATTCGCTTTCCAATAAAAGCGGGTAAATCTCGTCGAGGGAAGTCACACCCTCTTTTAATAATGCGGTAGCCTGTTCTGCCAGGCTTTTTATGTTCTTTTCTTTCAATGCTTCACGCACGCCGTGCGACCGATGTTTGATCATGTCGGCCAGTTCGTGGTCGATGCTGATCATTTCGTAGATCGCGGTCCTGCCTTTGTAACCGGTGTAATGACAGTTTTCGCAGCCCACAGCCACATGATGATGAGCCACACCCGGTACCATTTTGGTTTCGTTTTCCGGCAATGGTTCTTCCTGTTTGCAATCCGGGCAGAGTTTACGTACCAGCCGCTGTGCGATCGACATGTTGAGCGTGGCCGACAACAGGAACGGTGGAACGCCCATATCTACCAGTCGGTCGATGGTTCCCCAGGCCGAGTTGGTGTGAATGGTGCTCAACACGAGGTGACCGGTTAGTGAGGCTCGGATGGCCATTTCGGCAGTTTCGTGATCACGGATCTCACCGATCATAATGATATCCGGATCCTGGCGGAGGAAGGTTCGCAGCGCCGCGGCAAAGGTAAGTCCGATCGACTCCTTGAGCTGGACCTGGTTGATGCCGTCGAGGGTATATTCTATCGGGTCTTCGGCGGTTACGATGTTGCGCTTGTCTTCGTTCAGTATCTTCAGCGTTCCGTAAAGCGTGGTGGTTTTCCCGCTACCCGTCGGACCGCTGATCAGGATGATCCCGTTTGGTTTTTTGATGGCCCGGAGGTATTCGGTTTCCTGTTTTTCTGAGAAGCCGAGGCGGCGGATATCGATGTTGGTGGTATCGTTGCTCAGGTAACGCATTACGATCTTTTCACCGTACAGCGTGGGCAGCACTGAAACACGGATATCGAACTTGCGTCCGCCTTCTTCAACGTTGATCCGGCCGTCCTGCGGAAGCCGTTTCTCTGAAATATCGAGACTGGCTTTGATCTTGATCTTGTTGATCAGCGCAGGGTAATCGACTTTTTTCAGTCGGTAGCGTTCGATCAGCATCCCGTCGATGCGGAACCTCAACCTGCAGAGTTCCTGGTAGATCTCGATGTGGATATCACTGGCTCCCAGTGCTTTTCCTTCGAGCAGGAGTTTCATCAGGAAGTTATCGTTGCCGGCAGAAAATCCCGGTGTATCGGCTTTCTCGCTGGTGCCTTTGCGGTAGTATTTGTTCAGGTAGCGCTGAACGTCTTTTGCCGGAGCGGATTTCAGCGTAACACTTTTGCCCAGCAGCAGTTCCAGTTCGTCGCGGATATCTGCATTGGCCAGGTCGCTCACCAGGAACGAGATGTTCCGGTTCTGAACGTCGGCATCAAAAGGCACCACCTGGTAATGCCAGGCCTGTTCAGAGGTAATGAGCTGCTGCAGATCGATATTTAAACTCAGTTCTTCCATACAGTAAAAAAATCTGGTGATGAGGAAGAATCAACGAATCCGGCGGCCGTAGCACCCATCCAGCCAAGGACAAACAAGGCCTGCAGTCCGGCGAGCGGTACTTTGCGGTCGCGCTGCTGACTGAATTGCGACAGTCCGAGCCACATGATCAGTGAGAACAGCAGCGACAAGGGGAATACGAATACAAATTGCCGGAACGGAAAAAGCGGGGCAATGGCGATGAAAAAGAAGAGGTCGCCCCAGCCGATGAAGCCCCCGGTAAGTTTCACGGGTTTACGGTTTTTAAGGCTGAAGTAGAGCGTGGCGAGTAACAGGTTGAGGGCAATAAGGGCGGTGTTCAGGGCGGTATCGGTCAGCACCTCGCTTACTGCTGTTTCATTCATTCTCAGGAAGATGAATGCAGCGCACAGCAAAGGGAATATCCAGGCGTGTACAGCCCGGAATTTCAGATCCTCAACCAGTACGAGTACCAGGAGGATGCAGGAGATAACGTTCACTGCGATCAGCACAGCTTAGTCTTTTACGATTTCTTTGAGTTGTTTGTCCTGGTTCACTTCCCAGACATTGAAGGTCCCGTCCTGGTCGAAATCGACTACTGCGGTGGCTTTTGCAGTATAGGAATTAGGCGAAGCCTCGGTCACTTCTATCACGTAGTTGGCGTTCCCGCCGTCGTTTACGGTTTTCTGCTGTTCGAAACCGAGTTCCTCCATCGAATTAGTGAATTTCGAATATTCGAAAAAGTAGCTTTTCTCGAGTGAATGCAAATGCTCCAGCTGTAGTTTGGCTTCAGTGGCCTTCGCTTTCGCGATTACCGAAGTCTGATCGGGAAGTGCGAGCAGCACCAGGATCCCGATGATCACGAGAACCACAAGGAGTTCAGTCAGCGAGAATGCTGCTGTTTTTGTATAAAAAAGAAATTGCCGGAGACGAGGGTTCATCATGAAGTAAATATTGAAGTTGGCAAAACTACGCAAAACAAAGTTTGTTTTTAGTGGGTTAAATACGGCCGGCATTAATCTTTGACGAGCATCAAAAAATTCACTATAACTCGCGAAATTTTTCGACAAATGGTCTGTGTACCAGCAGCGAACAGCCTTTCAGCGAAAAAATAATTTTTGTTAAAACAGAATTATCATCTAGTTTTGTGCCCTCTAACCACCTCATAGCGATTAATCCCTCATTGTCTAACCTGAACTGATCCCTGATCGGTTGATTTAGCCAGAGACCCTCTCACGAAACGTATTAGATAATTTTTTGTTAATGAAAAAGCTAATCTGCTTATTGGCATTGTTGTGTTCGGTCCTGAACACCATGGCTCAAAATCCCGGGTGTACGGTAACTCCAACGATCACTGTAAAAAATGTAGACTGCCAGCATCCCTGTTCCGGTGAAGCAACGATTGTTTTTCCCGGCTTGCTGGGAACGGTGATTACCCGGCTTAATGACGGGCGCCTGTTTACCGGGAACAAGATCACAGGGCTTTGTGCAGGCAACTATACGGCAACGGCCGTAGGACTTTTACAGGTATGTCCGGTGAGTTTTTCCATTGTTTCACTGGATGCCACTGCTGCCGAGTGTCTGGCCCTGCAACCGGTTATCACTACTGCAGGCGATATTGCGGGAAACAATTGCGGCGGAGCAATAGCTGTGATGATCCCGGCTGAAGACCTTAGTAACGTGCGTATTCAGCTCGACAGACCGCAATCTGTACCGATGCCTGCTTCCGGGTTGTATTTCCAGGACCAGTTGTGTCCCGGTAACTATTCGGTGAACATTACCTCAACGGTACTTCCGTGCTGCTCGATCCAGAAAAGCATTTCCATAGGTATGCGTACCGATCTTGCCTCCTCTACCCGTCTGGCCCTGCAGAGCTCCGGCATCAGCCAGTGTGCCAATGCGGTCCAGGTGTTCAGTAACGATCTGCCTGCGGCGAGTATCATAGATAATATTCCATACCAGGCAGGCGAATCGGCCTTGCTTTGCGCGGGAAAACACGTTTACCAGGTGATCGATAACCTGGGCGCCGGAATTCCTTCGGTCGGACCTGAAGTACTGGATCCGGTTACAGGTTTCCCGGTACTGCCTGTCGTGGAGACGGTACTAACCCCGAACCCGCCTGTAATATTCACCGTGCCGGACCTTACCGGTAAAAAACCATGTTTATCAGCAAGGGCTGGAATGAGGGATCCGGGTTGTATCTCAGGCGGGGAAAACAACCCTGGATTTGTCTACTTTTCCGGAGGACATTCTCCCTACCAGGTATTCAGTTCGGTACAACCCACCGCAACCAATTCTACCAACGGAAATATTCTCTTGGAATATGCCAACCTTTTGGGCGGTCCGCTGGAAGTGATCGTGATCGACTCTACAGGTTGCTACGGACGGTTCTCTTACACACTGAAAGCGTGTGGCGCTACCGGTGGTGAAACGGCGTGTACCGGACAACTGGCATTTGACGCCCGCCCTGCGGTGTGTCCTGACAGCTGTACCGGACTTATCAATCTCCGCTGCCAGACCAACTCGAATACTGCGCTGGATATCGCCTGGAACGATGGTCCTACCACAGGGGTAAGACGATTTGTTTGTCCCGGTGAATACACCGCCACCTTAACCAACAACTCTACCACCGGAAGGTGCGCATTTACCGTAACAGCTACGGTGGGTTACAACGCCTATACCTGTGCTCCCTGCCCTTACAAACTATCGGTAAAGAATTATACCTTACCCACCTCCTCTACTCCTTGCAACGGTACAGCAACCGTTCAGTTTACCCAACCGATCCCTTCCAATGCCAATCCCAATGCATACCAGATCAAATGGTCGACCGGGGCAGCGAGTCCCACAGCTTCCGGCTTATGCCTGGGTTCTACTTACTATGCTTACCTGAAGGCACCGCAAATCAATCCTGATTTCAGTTGTTACGATACCTTACGGTTTACGTATCTCCCCATTTCCTGCGACAGCCTCGGAGTAAACATTCAGGTAAACCAGACGCCCTCATATGCCAACCCAATGGGCGGTGAACTTGAGGCAATTGCCAGCGGAGGAAGCGGAAAGTACCAATATTACTGGGACCTTTCACTTACACCTTCCGGAAGCATCAAATCCGGACTTGCCCAGGGTCTGCACCAGGTCACTTTAAGAGACTCACTTAGTTCCTGCACACAAACTGCCACCGTAATTCTGAGTGCACCAGACACGATGCAGTGTATCTCTACCTCTTTCAAGGCTGTGCGCCCTAACTGCTTACTTCAGAACAACGGCTCGATCATACTGAATTACGAAGGCGGATTCCCTCCTTACCAGATTGTATACAGTACAGGAAAAACCGTGGTCAAGTTTACCAATTCCGACACCTTGTCCAACCTGGGAGCCGGTACCTATTCTGCTATCGTATTTGATGCTTATGGTTGTTACGGGCGTTTTTCGCTGAACCTTTCGCCGGTATCTAGGTTGTGCCTGGGCCTTACCAATTGCCCCAGGGAAATTGAAGTTTCTTCCACCGCTGCTTCTTGTCCAGAAGTTTGCAACGGATCTGCGGCGATTACGGTCGATGTTTCCTTCCCGGAGTCCGGCATCAGGTGGACCACACCTACAGGCACCTCACTGCTTAGCGGAAGGAACATTGCTAATCTATGCCGGGGTACGTACCAGTTTACTGGCTCCAAGACCAACCCTACTTGTATGATCAATGGTTCGGTAACCATTGGTTATACCGATATTATCTGCAACAATCCGTTCGCAATCGATATAGATACGATACAGTTTGCAAGTCCGGAATGCCCTGGAAAATGCGATGGGATCATTGAGGTGCGGGCCAAACTCGGAACAGCTCCATATACCTACAAATGGAACAACGGGGTAACCGGCAACAAGCAATCCAATGCCTGCCCCGGCGATTATTATGTTGCCATTAAGGATAGCAAAGGTCGCCTTGACACGGCTTTCTTCACGCTTTTCCCGAAAAATATGTATTGCTGTGGACAGGTGGTGTTCCCTTCAGACACGGACACCACCATCTGTCCGGGACAACGGATCAGGATCACTGCCCTTGGCGGTTCAAAATACAAATGGTCGCCTACAACAGGAATACTGGGTAACCCGAACCTTTCATCAGTGCTGGTAAAGCCTGCGGTAACCACCATTTATGAAGTACTGATCTATCAGTCCTGGTGTACATCTGCAAACCCGGTAAGAAAAAAATACGTGGTGAATGTAGCTGTTGCTCCGGAGATGGTCATCAGCCCGTCGGCTACCTCAAACTGTGTGACCGGTGATGTGTATAAACCTATATCGGTGGCACTTACCACACTTTCTACTACGCAGTACAGTGTGCGTTGGGAACCTGCGGCACGATTTGCCCCTTCAAACACCTTCAGCACGCAATACCTGATCAATTCTTCGAAACCGCAGAATCCTATATCCGTGAATGTCACTGACCTGTCGAGTGGCTGCACCTTCGAAAGATCGACGGTCTGGTATGTTGACAAACGTGAGACCGACACTCTCATCCAGCGTACGGTAACGATCTGTAACCAGTCGGAAATCGATCTTACCACCCTGCGTTACATCGGTATCGGCGAGATCGAATGGACCAGTTCGCTGATCCCTGGGAATACGCTACGCACCCCTGGAAAACCACTTACCCTGGCTGTTCCTTCTACTCCTGGCACCTACACGGTAAAGGCTACCGCTTATAACAACTATACCTGCAGTTATGTAGAGAACATCACCCTTAAAGTAGTTGCCCAGTCTCCGATCACCGTATCCAGTACTGCTGTGGGTTGTGGTGAAAAGACTACCGTTACCGTTTCCGGTTACAGCAATTTCGAGTGGATCCCTTCAGCGGCTGTTACCTGTTTAACACCCAACTGCAGCAAAGTAGATGTAAATGTAGCCTCAGGTGGTACCACGGTGACTGTTGTCGGCTCTACCGATTACTGTGCGGCCGATACTACCCTGACCTTTACCCGGAATTTACCCGGATCGGCATCACAGCCACTTGATCCTAAAATCACTTATACGGTCGGTACCGATAAGCTTACCTATTCATTTGCCGGATTGCCGGTCGGTGCATCTAATTACCAGTGGATCATTTCCGACGGCGTAAGCGAAAAGAAATACCAGGGAAGAACGATCTCACACAAGTTCACGAGCCCGGTGACTTACCAGGTGACGCTTATTGTTACCACTGCCGATTGCGGCACCTATGAAACTTCAGTTCTAATACCTATCAGCAAAAATGACTGTTCGAATTAACTATCTACTGGCGCTGCTTATCCTGCCGGCTTTGATAAGTTGTGAGCGCTGCGAATCGGGCGACCTGTACGGACGCATTGATTCTCCTGAAGCTACCGGAACCTTTACCGTGCATGCCACCGGGAAAGATCCTTCCGGTAAGATGGAAGTACAGGTCTCGATCGACAAAAAATCCAT
>JAZKEZ010000192.1:9349-14754 GCA_040386675.1 Bacteroidota bacterium | reverse complement strand
CTGATGGACAACAACTCATATCGGAACTACAGGATAGTAAAAACTGGCAGTTTGCGGTTAACGGAAAAACCCAGCCGGCAGAGTATGTATTTGCCGAACTGAGCAATACCATGAGTCCGAACCTGAACGTGGTACTGACTATGTCTCAGCCGCCGCTCACCACCGATTCGGTAGGATCCTTCAACTTGTCGTATTCCTCTTCACTGGTCCGCTTTACAGCTAAAGCAGACGAACAAAGTATCAAATGTCATTGCAATTATTCAACCGGAACACACCCATGAAAAAATCGGTAATTCTTTTTTTGGCCCTGCTCACTTTTTTTTCGGCCGTACATCCTACGGTTGCCTGGGCGCTTACTTCCGGACCTGAACAACCGGAATTTGCATCATTCACGCCATTCGAACAGACCAGCCTGGTAGATCATTTCAGCGGCGATTTCAAGTACAACATCCCGTTGCTTGAAATCGACGGCTACCCGATCAACCTGGCCTACGACGGATCGGTTTCTCCTGAAACCGAAGCCAGCTGGGTGGGACTGGGCTGGAATCTCAACCCCGGTGCCATTAACCGGAATGTGAGAGGACTTCCCGATGACTTCAACGGAAACGGAGACGTGGTAAAAACAGAAAGCAACCTGAAGCCTCACCAGGTATTTACGGTAAAGGCGGGTTACCGTCCGAATGCCGAATTACTGGGAATCACGCTGCTGGGCAAGGCGAAAAAAACGAAGCGCCCGCACAAAGGTGACGGTAAGGGACTGGACATTGCCATTGAATTGGGACTCGTGTTCGACAATTATTACGGAACATCGTTCACCTTCGGGTTCCCGGTTACCATAAACGCCATCGGTAAATCGAGGGCAAATGCTTCGCTGGATATCGGTTACTCAAGCAAAGACGGAAGTTACAACCTCCGCCCGGGTTTCTCCATGTCGTTTTTGGAAGACAAGACCAGGGACAGGGTGATGGGAAATTCCATTTCCTCTATCAGCCTGGGTATTCCTTTCAACAGTTCAGCGGGATTTACCGGCGCGCAACTGGGTACCGGACTGGCTTCCAGCACCAATGTTAAATTCGGATTCAACTCGTTCTTTCCCTTCAGTACCCGTTCGCATACCCCGCAGCTGATCAATGATAAATCGGCTTATTCCATCAACGGACAATTTTCACTCGGGGCCGAATTGTTCTGGTTTACCGGAGGTGCATCTGTTTCCGGCTGTTTCAGCAAGGAAAAGATCAAGGACCCGAAGACTGTCGCCGCAGCTTACGGTTACCTGTACAACCAGAATGCAAATGCCGACAACAAAAATGTCGCAACCGACTACAACCGCGAAAGTGATGCAGTAGTTTCAAAAGAACTGCCCCTGTTACCGGTTGCGCATCCGACGTTTGATTATTATTCGGTAAGCGGCCAGGGGATCGGCGGTACTTACCGGGCACAGAAAGCTACTGCGGTGGCTACGTTCGACGAAATGGCCGAACACAAATCCGACAGTTATGATGTGGGAGTGGAACTGAACGGTGCGAACCTTTTCCAGGGTGGGATCAACGGTTCTGCCAACTTTAGTACGAACCGCACCGGAGCCTGGACCGAAAAAGTTCTTCCGGACGCAGACCTGAACTCCATTCAGCCGGGGAGTTCTGCCTCGATTACCGCATTCGAATCGTTTTACCGCGCACCTAAGAAAGTAACCGACAACGTATTCGTGAAAGCCGGTGAACTGGTAGAAAACGATGTAGATTACTTTAAGAACTTTAAAGGAAGCAGGGCTTCTGCAGTCAACCTGACTAACAATTACCAGTTTGCCGGGCTTATCCACAGCAACGGAAAAGGCGGTACAGAAACTTCGTATAACTTACCAACTGCAAGGCCTACCGCACTAAATGCCGCTCAGTCTTTCCAGCAACTTACAGCAACAGAAGCTACTGTTTCCGGACTGGACAAAAAACTTCCTGTAATAAATGCGTCGACCAGCGTAAACGGAACCCTCAGCTTCCTTAACGAGAACCGTGTAGGCGCACATCGTAAAGGACACCATACTTCAGAAATCAAGGTTACCCGTGAAGATGGCGCAAGATTCCACTACGGACTCCCGGTGTACCAGCTTACCAAAGACGAGTATTCTTTTTCGGTGAATTCCGGCAATACCGCCACACAACGGACCACTTACGACGCGGCTGACATTACTACGGGAAACAATAAGGGAATGGACAACTTTTTCCAGAAAGTGACCACTTCGGCCTATGCGACAGGTTATTTACTGACTACGATGGTTTCTGACGATTACATGGACGGCTCCAATAACGGTCCGACGCCTGATGATGCCGGTACCTATGTCCAGTTCAACTACAAACGCACGCACGACGCTGCCAACCCTTACAGATGGCGCTCACCGGCTTCGGCAACTCCAAGAGAGGCAAATTACTCTGCCGGAAATTATTCGATCACCAACGACAACAAAGGAATGGTGACCTATGGAGAGAAAGAGGTATACTATGTGCACAGCATCGTTTCCAAAAACTACATCGCAGAATTCTACACCTCTCCCCGCTTCGATGCGGTAGGAGTAAAAGGTGCGAACGGGGAGCTGGATACGCTTGCTGCACGCCGTCTTCATCAGCTGGACTACATCAAATTGTACTCGCTGGCCGAGCGTACAAAACTCGGAGCTGCCGCCGTGCCTATTAAAACCGTGAACTTTGTGTACGACTATTCCTTGTGTAATGGCGTGCCTAACTCTATTAAAGGCGGAAAACTTACCCTTAAAAAGGTGTATTTCACTTACCGCAATTCGGCGAAAGGTGAATTAACACCCTACAGCTTCACTTACGGACAGAACCCGGGCTATTCGCCAAACCAGGATTACTGGGGAGTACTGGCCACTGCTGCTACCGGCGGACTGTCCAACAAAGAGTTTCCGTTTGTGAACCAGACAGAATCTCAGGCCAACGCCACTAAAAACGCTTCTGCATGGCTGCTCACCAAAATCGAAATGCCAACCGGCGGATCGATAGATGTGGAATACGAATCTGATTCGTATGCTTTTGTACAGGATAAACGCGCCATGCAAATGGTGAAAATTCTCGGATTTTCTTCCGGGCTGAAGACCCCTTCCAACGATTCCATCCCGCGTACAGCACTTTCATCAAACCTGTTTGATGCCGGCGGACCGAAGAATTACCTGTTCTTCGACGTAGATCCATCGGTACAAAGTCCTGCTGATGTGAAACGTGCTTATACGCAATACATCAAAAATATTTTCTTCCGCTGTTACCTGGATGTAACGGGATCCGGAAACTGGGAATTCGTCTCAGGATTTGCCGAATTTGAAGACGCCGGTTACATAAAATCCTCCAATATGGGCTGGGTAAAACTCAAATCCGTTTCGTTGGAAGAAAAAAACAAGAACGCAGCTACCAGTCCGATTGCGAAGCTGGGGTGGCAAAACACCAGGCTGTACCTTAACCAGCTCATCAACCCGCCGCTGGGAGAAAACGATGCCACCGACGATGGCCTTGGCAAACAATTGAGAGGACTGAAGAACACGCTGCGCAAGATCGAAGCACTGATCAGCGGCTTTAACGGTTCACTGCGGGATTTCGGCTACAGCAAAAAGGCAGATCTGTCTAAATCGTTTATCCGTCTCAATGCACCTACCCTTGCGAAAAGAGGCGGCGGAGCACGGGTGAAGCAGCTAACCTTTTCCGACAACTGGAACAAAATGGCCGGCGCCAATTATTCGGGCGGGGTTTACGGATATACTTACAGTTACACCACAAAACACCCCGTATTTGGAACCATTTCATCCGGTGTTGCACAATGGGAACCTTCTGCGGGTGGCGGTGACGAAAACCCGCACCGTCAGCCTATCACCTACTCGATCGACCGGCTTGCTGCACCAAACGACAACCTGGTGCGCGAACTACCCGTTGGCGAAGCGCTTTATCCCAACGGAGACGTTGGATACAGCGAGGTCGAGGTACGCGAGATCAAGCAGCACAGCGGGTCGAAAGGCGTGGGCCGCAGCATCTATAAATTTTATACGGCTAAAGAATTCCCTGTAATTACAGAGCGTGTGGGCCCGAATTACGGTCCGCCGGAATCTACCCTCGAACGATTACTGAAGTGGCTGAAAGTGAAAAACACCAGCGGTTTCAACATGTCGCAGGGAGTATCGCTGGAATTCAGCAATATGCACGGGGTAGCAAAATCGGAGGAAGTACTGAGCGACGACGGAACATCACCGATTTCCAAGGTAGAGTATGCCTATAAAATGGAGCCGTACCGGCTTACCGAATGGAACGATCAGACCTACCGACTGGTCAGTAAAGCCAAGGTAATGGATCCTACCGGGGCAGTGAGGGAAACCGATCTGGGTATCAACTTCGATGTGTCGTGCGATTTCCGGGAATGTAAAAGTGCCGACGTAATGGGCCGCGGATCTGCCAACCTCAACGTATCAGGGATCTTCCCGCTTATTATTCCCGCATTCACTTTCTTCCCGGGTTACGAGGCAGAAAAATCGATGATGCGTACGGCAAGTATGATCAAAACGACCTCTCGGACCCCGATCCTGGAACGTGTGGTAAAAACCGACCTGTCGTCTACCGTAACCGAGCGACCGCTGGTATACGACGGGAAACGTGGAAATGCCATGATCACCTCGCTGCAGAACCAATATGATGATCTGTACTACAAACTGAGTATCCCCGCTTACTGGGCGTATGCCGAAATGGGACCAGCCGGACGCAACCAGCTAAGTATGACCATACTCAATATCACCTGTAAGAAAAACCCGGTGAATACCGCCAACCGACTGAGTTTCGGCGGAATGCAGGTGATCGATGCAGAGGGAACCACGTATGCGAAGGCAGGTCCGAATGATTGTGCCTGTGCCTACAATGCCTCGTATGCTGCCAAGGCTGCATACCGCGAACTGGCTGCCTATAAATACCTGAACGACCGCGGATACACCGGCACGGAGGTGAACCAGGTCAATACACGGACCGACGGAACCTATTCTATCGTACCGCTCTGGCAACCCAACGGTACCGGCGGATGGGATTTTAAACCGGGCAGCTGGGTACCTACAAATACCACGGTGCTCCGCAATCCCAACAGCATGGAGATCGAATCGACCGATGCGATCGGACTGCCGCGTGCCATGCGATACACCTACAACCAGAAAATCCCGAAAGCCATGGCGCAGAACGCCAGGTACAAGGAGTTTTTCTTCGAGCATTTTGAAGACGGCGATGACCAGACCGGTGAAAACAACTGCATGGACAAGCTGATCAGTCTACCGGCTTACCTGTCAGGTGACCGGGCGCACTCCGGTAAAAAATCGATCAAAGTTGGTGCAAAAACAACGGTACCTGTGGAGTTCCCGCTGGTTTGCCCGAAAT
>JAZKEZ010000192.1:0-9339 GCA_040386675.1 Bacteroidota bacterium | reverse complement strand
ATTTTTGATTTTTGAGTATCTATCGAGAATAAATTAAGTGAAAAAAATATGAAACGTACCAGTTTACACAACCCTACAAAAATGCCCGGCTGGCTGCCAACCCTGGGAATAGGATTACTCCTGATGCTTACTACACTGCAATCGGCTGCTATCCAGATTGCTTTTCCTCTTTCTACCAGAAAATTTTCCGGAGGCGAGAGGTTTTATGCTACCATCTATGGCTCAGGAGACACAAAAAGGATCAGGTATACCATCACCCTAAATCTTAAAAATGGTAGCAAAACGGTATTCTCCAACGAGAAAAACGCCCAAGGCTACCCCTACTACGGAATTTCAACAGATTTAATAGATATAGGGTGTGATGTTTCTTCAATTGTTGTGTGGGCTCAAGAGTACAATGTACATATCCATCCATTTAGGATAGACAGGGGTTATGAGGCATCTATCACTGGCACGTGGAATATTGAACCATTGTATCCCCCTAGTAACCTGAAAACGGAGGAAATCGCAGCTTGTTCGTCGGCTCCGTATACCGCGGTGCGCTTAAACAGTCAAAATGGATTACCAAACAACTATACTCAGCAATGGTACCATACTAAATTAAATGCGATACTGGAGTTCAGTCCCATTTTTACTTCCAAATCTGCCTCAGAAAAATTTACCCCATCTACGCTTGAAACTCAAACAGTCTATGTAAGGGCTGTAATTACCAGAAATGGCTGTAAAGCTGTCTCTGAAATTACCGAAGTTAACTACACGCGATTAAAAGGCGGTACCTCTCCTGGTGCACTCAACTTTCCCGACACGATATGTTATGGTGATGCATTGGAGCTTACTAATGAATTTCTGACAGCCAATCCTAATCGCCCAGAATTTACTAAACGCTGGGAGTTTGTTGGTAATCACCACATAACCAATGACAATGGAAAACAAAATATTTTTTTCGATGGGCTTGGAAATAAATCCATCAGCCTGTTTCTGAATAATGCAACGCCGAAAGTCAGCGGATGTGAATTTAAAACAGTAAAACCCATCTATGTCAAAGACTGTTTTGCCGACGCCATCTGCTGCCCGTCAA
The DNA here is from genome assembly GCA_040386675.1 of Bacteroidota bacterium. Classification (GTDB taxonomy): domain Bacteria; phylum Bacteroidota; class Bacteroidia; order Flavobacteriales_D; family Luteibaculaceae; genus DASUEB01. The sequence continues at coordinate 8,261 of JAZKEZ010000192.1, read as the reverse complement.
CCTTCGCACCTCAACTTGGAAACTACTTCTTCCAGGGCTGGATCGGTTTCGACGGTGCCCCTCCACAGGATGAGATTCCCTCTTATCAGTTGCAGGTAAATTACCAGAACCAGGTGGTTAAAACATTCACCTTCACTCCTGATCTCTCCAAAGGGATCGACGGCTGGTATCCGGTTACCGGAACGTTCAACATTTCGGAGCGCGCACTTGCGCTGAAGGTGAACATGGTGAACGCCTCCAATTCGCCGGCTTATTTTGACGATGTCCGCATCCAGCCTTTCAATTCTTCGCTAAAGGGCTATGTATTCGATAACCAGACCAAGCGGATGACCGCCGAACTCGACGAAAACAACTACGCCACTTTCTACGAATACGATGAAGAGGGCAACCTGATCCGCATCAAGAAAGAAACTGAACGGGGCGTCATGACCATCCAGGAGTCGAACCAAAACCGCGTGAAAAAATGAGACGATCCATACTTGTTCTGCTAAGCTGTTGCGCCCTGGTTTTTACCGGTCGCTCGCAAACGTTGCCGCAACTGCTTAAAACCGCCTGGCAACCTTTTTACACTACCGGTTTTGATGTGACCATAGACGTGAAAGTATATTCCGGTCCTTTAAAATTAACCACGGTTTACAAAAGCAACACCCGTTACCAGAAACTGGGAAGCGACATGCTGCTTACCTCTGCCGGTGTAGAACAACTCATCAACAACCAGGTGATGTTGCATGCTGATAAAACCGATCGTCTGCTGATGATCGGCAACCAGCCTGAAAAAACAGGCGCTATGCCGCTCATCAGCCTCGACAGCCTGGTAGGATTAAGCGAAGAGTACCTGGAAACCTCCATCAGCGCGGCAATGGTCACGAAAGATGCCAAGGGGAATAAATGCTATTCGTTTACCAACCCTTCACCGGAGTTCAAGAAGATCGAACTGTGGTTCAACAGTCGGCAATTGCTGGAACGCATGGTACTGGTAGCGATTGCCGAGGGCGACAACGACCCGAACCCGGTGATCGAATACAGTTTTACGCACCGCCCGGCCCCGACCGACAAGTCCATTTTTGCGCTTTCCAGGTTTGGAGCGCTCAAGAATAAAAAATTCACACCCTCAGCGGCATTCAGGAATTACGAAATAATGGTTCAGTTATGAGAACACGAATCCATACTTACCTGGCGATCAGCCTAAGCATACTGCTCAGCCTCCAGAGCCTGGCAACCGACAGGAACGACGATTACACCCGGAAACTAACCGGTACCGAGATCAAAACCACTGCCGGCAGCAATGTACTGCAGGTGCAGGACGATATGAATACTGCGCTGAAGACTACCATACTGGCGCAGCAGGCACGCGGACTGGTTAAACTTAGCTTTAACAACACCCTGAAATCGGGTGCGAGAAAGGTAACACTAACCGTCGATGTGACGTCGACAGATACAGACGGCGAAGCCACAACCGGCACCTACACCCTGGGAATAGAACACACCAATACACTGGGTGTAAATCCGGTAGACCACTCGTTCCTCAATTTTGAGGATGCGGTGAACCTGAAGGTTACCATCAAGGATATTGCGGTGACCAACGAACTGAACATTACCACCCATCCCAATTCTGCGCAGTTCCTGCCAGAACTGGAACTGAGTGCATCCATTTTGTTCGAACGCCACTTTTCACTACCTGCGCTGCTTCCAAACCCGTACAATGCTACCGCAAGTGCGAGCCGGAATTTTGTGACCGTAAGTTGGGATGCCATTCCCGGGGCAGAAGAGTACGATCTTGAGTGGACTTTTGTAGACGGTTATTACAACACCGCCGATAAGACCTTACCTCCGGTTGCCGGATTGCTGGGTATCAGCACGGTTTCCTTTAATTTCCGCAACAATGCCACCCGGGTAAGACTGGCGGGCAACAGCTACAAAATACCAATGGTATTTGAAGCCGGATACCTGGTATTCCGCGTTCGTGGGGTGAGTTACAGCGCCTTGTCGCGAAAAGGAGTGATCACCTCGAACTGGAACAACGACGAGAGCGGTGTGGTAGCCAATTCCAAAACCACTGTCACCACCTTTGGCGTTACCGGCACGCAGGTAGCCCACGAACCCGCCATGAACTGGATCCACCAGGCCACCTTTGCCGAAGAAGGCAAGCGCAAGGATGTGATGACCTACGCCGATGGACTTACCAAACCACACCAGGCCGTTACTTACCTGCCGAGCAAAAGCGAGGCGGTGGCTAAAGAAACCGTATACGACGAATTCGGCAGACCGATTGTTGAAACCCTTCCCACACCTACCGGTGTGAATGGCCTGAAGTTTTTCAGGGAGATGTATACCTCGTCAAAAACCACGGGCAAACCACTGAGTTATACCGATTTTGTAAGAACCGAGGCCGCAGCCTGCAAATCCGGATCAAGCCGGATCATTGGTGACAGTGCGACGGGAACAGGGATTTATTACTATCCGCGTACCACCACCGGACTGGATAACTATGTTCCGAATTCAAACGGATATCCTTTTACTCAGATCGAATATACCGGCGACCGCACCGGAAGGGTGACCGCACAGACCCTGCCCGGAGACACCTTTCGCCTGGGTGGTGGCCGCGAGACCAGGATGTATTACGGACAACCGCTGCAGGAGGAACTCGACCGCCTGTTCGGGAATGATGTAGGAAATGCTTCGCATTATAAGAAGACCTTACAAATAGACCAGAACCGCCAGAAATCGATCACGTATGTCGATATGATGGGCAAGACGATTGCCACATCTTTGGTCGGTGCGCCTCCTACCGGGATGAGCGCTATTGCCTCCAATCCCTCGTTACTCGACGGAATCAAGGCCGATCTGTTGTCGGATACCATTGTTGATTACGACCTGAGTACCGAACGAACGATCCTCAGCACAGAAAGTGCAGATTATTCATTCAGGTATACCCTTAGTCCACAGGCTTTCAAGGCATTTTCGTGCGGCAACCAGGATGAGTTCTGTATCGACTGTAACTACAACCTCGATATCCGGATCGAAGACGAGTGCGGTTTATCTCCAAAACTGGCCAACGGTGACTCATGGCCGGGAATCCGCATTAAAAACATCCTGAATAATTTCTGCGACGGAGTTACCACTGCACTGGCTGATACGGCATTCTCGGTGAGACTCGAAACCGGTCCGTACAAGATCATAAAAACCCTGAGCATCAACCGCGACAGCTTGAACTCGGCTCTCGATGCCTACCTGGCCGGCGACACCTGCCTGCGCAGTTTTGAGGATTTCGTGACCGACGAGGTGGCAAAAACCGACTTCTCAGGTTGCGAGATCAAGAGCTGCGAAGATGCCTGTTATAAAGAATACAAGAACGGCGGCACGCTTGCCCAGTACTACAACTGTATGCTGTCTTCAGAATGTGCAGGCATTGACCAGTGTGGTGCACAAAAGAACAAGATGATGATGGACCTGTATCCCGACGGACAGTTTGGAAACATGAATCCCCAGACCATCAACTCCACGTCGATCTATTTCGGCGGGAACAATGCACCCTACAAAAGGGCCGACCTGGTGTATCTCGATGCCGACGGAAACCTGGATATGGTACCCGACAAAAACGGGGTGATGAGAAAACCGAATGACCTGGATACTACCGATTTCAGGGCCAATTTCCAGGCCCGCTGGGGCGATGTGCTGATTAAACTGCATCCCGAATTCGAATGCATGAGACGTTGCACGACCGTACACACCGACGCAAGAAGGTATGAAAACCTGATGATGCTGGTAGACAACTACGACGATGCAGTAGCACTCAATTTATTCAATCCTATTGAAGGAACGCTGCCCACCGCGGTCGCTTACCTGAAATCTACCTCTTTCGTTACCGGACTGGTGAACGACCAGTTCTTTATCCCAACCGGTCAGGGAGTTTCGTACAAAGCGGATGTGGTGACCAGCATTACCAACAAAAACTACGCGAACAGCGCACCGGAGATCCGGATGTCGATCTGGGAAGCGGCTGCCTATATGGCCACCTGTAAGGAAACTACCGAGGCAGGTGCCAGAGCGTGTGCTGCCCAGGTAAAAGCGAATCTGGCTTCTTACTATCCTAAAACTCCAGACCCTTGCTTTGACGGTGTGGTGTGGGATTTTTTCAGGACCCTTTACCTCGCCGAAAGAGGATCTGCCTTCCGCAAATGGTATTACAGCCAGCCTTCCTGCGACGGCAAAGTGTATACTGGTATTTACGCCAACAAGCAACAGTATTTTGCCAATCCTGAGGCAGACATGGAAAGCCAGTTTCCCGGACTTACTACCAATCCTGTAGGATATGGTATGGCAAACTCCGGGGTTGCCAATGTGGAAGCCAACTGTAAAACCACCTGCGACGATTACAAAGGGTACTGGCGCAAGCAGCTGGAATCCTGCCTGCTCGGGGCAAGTGAGGCTACGGTTCAAAACATGCTAACCAACATGTCGGCGCTTTGTGCGAGCGGCTGCGACATAGACAACCTTTTCGGATCCTCATCACTTCCCGCAGCAAAACCGGCCATTATAGCCAATGGAATACCCTGCCGGAATTTTGCAGAAATTCTGCTTGCCTATAATTTTGCGCCTTCGCTGATCTGCAACGCTGCACTGATCGATAACCCGATGCCATACGGCTTCGAATATACCGGTGCCGAATCTGCGATCCTGCCTGACAGCTGTGCATGTAATACCATATTGCAGGCCAAAGAGTACTACAAGATCGCCACGATCACCAACACGCTTCCTGCTACGGTAACCGACTTCGACGATTACATGAAGATCGTTTACAATATCGTTCAGCCCGGCGCAGACGCCATGGCCTGTGGTTGCGAAAAAGGATATAAAATCGTTACCGGCGGCAGTAACTGGAACACCCAGGTACACAACTGGACGATTGCAGCGAACATTACCAATTACAAATACAAACTGAACGAATCGCTGCCTTATACACAGGTGAGCCCGGAACTGGGCTGTACGCCGTGTATCAGCTGTAATGCATACCAGGCCGCGGTAACAGAGGCTGAAACCTTCCTGGCCGGACTGGGTTACAACGCAAACACCCCTTCGCAGCAGCGTGATGAGGTGTTCTACATGTTCCTGAACAAACTGAACGGCGCCTTAGGAGTAGATTTCGACCGCAAGGACATCGACTTTTACGGCAATACCTGTAAGATCTTTAACAGTGTGACCACCCCTGAAACCACCGGTAATGAGGGCGACACCGACATCGTGATCACCGGAGTTGACCATACGCTGCTTTCTGCCTACGGTCGTTTCTGGTCTTACCTGAGTGCTTCCGGTAAAGTAACCAGCCTGGCGTGTCTGTGCCAGTCACCTTTTACCGATGTCAATAACCTGGATGCTTCTCCTTACGCATTCAGTATCGGTCAGCTGGTATCGCCAGGTTATAAACCGTTGAACTGTGCGCACACTTATACCTATTCTACCACTGTAAATAACGAATTACAAGGTAAGATTGCCGACGGCAACGGACGGATCTGTGACGTTTCACTGCGTTTTAAAGATGCAAACAACGGACTGAAGATCGAAAACGTAAAGACCATCAGCAACCTGAAACCGTATGCCGAAGCAGCCGGTCCGGTGAATTATTTTACTGCTGATGCCACCGTATCATTGCCAGGCGGTGCGATACAGGAACGTGTGCAGGTGATCGGTTACAATTCCTGCATCTCGTTTGGAACTGCCAAAGACCCGAGCGATCCTTCATTCAGGTCCGAATGTCTGAAAAGACCGAAAGATCCTGTTATTGATGGGTGCCGCGAGGAATTGATGACACAGGTGGTATACAATGCCAGTGTGCACTACGAAGAATACCGTCTTTCGCTGCAGAACGATTTTGCGAAACGATACAAAGAGCAGTGCTTAAACACCGTGCAGCAATTTAACGGCGACTTTAACAACGGTGAGCACCATTATACGCTCTATTACTACGACCAGGCCGGTAACCTTATCCGCACCGTTCCGCCTGAAGGTGTGGAACTGATGAAGGACACCAACAAACTGAAAGCTACCAAGGCCTACCGCGCCAAGCAGGCAGGCAACATACGCATTCAGCCTGAACACCGCCTGAGTATGGTATATGTATATAACTCGCTGAACCAGCTTACTGCGCAGTACATGCCCGATCATGTGGCCTTTAAAAATGCCCAGAAGCCAAAGACAGGCGATTCTTATTCTTCGAGATTCTACTACGACCGTGTGGGAAGAATCGTACTGTCGCAAAACAGTCGCCAGTCAGACATGACCCCACCGCGGTATAGCTATTCGGTGTACGACAACCTGGGCCGGGTAAGTGAGAGCGGTGAGATTGAACACACCGGGACCATTACCGACCAGTACAAACAGGTTAACTTTCCGAACAACCTGAACGGTCCGAAATACGAGGTGACCAGGACTTTTTACGACAAGGGATTCTTCCCCGATGCCGCCGATCAGTTTGAAGACGGTCAGCAGCACCTGAGAAACCGGGTTTCTTCGGCGGCGTATTACCAAAAGGTGGACGGATCTACCAAGATCACCGGTTTTGACCATGCCACGCACTACAGCTACGACATTCACGGCAATGTGAACACCCTGATCCAGGATTTTGCACCGCTGGTGGGCGTGGGCCGCTACAAGAAAGTGGACTACAACTACGACCTGATCTCGGGCAAGGTGAACCGCGTGGATTACCAGAAGGGAACCGACGAGTCGTTTGCGCACCGCTACAGTTACGACGACGACAACCGGATCACCAAAGTAGAGACTTCTACCGACGGGATTATCTGGGACAAGGATGCCACCTACGATTACTACCGTCACGGTCCGCTGGCAAGGACCGAACTGGGCGGCAAACGGGTGCAGGGAACCGATTATGCCTATACCCTGCAGGGTTGGCTGAAGACCATCAATGGCAAGGAACTCAACCCGTTCAGCGACTTGGGTGAAGACGGTCAGTCAAGCGGCGACGTAGCCCGGGATGCCTTCTCGATGATGCTTACCTATTATGCCGGGACCAATCCGCTAACCAGTAACGATTACTATCCGGTGGGAAGCAGTATTACGGGTGATTATGCCAACCGCTTTGCTTCGCTGCCAGCCAGCGTGTACCTGCCTTCCGGAGGGAACCTCTACAACGGGAACATCCGGGCGATGACCGTTGGGATACGCGGGATGTCGCTGATGAACTACAACTACGGTTACGATCAGCTGAACCGGATCAAAACCGTGGGGGCAGACTTCTCCCCGCTTCCGGCTCTTGCCGGGATCGCGGTTCCAACCAACCAGTACAAGGGTGATTTTAGCTACGATGCCAACGGGAACATCAAGTCGCTGACCCGCTTCGGAACCAGCACTACTACTGCGATGGACAACCTAACCTACACGTATGACCTGGACGGAAATGGGAAACTGAAGTCGAACAAACTTTTGAAAGTTGCGGATGCTGCCCCAAATGCCCCGGCAGCTGAAATGCGCAATGATTATGTGCAGAACAATAACAATGCGCAGCATTACTACTACGACAACATCGGGAACCTGATCACCGACGGGAACGACAGCATTAACATCACCTGGGACAGCAGAGCAAAGATCAAAACCATCACTTCGCAGAAATACAACGGCACCGACCTTGAGTTTGCGTACGACGGAATGGGTAACCGGGTGATGAAGATCACCAAGCCGGTGATCAAAGGCGTGCGGCAGAAGGAAACCCTGTGGGGATATACGTTCTACGTTCGTGATGCTTCGGGGAATATTTTGTCTACCAACGAGCTGAAGGTAACCGCAGGAAGCTCTGACGAGTACACCGAAACGCTGTATTCTCAGGGCTGGGACATTTACGGTTCATCGAGGCTCGGGCACCAGGACCCGCAGGTATCGCCAACCCTTGCCTCATCGAGCTTTAAAGCTCCTGACATTGTTGGGAAACTGCCGCGAAACAACCGAACCAACGGATCGCTGTTTACAACGATCAGTCTGCCGTTCCCGCTTCCGGGGGTGGAAAACAGCGGGGTTTCTTTTAGCGGAAATGCTACCTTTAACAGCCGGAAGTTGGGCTTTAAGCAATACGAGTTGACGAACCACCTGGGTAACGTGAAGGTGGTGATTAATGACCGGAAGATCTACAGCGTTCCCGGGCCACTCGGGCCGTTTGTGAGCAGTATCGGGAGTTTCCACCCGGAGGTGGTGAGCGCGCAGGATTATTATCCGTTCGGGTCGATCATGCCGGGTCGCTCATTCTCGGCATC
>JAZKEZ010000191.1:2829-9479 GCA_040386675.1 Bacteroidota bacterium | reverse complement strand
GCCGTGCGTTTTGTACGCAAAACAGCGGAGACATTCGGTATTGAAAAGAACCTCGATATTCGGGGTGTTTTCCACGCGGTGAACCATCGCTTTTGAAGCACGGAACTCTTCTTTTCTCACCAGCATGTACACCTTCTTGCAAAGCTTCGAGAGGTAAGTTGCTTCCTCGCAGGCGCTGTCGCCGGCACCCACAATGGCCACTTCCTGGTTGCGGTAAAAGAAACCGTCGCACACGGCACAGGCAGAAACTCCGCCGCCGCTTTCACGAAGCCTGGTCTCAGAAGGAATGCCCAGCCATTTGGCAGAAGCACCGGTAGAAATGATCACGGTATTCGCAGTGATCTCGTATTTATCGTCAACAGTAACCTTGTGAACAGGTCCTGAAAAATCAACTTTAGTAACCCATCCTGTACGGATATCGGTCTGGAAACGTACGGCCTGTTGCTTGAATTCGTCCATCATCACTGGTCCCTGAATCCCGTGTGGGTATCCCGGGTAGTTCTCTACCTCGGTGGTCTCGGTAAGTTGTCCGCCCGGTTGCAATCCTTCGATCATAACAGGACTAAGGTCTGCACGGGCAGCATAGATGGCAGCAGCGTATCCTGAAGGGCCGGAACCTATGATCAGGCATTTAACATCTGCAGTAGTTGAAGACATAACAATAGAATTTTGTGGTGGCAAAAATAGTCCTTTTTAGAATGGAGAATTGAAAATTGAGAATGGAGAATGCAGCGTAGAACACGAATTTTCCATTTTCCATTTTCAATTCTCAATTATCTAATAATGAGTGTATCCAGTGAGACTCCGTAACCTGCCCAGATCCCCAGTCCTCCTTTGACATTTGTTTTCACATTTGCCGGGGTGGAAAACGGACTTCCGCTACTGCCAATGGAGTTGTAGAATGAGCGGTAATACTGGTAAACGGCGTCGTCTATCGCGGTAAACTTCACCACAACCGTGTCGCCTTTCCGGAAATATCCGCGTTCAAAGTCGGTGTCATCGCGCTTTTCAGAACCGGGACGCGAACCGCGGTTGTACGAAATCGGGAAGGTCTTTCCGTTGAAGAATTCGTCGTTAAATGCGGAGTTGAACGGTGCAATAAAGTCAAGGTCTTTCTCTTCACCCGCATTCTCTCCGGAAAGATACCGGTTGATGCGTTGGGCAAACCACCGGTAGGCATTGCCCGGTGCAGCAGGATCGCTCAGTTGTGCATAAATGTACCCCAGCGTGTCTCCGCCGTTGTCTCCTTTAAACCACAGGCTATCCAGCGGAACCGCCTGCGGAATGGTGGTAAGCGAAGTCAGTTTTTTTCCCTCAACATCTGCAATCAGTTCGTAGCTCTTGCCCGATATGCCTTTCAGACGGCTATCGAGACTGGTGTAAATACAGAATTTATCGAATCCGGGAGGAAGATTGAGTTGCTGACTGACTTCATCAAGCAGGGAATCGGGGATATCTGCGAGACAAATTTTAAGCAGCGGAATAGTGTCGTTACCTACGCGGATCGAAGCGCTTGCATTGTTCACAAACATCGATGCCAGGGTTTCCTCGTTGATATTGGTGTAGTAGGCGATCGATCGCGTGAAGATCACCTGCGGGAAATCTCCCTCTTCGAGCTTTCCTTCAACAACAATCTGCGGTTCAGCATAAGGCAGTTCAACCTCTATTTCCTTTTCGCAGGAAGAAAACAGGAATGCCATGCCGGCGATAAGAGCTAATTTGGTGTGCATCATCAGAAAGAGAAATTCCAGGTTACCGAAGGAAGAATAGGGAACAGGGATACTTGTTTAAGTACCACTTTACTGTCGCCTTTACTCAGGTCACCGGTCAGGTCATTGTACAGGAAATACGGATTTTTGCGGTTGTACAGGTTGTAGATGGAGAAGTTCCAGCTCGAGGTCACCTTCTTTTTGCGTTCCACCATTTCACCGGTTACCGGGTCTTTTACCATTTTCACTGTAGGGCGGCGAAGGGTCGCTGAAACATCGATGCGGTGGTAAGGCGCCATTTTGAACGAGTTTCTCGGTCCGTAGATATCCACAAAATTCGCGGCCTCAAAGCTGTAATACCGCTGTACCGGAAGGGTGATCCTGCTGCCGGTTGCGTATACGAATACGGCTCCGAACGACCAGGTTGGTGATTTGTCGTAGGTCAGTGCGATCGACAGGTCGTGCCTGCGATCGTATTTTGCGGCAAATGGCTCTCCGCCGTTTATTGCAGGGAAGGTACGTGTGGTTTTGCTCAGGGTATAACCGATCCAGCCGTTGAATTTCCCGGTCATCTTCTTTACAAAAAGCTCCAGTCCGTATGAGTTCCCTTTACCAGTGGTAATGTTGTTATCCACATTGTCGCCCAGGTTGTCGTCCGGCTGTGCACCTTCCACGTATTCGATCAGGTTGCCCATGGTCTTGTAATACACTTCTACCGAAGTCTCATATTTGTTACTGGCCAGGTTCCTGAAATAACCGATGTTGAACTGGTTACCGAGTTGTGGTTTAAGGAGTTGTGAACTTGGTATCCAGATGTCGGTAGGAAGGGAAAGTGGCGAGATCGAAGCCAGCTGGATGTACTGGAGATTCCGGGTATATGCACCTTTGATGGCATGCGTAACACCGGTCTTGTAGCGGAAAGAAAATCTTGGTTCCAGTCCGTTGTAAGTGATCACGTGCTCGTTTTTGCCGTATTTCCGTTCGCCGGCGGCCTTGCCAAACTCGTCTTTGTCGTAGCGGGTAAACGGTCCAACCTGGCTATAATTACTTAACCGAAGTCCGGCATTGATCCTCAGGTTGTCGGTCACATCAAAATCGTCGCTGATGAAAATCCCGCTTTCGTTGCCAAATATTCGGTCGTCTGCACCAATACTGAATTCGGTTGCCCCGGCCTGTGCATTGGCGATATTAGGCGTAAACCGGTGACGGGTGAAATTGGCTCCGAACTTTATGCTGTGCAATACGCTTGGAAAGTAACTGAAGGTAACTTTTGCCGCGTAGTCTCTTACCCCTGAGTAAAAGGTGGCGCTGAACTCATCAAACTGCGACTGGAACTGGAAATTGTAATCGCTGAAACTCAGTGAGGTGCTGGCGAATAGCTTTTCAGAAAACAGGTGATTCCATCTTGCTGAAGCGGTTCCATTTCCCCACGGAACTTTAAAGTTGATGAAAGAGTCTTTGTCGATAAAGGTAAATATGTCTTTTCCGTAGTAACCGCTCAGGTAAACCTGGTCTTTCTCGCTGATGCGCCAGTTGATCTTGCCGTTCATGTCGTAGAAATAATAGCCGGAACCTGCTGCATTCGAGGTTTTGGGAATGAATGGCTTTGCCAGTACGTCGATATACGTTCTGCGCGCAGAAACGATAAAGGAGATCTTGTCTTTTTTTATCGGACCCTGGATGGTTAGCCGGGATGCGATCAGTCCGATCCCACCGTCTACCTGTAGTTCTTTCGAATTTCCTTCTTTCAGGCTGATGTCAAGCACGGAGGCCAGTCGACCGCCGTATTGTGCCGGCATTCCGCCTTTGATGAGTTCCACGTTCTTTACTGCATCGGCATTGAAGATACTGAAGAAACCGAACAGGTGAGCGGCATTGTATACAGTAGCATCGTCAACCAGGATCAGGTTCTGGTCAGGACCACCACCGCGTACGTACAGCCCGCTGTTTCCCTCTCCCGCCGACATTACGCCGGGCAACAGCTGGATGGTTTTTATCAGATCCACTTCACCCATAAATGCGGGAAGGGCCTTGATCTTTTCCATGCTCAGGCTAATGTTGCTGACTTCGGTACTTTCTATGTTTTTTGTTGCTTCTGCACTGATCACCACTTCAGCCACATCTACCGACCGGGAAGAAAGCGCAAGACTTTTTCTCAGGTCCCTATTCAGCTCAACCTTTAGCGAATACTTTCCTTCAGGTAAGGTAAGGCTGTAAAATCCGTAAGTATTGGTTACCGAACCGCGTCCGCTTTCAATGACCTGAACCGATGCACCGATAAGTGTTTCACCGTTTTTCGCGTCGGTGATCACACCGCTGATCGTATATTTTTTTTCCTGCGCTAAACAATTGAGGGTAAGAAAATTAAAAACGAACGAGGCAAATAGGAAGGCAAAGGAAGGTAAGCGGTATTTCATTTTTTAGAATTAAGTTTATCTTTGCCCACCCTGTTTTTAAAGGGGCCTTAAGCATTTCTGGCCCAAAAATAGGATAAAATAAAAGCATTTCGGGATGTAGCTCAGCTTGGTGGAGTGCACGTCTGGGGGGCGTGAGGTCGCAGGTTCAAATCCTGTCATCCCGACAAAAGGGTTTCTTAGGAAACCCTTTTTTGGGTTAAAAGGTTAATGGGTTAAAGGTTTAACCGTCCTCATAAGCAGTCATTAAACTTTTAACCCCTTAACCCTTTAAACTAAAAAAGGCCTTTCGGCCTTTTTTATCGTATCACAAATAATTTTCCTTCCTGGAGATCTTCGAAGATCTCGTAGTGGTAATTCGTTTTGTACTTCAGCGAGTAGATGTACATGCCGTCGTCTACCCTTTTGCCATTGAACGTACCGTCCCATCCTTTTTCAGGATCAAGGCTTTCAAACACTTTCACACCTGAACGGGAAAACACAGCCAGTTTAAATTCCACCACATTGTGCAGTTCGACTTTAAACAGGTCATTGTGCCCGTCGCCGTTTGGAGAAAAGGCGTTAGGTACGTAGACTTCAGGTTTGCAAAGTACAGTAACCGGGTGTTCAACTCTTGTGGTACAACCCGGAAGGGAAGTGCCCACTACAAAATAAAGACCTGCAGTATCAATGGTGATCTTGTCAAGCGTCTCAAAAGTGTTCCACAAGTAGGTAAGATCCTGGCCGGTTTCCTTCACCCTGAGTACACGTTGCTCGTAGTCACAAATCCCTGAGTCGCCAACGATCACAAAAACCGGAGCGGGATTCACAATGATCGGAATATTAAGTGTGAGCGTATCACAGGTATTTTGAGCCTTGAAAATGTAATTGCCTGAAAACGACGTCTTTATTGAGTCGATGTGGAAAAGGCGCTGGCTGCTGATTACGTGAGTGCTGCTGTTTTTGAAAATCCAGTATTTGGTATCCTCGTACTTGCCCAGGATAATATCGAAGCTATAATTCTCACAGATCAGCTGCGTCATGGAATAATCCAATCGATCGATCCGCTCTTTTACTTTTACATATATGGTATCGGTAGGGGCGGTACAACCGTCAAGAGACGCGTTCATCAGGTAAAATCCGTCGTCAGAGTGATCACATTTAGGATAGACAAGCTCATCACTGGTAGAAGTATCTCCGGATGGTCGGGTCCAGGTATATGTAATACCCGGCAGTCGGTTGTTTGAACCTACAGTCAGCAAGGTGCGTGCACAAACCGGTGCATTGGTAGTAAGCTCAGGATTTTTCGGAGTAGGTTTAATGGTAACGACAATGCTGCCCGGTAAACTTCCGCATTTGCCTGAATACGCAATCACCGAATATGTTCCGGCATCAACTTGCAACACTTTGGCACGCACCACGTGTGCCGAACTGTCGGTAAAGCCGTTTGGCCCTTTCCAGCGATAGGTTTCGCCAGCTATATCAGGAACAAAAAGTTCAAGGAGATCCAGTTCGCAGTAGATGGATTTGGAAGCCACAGGAATCGGGGCATCCGGTGCGCGGGTTACACTTACATTTATTTTGGCTGGAAGACTGAAGCAGCCGCCACTCAGGTATTTAAAGGAATATTCTCCGGTGTGGTTCAGGGTTACGGCAGGAATATTAAGGTTCCTGGTAGTTACGGTACCGGTTGGTGTGATCCACTCAAACTGGGTAGAAGTGCCGGCAAACGTTGAAACCAGGTTAAGCGGGTTTCCTTCGCAAAGAACAGTATCGCCGGTAATGGTTGCTGCAGCTGCAGACTTGGTCATGGTCAGGGTTTTCGAGGTCGTATCACCCGGACAACCGTTATTGTCGATAAAGACTACCTTATAAACGCCTTCGTTTGCCGCACTTGCCGGACTGATCACCGGGTTCGGGATATTTTCGGTAAAGCCGTTAGGACCGAACCAGCCGTAATTCAGCGAAGCGTTTCCGTTAGAAGTGGCCAGGTTGATCGATCCGCCTTCACAGAACGTACTGGGTGTAGAAATAACCGGTTTGGCAGGTTTGGTGGTATTCACCACGATGCGGAAATTGGAACTTGCCGGGTTACATCCCGGAGAAGAAACCTCTACCTTGTAATTGCCTTGTATTCCCGCAGTTACCGGATTAAAGTACAGGTTATCGGTGGTAAATGTTCCTCCGGGTCCTGTCCACTTGTAATCGTAATCCGCATTGTAATCGCTGGCGTATAGGTCGAAAGCTACACCAAGACATGCGGTGTAAGAAGTGCTGACTACGGGTGCAGGAAGATCAATGATCAGCACAGAAGCGCTGAATGTTCTGGTACCGGCATCGGTTTTTACTTCAACGCTGTATACTCCGCCATCGGCTTGTGTGGCCGGCGATATCTCCGGCGAGAGGGTGATGCACCTGCAGCCGGCCAAGCTGGCCGCCATCGAGGCCTTCTGGGAGATCAGAGCCGGCCAGCCCTTCCACATCGTCGCCTGGCCGGACCGCAAAGCCGAGAAGAACCTGTGGGAGCTGTCGATTCCGCGCCTGGGCA
>JAZKEZ010000191.1:0-2819 GCA_040386675.1 Bacteroidota bacterium | reverse complement strand
TCTCCGGGTTAGGAGATTTACTGGTGAAGTTGTTGGGTCCGGACCACGTATACTCGGTGCCCGTTGCACCAACAGAAAGCCGGATGGTGCCACCAGGGCAAACCGGACTATTGGTGATGATCTGGGCATCGAGGGCTGCCGCGTATAATAGGGTAAAAACAACTGCAACTACTTTCAAACAGTTACCCATAGAAAATCTCATCGGTCGATCAAAATTTATGCAAAATAAACAAATTTTAAGACTTTGTCGACAAACTCTGCCGTCAAGGCTCTTAGTATTTGTTAATTTCGGCGAATTAATTATCATATATAAATGAAACAGAAATTTACCCTAATCATTGGCGCGCTGCTTTTATCAGCAGTTGCTGCTCATGCCCAGATCAAAACTCCTTCTCCTTCGCCTGTCCAGACGATCAAACAGGACATTGGGTTGTCTGAATTTGAAGTTTCTTACAGTCGTCCGAGCTCAAAAGGCAGAACCATCTACGGAGATCTTGTTCCTTACGGTAAAATGTGGAGAACCGGAGCTAACGCCAGCACCAAACTGAAGTTCAACGACGCGATGACCTTCAACGGGGTTAAAGTAGAAAAAGGAGAGTATGCCCTTTACACCATTCCTAACGCTACCGAGTGGACCGTGATCCTTTATAAGGATGTTACCTGCTGGGGAGTTTGCGAAGAATACTCTGCCGACAAGGAAGCAGCTAAATTCATGGTAAAGCCAAGCACTCTTGCGAATGCAGTTGAGACCTTCACCATTTCTATTGATGACGTAACCTCAAACGGTGCAACCCTGAGACTGTCATGGGCAAAAACTGCCGTTGATATTAAGATTGCCAATGACGTAGACAGCAAAGTAGTAGCTTCTATCGATGCATTCATGAATCCAAAACCGGATTTCCGCCCGTATTTCAACGCTGCGTCTTACTACTATGAGGCGAACAAAGAGTTGAACAAGGCACTGGAGTACGTTAACAAGGCGGCTGCTATTCAGCCTGCATTCTGGGTACTTCACCTGAAAGCCAAGATCCAGTACGCGATGAAAGATTACAAAGGAGCAATGGCAACCGCAGAACTTTCTAAGAAAGCAGCTGCCGAAGCTAAGAACGACGACTACGTTGCACTGAACGACAAGCTGATCGAAAAAGCAAAGTCTGGTAAATAAGCCGCGACTTCTGAATATAAAAATCCCGGCACCGAGAGGTGACCGGGATTTTTTATGCGAAGAAGTTTGGGTCTTGGGTTGCCCTAGGAGGTCTCTCGCTGCGCTCGAGATGACAGGCGGGGTATTGGAGATTGTGGTGGGCGGGCGTTCTGGACTACAAACCCTCGGTCCACCCACTCCCCAAACTCTTAACTCTTACTTCTTAGTTCTTAACTTACAGAAGTAATCCGTTCTCAGAAAGACTACGCTTACGTTCCAGTTTAAGGTCTTTAAGAATCGCCGATTTCATGTTCAGGCGGACGCTGTAACTTTTACGGTCGCCGAATGGGATCCAGGTTGCGGCAAGTTCCCAGCAGTTCAGATCGAAATAGATGTTGAGCAGGGTAGGAGTGAGTTTCTTGAGGGTGAAATCGTAACCGGTGTTGTAACTTACTTTCAAGCGGCGCAGCATCTGAAGTTCACCACTTCCGTTCAAACTCTGGGTAATGGCAAGGGTATCGCGTCTGCCTACATTGTCCCATACACGTTGGATATTCAGGGTATAAGCCACATTTGCCGTAACCGGAACTCCAACCGGGAGCATGTCTTTGAATTTGAATTTTTCTCCTTTTTTTCTTGGTGTCACGCCCTGGTCGGCGATTTTTCCAACATTCATCCCTACGTTAAACTGGGTAAACATCATCCGCAGGAGCTTTCCACGGCCCTGTAAGAGTGACTGGTTTATTTCCCTTCCGGTCGAATCGTTGTAGTTGTATGGAGAAAAAGTACCGGTATAGAGCACATTCACCTTTTTAAATAAGGTCGTTTTCGCCTGCATGTTCACCGGACTCCACTTCATACTGTCGGCAAGCGCGTTGTACGAGGAGCTGATCCCGTATGCATCAAGTATCGATATCTTTTTGAAGGAAGACGCCGTGTCTTTTGGGGTCCTGATCTTCATCTCCAGGTTATTCTGAAGCCCCAGGTCAAGACCAGCACTTGATTCTGCGTTCACCACCGGAAATGCAGAGGTCAGGTACGGATTGTAAATAGTGTCCCTTCCTGCATAGCCCGCTCCGTTTGCAGTGGTCAGGTAATCTCTCTTTGGACTGAAGTAAAAATTCACCGATGGTGTCATCATGTGCCTTACGGCTGAAACTGGTCCGCGTCGCGCAGTGAACATCCCGTAGAGCTGTGTGTTGAGACTTACGTTGTAGCGTATATTGTTCGAGCGGTAAAACCCGTATTCCTTATACAGTTGGCGTGCACCGGTAATATTGTTGTACACCAGTTGGTTGCGGTCAAAGCCCCAGCGCTCGTTGTAAGTGATCGAAGGGTTAATGGTGAAATTAAGAGCTTTGAAAGATGTGTTAAGCACCGCAGCATGCTGCAATCCGTTCCTGAAGTTTTTCGCCAGGTAAGGAAGATTATCGGTTCTGATGAACTGCTCAAAGGTGCTAAGCTGGTTGAGGAACGAAGTATTGAAGGTAAAACCGATTTTTTCGAACCAGCGCTCATTGGCATCGCTCTCGGGTTTCAGGAAGCCCAGTGGGAGATTTACCCGCTGAAGACTGAATGCGGCGTTGGGAAGTGTTACATTGAAGGCTCGGCTTTGGGTGTTCTGGTTGTGCAGTGCGCTGATCCAGCCGGCGCGGGCGTCCAGCCACTTCTGCGC
>JAZKEZ010000190.1:0-15478 GCA_040386675.1 Bacteroidota bacterium | reverse complement strand
AAGCGACAGTTTCTTTCGTTCTTTCTTTCCAAAAGAAAGGACAGCAACAAACAAAGCGACAAACAAGGTATCATCAAACTTGTAATACAAACAGGATTCTGACTATGCGCCTAAATGGCGCCCTCTAAACTCCAACGGAGTAACCCCGCTATGCTTCCTGAAAAACCTCACGAAATACGAAACATCCGCAAACCCCAGCTCTATAGCGATCTCCGACACATTCATACCAGAATGTACCAACAGCCGCCGCGCTTCCAGCACCACGCGCTCCGAAATAAGTTCGCTTACCGATCTTCCCAGTGAGGAACGTACCACGCGATTCAGGTGCTTTTCCGAGAGCTTTAATTTTGAAGCATAGGCATTCACACTTTTTTCAGTCCTGAAGTGCTGTTCCAGTTCGCGGGCAAAATGTTCAAGATATGAGGCATAACCATTTCCAGGCTGCTGCTGATCTTCCCGGTGATGTACCGAAATGTCGGCATACAGCAGTGTCGCCAAAGCCGCTACCCTTGGCTTTTGCCAGCGTTCGTTGCCGGATACCTGGGCAAAGATGTCCCTGAACCAATTCCCGCAGGTTATGGCGCTCTCCCCATTGAGCACCGTTAGCGGATAACTCCTGAACGAGGCAAACATGGGGAAATCCCGCAATGATACCTTATTGTATTCTGTAAAAAATGCCGCCGAATGAAAGAACACCCAACCGTCGCAGTCGGGCGAAAGTGACCAGTTGTGCATTTGTCCGGGCTGCATGGTAAACAGGTAACCGGGAGCCACCGGATAGGTATTAAAATCGATGGTGTGGGTGCCGGAGCCTTGGGTAAACAGTACGTTTACAAAGAAGTCGTGCTTGTGCGGGGAGTTGACAAACCGGTGGGAAACAAGGTGTGTGGCGAGGTCGCTGCAGTACCAGTCGGCACGGGAGTGGAGGCCGTCAAAATCATCGATGTGGTAAACCGGGAGAATCAAAATGTCTTGTTTGTACCAAAAATAGGAGAATAATGGAAGTGAGTGAATGATGGTGGCGGGGTAGATTTGTTGGATGATTGAATTGTGGATTTGTTGATTTGTTTTAACCGCAGAGGCACAGAGGTAGTCGCAGAGCACACTGTGATCTCCGCGACACCTCCGTGCCTCTGCGGTTAATCTGCAACCATCTAAACCATCTCCACCGTCTAAACTGTCTAAACCGTCTAAACCAACCCACCATGAACCTCCTCCACTCCATCCTACACGAGAAATGTCCGAAATGTTCCACCGGCGAGGTATATCAATCCACCAAAACCATCTTCCATCTCCCGGAAATGCACGAAAAATGTTCCGAATGCGGGTATCGCTTCGACCGTGAATCGGGATACTTTATCGGGGCAATGTACATCAGTTATGCGCTGGGTGTTTTCCAGGGATTGCTGGCTTTCGCGCTGTACTATTTTTTCCTGCCGCCTCTGCCTGTTGGATACGTCGTGTTACTGATCTCGCTGGTAGTGCTGATGTGTTCACGAAAAAACTACACGCTTTCGCGCATCATTTACATCCACATTTTTCCGTGGTAATTACATCAGTGCTTTCGCCAGCATGCGGTACTCCTGCAATTTGAATTCGATGGAGTGCGGGATGGTGCAGAGCATCACTTCATCAAAACCGTAATAATACTGCTGTTGCGTAAGGAAATCGGCCACTTCTTCTATACTTCCCTTGATGTGCCAGCTGCTCTGCTGTTTCATAAAATCCTGTTCCTGGGCCGTTAGCACATAATCGCGTGCTTCCTCAGGGCTAAGTCGCGGTCCGGGGTTGCCTTTGTACAGCTGTAACCGGCCGATATCCGCCGGTTTCGACTGGAACAAGGCTTCTTCACGGGTTTCGGCCACTGTAACAAAATAAGATACGATCACCTTGGGTTTGTCGAGGTAGGCCGAGGGTTTGAAGTTGTTGCGATACGCCGCGATCACATCCTTATCGAGCATTCCGTTAAAAAAGTGAACGTATGAATAGCCCACGCCCATTCTTGCGGCCTCTATCGCACTGTTCCCGGTGGAACCCAGCATCCAGGCCTCGGGAAGCTGAATCCCGGTAGGGTGCGCCTTCACGCGACTGTACACCGGATCGCTGATGGCTTCGTCGTTCATGAATTTCAACACATTGGTGAACTTGTCGTACATGTTGTGCAGCATCGGCTCGCGACCTTCAGACAAGGCGTAGATGGCGAAATTGTCGCCGCCCGGTGCGCGTCCGCCGCCAAAATCGATCCTTCCCGGCGCAAAGGCACTTAATGTCTTGAACACTTCGGCCATCTTATACGGCGAATAGTGCATGATCATGGTGCCTCCCGAACCCAGCCTGATCCGCGACGTTTTTCCCGCCAGGTAGGCCATGGCGATTTCCGGTGCCGAACTCACTACCCCCGGAGCATTGTGGTGCTCCGCGATCCAGAACCGCTCGTACCCCAGTTCGTCGGCGAGAATGGCCCCGCGCTCCATGTTCTTTAATGCTTCTGCTTCGCTGGCTCCCGAAGATACCGGTGCCTGATCTAATATGCTAAGTTTCATAACTGCTGTGTTGAGCGGAAATAACCGCCGGTCAGCAAGATTAGGGGTAAGAGTTGAAAAGATGTGTTAATTCCCGCCTCACTTCCATCTCACCAAATGCCTCAGCTTCACATGGAAACTCCTCCCCGGGTTCTGGATACCAAACTGGTCGATCACTTTGATGTCTTCGTAGTTGTGGACTTCGAGCGAGATGCTGGTAGAGTTGTTATTCAGCGCATAACTCAAGCCGAGGTTCTGGGTAAATTGTGACGGTACCAGGTCTTTGGTCTCTACCAGTCCGTCCTGGGCATAGTTGAGGAAATACCAGCGTACGTAGTTCGCATTCCAGTAGACCGAGAGTTTATCGTCGTCGCGGAACAGGTTATCGCTCATGGCAGTGAGTCCGAGGTTGTAGAAATACTGCGGTGTATTGGGAATCACACTGTTGTAAAACCGTGCGTCGTCGGCTCCTGCAAGGTCTCCGCCACTGCTCATCGTACGGTTGATCGATCGCTGTGAGGTAAGGTTGTAATCGACCCTGAACCATTTGTATTTGGACCACGACAATTCAAATTCGCGCCCCTCTACCAGGATCGACGGTACGTTGCGGTAGGTGGGATAGTTTCTGGTAGGGACAAAGCGGATGAAATTCGTAATGTCTCTCCTGAACCACGAAACTCCGGCACGAAGACCGGTTTTCTCCCAGGCCGCTTCAAATCCGGCATTCTGGTTTCGGCTCGTTTCGGGCAGCAGGTCGGGATTGGGAGATACAAATACCCCGTCGCCAAACAATTCCGATTCGTCGGGAAGTCGCGCGGAATGCTCCATACCGAGTTTTACCCACAGGTAAGATTTCAGGGCCTCTACTCTCACCCCGCTGTTCCACCCGCGAAAATTGCGGCTCACAGCATTGTCGTTTGTTACATAAAGTACCCCTGCCCCGCCCTTGCTGTACATCTCGTAGTATTTGCCGCTGACCAAAAAGTTGATGCGGTTTTTCCAGTAATTGCCCGCGTAACCGATCCCGGAAATGAGCTTCTCGATGGATTGAGTGCTTTCGAACGGATCGATGGTGTATGCCTTTGCCGCGGTAGTGTCTTTCCCGTAACGACTGGCACTGGTGCGCGATGCGCTTACGGTGAATTTGTGGTGCGTGGAAACCGGATAAGCTACCGACGCCCGGTACACGTTGCTTTTTGTGTAAATGTTGGTGGTAAAAGGCGCAAACGGACTAAACTCTCCTCCGCCAAAAAGTCGTCGACCCACTACCTCTCCGTACCAGTTGTATTGGTTGGGAACCGTGTCGATAAACACCGTTTTGTAGTCGCTGTAATTTGCATTCAGTGCCACCTGGATAGGAAGGGTACGGATGGAGTCCATAAAATACTTCACCTCAACGGTCTTCCCCATTTCGCTGATGTTAGCCGCTCCAAACGGTCGGTCAAGGCTGTTGAATGCGTTCTGGATCTGCTTATCGCCTTGCACCGTGGAGTAATTTACAGCAAACAGTTTGGCCCACTTCTGGTTCGTAATGCCTGCTTCAAGAGTAATTCCATACGAGCGGAACCTGTCGTGAAACCTCCTCACCGTAACGGTATCTATGGTACCTTCTGCATCCGATACAGCGACGTCGTTCTTATACGTGTTGTCGCTGTAATTGTGGTAAAACTGTCCCTGGGCATACAAACCGCTCTTCTTATCGCTATACCTCCCGGCGACCGACGTTCGCCAGGTATTAAAACTGTAACGCTCGGTACTCACGTCGAGAAACGATCCCGGATTTTTGCTGGTCACTATATTGATCGCGCCGCCCAGTGCATCAGAACCAAGCTCAACCGGGGTAATTCCTTTGTAAATGTCTATCCGGTCGATCAGGGTAATGGGAACGAGATTCAGTCCTTTGGCGATACCGAATCCCTGGTATTCCAGTGGAAAGCCATCAATAAAATACCTCACCGACTTGCCTGAAATCCCGTTTACCGAAATACGTGAAATACTCCCCAGTCCGCCTTCCTGCTGCACGCGCACACCGGCACTTCTATTCAATATATCCTGCGTAGACAATGCCCTGGCCTGCAACGGTTTTACATCTATCGATTTGATGGCCAGCGCACTTTCGTTCAGTACAGTTGCTTTTGCTTTATCTTCTATAGCCACCACTGCCAGTTCGCCGGCAGTGGCTTTCAGCTGAATTTTGATGGCTTCGCCGGGCACTGTAACCAGTAACTCCTGTGTTTCGTAACCCACGGCCGAAAACCGCACCAGGAATTTACCGGAAGGTAGTTTATCGACCGAAAATTTTCCTTTTTCATCGCTCACCGCGCCGGTATTGGTGGTTGGGATGAATACAGTTGCAAAGGCTACCGGCTCTTTTTTCATCCCGTTGATCACCCCGCTTAATGTATTGTTTTGCGCCTGCAGCACACCGGGAACCAGGCAGAAAAGGAACAGGATCCAGGCAGAAAAAGTCTTCATAGGTTGCGCGTCAGAAATATGCGCAAAGCAACAACATCCGCAGAAACGCTGAAATACCCGTTTCGCGGTATTTTGACGGCTGTTTCACCCAAATATACCCGGTTCAGGGTATTAGAAATGAGCGACTTGCACCGTACATTTGCCGGCGCAAAACGACCTATATCATTCAATACAACCGCATGAAAATTTTCAGCTTTTTAGCCGCTCTTTTGCTTACCGTTTCGATCCAGGCACAGCAATATTCTATGATGACCCTGACGGGGAACACCGTTCTTGGTCAGAAAGCGTCTTATGTTCAGGGCATAAAACTTGGCCCGACCAGTTACACCAATTCCAACGCCACTGAGCTATCCGGCGAAGCCAATATCAAGAATTTTGATGGGAATATGTACGTGACCATGGTGAGTGGCGGGAACAAGATCAGCAAATACACTCCACAGGCAAACGGCCAGATGAAACTCGAGAAGACTATCGCGGTAACTGCGGCCACTAATGTGATCGACCTTTGCTTTATCAATAAGGACCTTGCCCTTGCCGAAAACTCGTTTGAGTTCAAACTCCACTGTTTCAACCCGACCACCATGACGGTAACCGGGGAGATCTTCGACCTGAGTTCACTGATGAATTCGACGTACAACTCATCGGCCATTACCGAGGTGACGTACCGCGACGGGAAACTGTTTGTGGGCGTATTGTACCGCAAATATACCGGCGGGATAAACACCACACTGCTGGAAGAATGTCACATTGCCGTGTGCGACGTGGCGACACGCAAACTGGAAAAAGTGATCAAAGATAGCCGCACGCTTCCTTCGGGATATCCGCAAAGCAGTGCTTCGGCCAACTTTATCGACGAGCAGGGCGACCTATACCTGATCGGACAAAAAACCTACGATGCGAGCCAGACCACGGTGAAAAACGCTGCGATTCTGCGCATCAAAAAGGGATCGACCGAATTCGACTCTGAGTACTTTTTCGACATCCAGGCCGCCTGCGGAAACCGTCCGGTGGTTGCCCTGAGACACGCCGGTGGAAACAAGGCTTTCGTCGTGGTGTTTTACAAGGAAAAAACCAATCCGCTCAATCCGTATTCTGCTTACGACAGCCCGGTTTGGAAATACTGGGCGGTAGACTTGCAAGCCAAAACGGCCCGCGAAATGACCATGGATTTCCACAAGGGATTGTACAACAACTGGCTGGTTCCGACCGCAAACGGCAAAGTGCTCGCTCCATTGGTGACGGCCAGTGCCAACGCCGTATACGAACTCGATCACGAGACCGCAAAAGTGGCGTATAAATTCTCTACCAATGGCGAACCATATGGTGTATACGAATTCAAAGCCTTCAACCCGAACGGGATCAATGCGGTGCAAAAAGCGTCGTTCAGTGCAGTACAACACGCCGATTTCCTGGTGGTAAACAGCGAAAAAGAACTTGCACTAACTGCCAACTGGTACAACCTGAACGGTCAGTTAGTACAGAGCCAGCAACTCAATGTTACAGCCGGCGAAAACCGGTTCTCATCCGCGCTTCCTCTTGGACCGGGTATTTACTCTTTACGTATTGAGCATAAGGGGAGTAACGAGTCTGTGGGAGTGAAGTGGGTGAAGTGATCTTTTTTTCGAATTAAAAAAGGCAGTTTTGGCTGAGAATCATTTTTTACACTCAGCCAAAACCATTGCATGGAAAAACTGGTAGGCCGTATAGCTGAACAGCGGCGGTTGTAGGAATATCCCATTTTCTGAAGTATGTAGCCAGTAATGAGAGTGCCACACAAGCAATAGACAACTTGTTTTCGTTCCCGGGGCAGCATTAAGGCATCTCGGCTGGCATTGGCACAAGGTATTTTACCCGACGTCGGAATCTGGCTACTGTGAAAATTTATGGTGGTCTATGAACTGCTGGCCAATCCACAACGCCACATCAGCCCGAAATATAGCGCAGCACGCCTAAAGGGATTGCTTACTAAACGCTATTGGGTAAGTGGTGATTGAGCTTGTCGGAAACCGGCGATTTCGACAAGCTCAATCACCAACAAAAACCAACAACTCCCCCTTCAGCTTTTCCTTTGTACTCATTGTCATAAGCTAAATCCACCGTTTTCGCCATTCTCTCCTACTTGATGATGGCCACCTTGAGTTTCAGGCTGGTGTTCCAAATACACTCTCAGACTAAAGACATCTAACTGCCAGAATAATCATTCGAGTCAGCTAAACAACAAGGAAATCACGATTAAACTAACACGTTAATCCGTTGATTGTAAGATGAATACGTAATGCCAGGCAAAAAGTATCGTATGGCCAGATATTCATTACAGATTGTACAAACACTGATGCAAACTTAGTTTTACATGGATCCTTACTGAAAAACTCAGCCAATTACTTTCAGTAAGGTATCATTGATTTGGCAACTACAACATATACTAAACTCTCATGTATGTCAAACAAATCTCCTTAACCAGAGGCGATTGTATCCGTTAACCATCTAATTCAATTTACCTTAAAACTAATGTTTCATGAAGAAAATAACGTTTTTCTATCTGATCTTTTACGGATTAAATAGTATGGCACAACCCGACCCAACTTACAAATCAGTCTGGTCGGACGATTTTAGAACCGCCACCAAAACACAAGGCGATAATGGGACTTGGGGGTTCAAAAATTTTTGGGTTATCGACAATAACTCGACTGCCAATGGGCTTCCCAATATTACCACACACACCAATACAACATTTAACGCTACTGACGGATTGGTCATAACCACCAGAAAGCAAGAGTATACCGATGGTGTTTTTCTATCATCATACACTTCTTCCTGGAGTGCTCTCACTCATAAAAATTCCGGGATTCCTGATGGTTCTGCCAGGTGCTTTGCAGTGAATGGCAGTAATTTATTTTGCGGAACAAACCAAGGGGTTTTTTTAACCACCAATAGTGGCAACAGCTGGTCAGATTATTCTTTCGGAACAACAGGCGTGTCAATTAAGGCGATTAAAGCTCTTGCTAACAATTCAACAGGATCCACTCTTTTTGCCGCTAGCGAAAAGAATGTTTTCCAATCTTCCAATTCGACCATAGGATGGGCCACTTTTGCTACAGGACTACATTCGAATTACACTATAAATTGCCTGTATTCCAGTGGATCACAAGTATTTATTGGAACTGATAAGGGTGTATATGTCTCTACTTATAGCTTGGGAGCATGGACCTATTGGACGAAGATCACCGGATTTACGGATAATACAAGCTCTATAGTTATCATTGGAACCGACTTATATGCCGGCATCATTTATGGATCGGTAAAAAAATGCACGGGATCCGGAACTACCTGGACTTACAACAGTGCATTACCCACAAGTGGGCTATCATCGTCATTTCCATACACTAACTGTCTGGCTGTTGGTGGAACCAATTTACTTTTAGGTTGCAATACAGGAGTATACAAATACAATAGCGTAAGTGGCTCATGGTCGGCCCTTAATTCCGGGTTAACATATCCTTATGTCAATGCCATTCAGGTTATAAGTAGTACAGAATTTTTTGCAGGAACCAATGGCGGAGGGACTTTCAGAAGTACAAACGGAGGCACAAGCTGGAGTAGTTTCGGAAGTGGTACCGGTAATAATACCACGGCTTTTGCTTCGATTTCAAGCAATTTGTTCCAGGCAAACCCGGGAGAAGGTTTAGCAAACTACCACTATACAACCGCTGGTGCAACCTCTTGGGGCAGTTCAAGTAATATCTCTGATGCTGGTGGACGCATGATCCAATATGGATACGTAGAGGCGAAGATCAAAATGATGGATACTTATGGGATGTGGAATACCTTCTGGACCTGGAGCCAGGATGGTCCCTGTACTGTTGCTGATCCTTGTGACTATGATGAGGTAGATATTTTTGAAATGATCCCCGGTTGTAACCAGGGAGATCCTACGCAACAATATTACAATCAATTGAATACGAAAAACATAGGCACTAGCAACATGCATTTATGTGGTAGTCCGGCAGCAGGAACTTGTAATGAGGTCGGTGCCCATTTTGGCACAACCACAATTAACGACTACACTCAATGGCACACCTATGGACTGGAATGGACCCCTTCACGTCTAATTTGGTATCTTGATGGTGCAGTGATCAGAACCTCACCTAATCCCGGCTGGAACGTTTCCACTGCTTCAGGTTCCAACATCACTCAACCAACGGGTTTGATATTGGGTGGGGGATTGGCTCCGTATGTACATTATCCGGTACTCTATGACCCTGACGCACTGTCTTACATCACCTATTTTGACGTGCCTTCATCCTATGCCGGATACAACTCCACCAGTATAAACACTGCCCCGTCAACGTATACCATACAATCGGTAAAGTACTACAGGCTGGATGTTTCCGGTTGTACATCCGGCACCACAACCTATGCTAACCTTTCTTCCTTCAATGGATACGACCTTAAAGTAAAACAGGCCATCAACATTAATGGAGGAGGAACCCCAATTGTACTCAATTCCAGCTCACCAAAAGGAATGAAGGCATCTACTGCGATAACCATGCAGAGCATTGAAGTACCACTCGGTGTCGAAATTTTATTTGACGTCACCCCCTGTTATTAATTTTTTAATCAAAAAATCCTATTTATTATGAAAAATCAACCAATAAAAATAGCAATAATCGCTAGCGCCCTTGTGTGTTCCCTTTCAATGAATGCACAGCTTAAGATTCTTTCAAACGGTAATGTTGGAATAGCAAGCACTACCCCATCACAAAAATTTGATCTGAATGGTAATGGTATTGTGAGCGGAGCGGGAAACAGGATGTACTTTTTTAGTACCGATAAGTACCTCGGTATGCCGTCTTCAACTATAAACGATCTTAGTTTGGTTAGTAAAGATGGTAACTGGTTAAGAATTGGAAGCTCCGCAGGAATTGCATTCTGGGGACAATCCGGTGCCGAAGTTACTACGGTTACTCCCACCATGTTTGTCAATGATTATGGTTTAGGAATTGGGGGTGGCTTCGCCTCATCAGGCATTGCTTTGAACATAAATGGAAACGGTTATGCATCCGGAACAATCTGGTGGTCATCTGACCTTCGTTTCAAATCGAATGTTAAGCCAATTGACAATGCAATGGAGAAAGTCTTAAAACTTAATGGTAAAACCTATGAGTTTAAACAAGGGGTTGCCAATCGTAAATTTTCTGAGGGAACCAATATTGGCCTGATCGCACAAGAAGTAAAGCAAATACTTCCCGATGCTGTGATGACAGATGACGAAGGGTACCTCGCAGTCAATTATATTGCGCTAATCCCGGTTTTGATCGAAGCATTCAAAACAGAACATGCAAAGGTTGAAACGTTGGAAAGAAAACTGAATGGCCTGGTAAACGGAGTAGACGACCATGACCCGTTGACACTGAAAAATGGTTTGATCCAGAATGTTCCAAATCCATTTACCGATAAAACAGAGATTCATTACACCATCGAATCTGGAGCAAAAAAAGCTCAGGTTATGATCTTTGATATGCAAGGCTCACTGGTTAAAACATATGAGAATTTAGCTTCAGGAGAAGGTAAACTCATAATTAACGGCAGTGAACTTACTTCTGGAATGTACATTTACTCTCTAATTGTTGATGGCCAGGAAATGGACATGAAGCGGATGATACTGAGCAAATAATTTCCTAACTCTATTTAATAAAATGCCTCGAAATCCAGTATTTCGGGGCATTACTTGTTTTTATCTATTACCCGGTTCTCTCCAATTCACTAAACCGGCAGGTCTTGTTCGGATAGGAAAGTATCAACGTTAACAAGGTGTAGAAATAGGTATTCAATTCGACGTAAACCAAATAAACCACCTCAACTTCACGTGATAACTTCTACCCGGTTTCTGTAAACCGAAATTGTCAAACAGATCCTTATCGGCAAGGTTGTGTACTTCGACTGACAGCGATGCACGGTTTTGCGACAGCGTATACGATATGCCCAGGTTCTGCGTATACTGGGTCGGGATTTTATCCTTGGCTTCTTCCAGTCCGTCTTCAACAAAAAACCGGTAAAACATCCGGGTATAGAAACTCTGCCAGTACAGTTCGATTCGCTCATCCTGCTTAAACAGGTTGTGCCGGTTCAGTGTTACACCGGCAGAATAGGTGTACAGCGGTTCGCGGGGAACAGGTTTGTCGTAATACCGCGGGTCTACATTCGCATTTGGCTTGGTAATGTCTGTCCGGTTGCGCCAGTCGAGCGAGGTAAGCGTATAATCCAGCTGCATCCACTTCAGCGGATAGATCCTCAGCTGGTATTCCCACCCCCGGATCAGCGCTGCACCCAGGTTTTGGTACTGGGCAGAATTGGGTGATACCGCCAGGAATATGTTGTTGATGATCTGCCTGCGGGTGTAATTTACCTCTACATCTGCCTTCAGCCAGCTGCGGTTTAGCATAAACCGGAAACCGGCATTCAGGTTTTTCGAAGTTTCCGGTAGCAAATCGGGATTGGCGCGTACAAAAAAACCATCACCAAACAACTCGTATTCATCGGGAAGGCGGGCCGCGTGTTCAAAACTGGCCTTGAGGATCAGCATATCTTTTATCGGAGTGATTCTCAGCATATTATTCCAGCCACGAAACGCTGAACTTAACGGCTTGTTCGCGCTCAGGAACATGAGTGCATTGTTCGCAAAGCCACTCATTTCGTTGTACTTACCACTGATAATATTGACCACCCGATCATTGAAAAATGAAGACTGGTAACTGATCCCGGCATAAGTCTTATTCAAATGCTGAGGATTGGCAAACGGATCGACCACGTAAACTGCTTTGGCCGTAGTGTCTTCTCCGTTGCGGTCTGCAATCACTTCTAGAATATTGATATCGATCTTGTGCTGAGGTGTTAAGTGATAAGTCCAGTTGAGTTGAACCTGCCGCGAAACAGTGGTGATCCTGGAATTAAAGGGGAAAAAACCCAACTCCCCGCCTGGTCTTTTTGATGCCACGACCTCGCCATACCAGTTGTAAATGGAGGTGGCGGTATCGATAAAATAGGTGTTGAATTTGTTGTAAGCCGCGTAAAATTTAATGTCCATTGGCTTATCAAACACGCTGTCCTGCCGGTATTGAACAGTATACCGCTGCCCGTCCTCGCGAAGCAGAGCCGCGCCATACACTTTATTCAGGTTGTCTCCGCTTAAGGGCTGCTGGATCTGTTTATCAGATTCGGTAGTCATTGCACTCACCTGGAATTTATCGTACAGCCGCTTGCCTTTCACTCCTGCTTCCAGGGTGTAGGCGTACGAACGGAACCGATCGTGAAAACGGCGAACCTTAACAGTATCAGGGTTTCCAAACTCGTTGGCAACTGCAGCCCGAACGTTGTAGGTGTTGTCGGAATAGTTGTGGTAGCCGTTCATCCTGATAAAAAAACCAGACCTTGCGTGCGTATACCTGCCGGCCATCGTTGTTCGCCAGGTGTTAAAACTACTTCGTTCAGTACTTACATCAACATACGACCCAAGCCGGGAATTGGTGACAATGTTTATCGCTCCGCCAAGAGCATCCGACCCAAGATTCACCGGTGTTGCACCCTTATAGATCTCAATGCGGTCGATCAGGTTGACGGGAATGTTGTTGATTCCCTGCGACAGCCCGAATCCCTGGTAGTCGAGCGGGATTCCATCTATAAAATACTTTACACGCTTACCACCCAGGCCATTGATCTTCACGTTGGTAAAACTCCCCAATCCGCCATCCTGCTGCACTTTTATCCCCGCCGTCTGGTTGATCAGGTCGAGGACGTTGGATGAACGGGCATACAGCGGTTTAACGTCGAGCGATCTTACCGCCAGCGGACTTTCATTGATCCGGGTACTGGTCGATTTTTCTTCGATGTTGACTTCGGCAATCTCGCGGGCGTTTACACTAAGTGCTACGGCCACCGGGTTTCCCGGGACGGAGGTCCGCAGGGTCACTTTTTCATATCCAAGCAGGCTCACTTCAAGTGTATACGTCCCGGGCAGCAAACTGTCGATCGTGAACATACCTTTTTCATCGGTATACGCACCAGAATTGGTTTCCACCACCCGAACCGCGGCGTAAACTACCGGAGTCCTACCAGATTTTACTGTCCCGGTGATCCGGTTCTGGGCCTGTACGGTGACACCACCAACAATGAGGAGGAACAGGGTAAACAGTGCTTTGTAATTCATCACGAATTCAATACCAGTCACAAAAAAAAGACCGCAGGCATACTGCGGTCTATATGGTTTTATTGCTTGATGAATTTGGAAAGATACAATGCCGATGTGCCCTGGATCTTTGCATGATATACACCGCTTTGTACCGACGAAAGTTCGACCGGTGTTCCGGTATACCCCGCCTGGAAAAACACTACCTGCCCCAGCGCATTGCTTATGGTCAGGTCGGCGGCAATGCCTTCCGGAAGATCTACGTGCAGCTGCTGACTTACCGGATTTGGATAAATACTTAATGCTCTTACCTCAAATTCTGATACACCTGATTCAATATAAGAAATCAGTGGGTAAAAACCTTGTGCCTCGCCGGTTGTAGTAAATTTTTTGGTCGATGTTCTGGTTGAGTGATTCAGTTCGTACACTGCCGATTCGCTGGCTGTGGTTACCGGCGCATACACCTTACCATCAGATTCCAGGTGCATCCAGTTGTTGGTATAGCCTTTATGGAAAGGCATATTCATTTCCTGTGCAGTTTTGTTTACCAGATCTACCGCCCAGTACTTAAAAACCGGGTCGTTGTAAGCCGAATACGGATCAATCGGATTTTTCCTCTCCGGATAATACACGCAAACAAAAGCCTTCGATCCGCCGGCATGCTCCATTGAGATTACACCGCGGTTACCTGCAGCTACTTCGGTATTGAAGAAGTAAGTAGAGTCGAAATCGGTTTCGCCCTTTTTGATGCGTAACACCGCCGTTGGGTTGGTTGCACTTTCTCCCGAATCGTAAAACTTGGTGCCCAGGCAGTAGATGTCGCCGTTGTCGTCCTTTAGCATGGTACCGCTGTAGTTGGCATGAATACCGGTAGGCATCGTTTTAGTATTCTTAATGACCTTGTCCAGCTTTTTGGTGGCCAAATCCAGCACCGCGAGCGTACATTCCTCTTTAATAGTGGTTGAAAAAGGCCCGAAATAACTGCGGTACATGATTCCAAGAAACAGTTTCCCGTCGCGGTAAATGATCTCGGTAGGATCTGATGAGTTATAGGTATTGTCTACCAGGCTGGTCAGGTCGATCCGGTCGCCGGTAAGTGCCATGGTAGTTGGATTGAAGAAATACAGCACGAAGTTGTATCCCACCGCTACCGCGAGGTTGTTGTTGATGAAGGTCAGGTAACTTAAGCCCGTTGAAGCCGCTGCCACAATGATCACTTTATCTACGGTTACCGTACCATTGGCATTAGCCCTGTATTTTGTAATGCGGTTATCACCATCTATATTGGTTACAAACAGGTTGTTGTCGAAGCTGTACACATTGTTCCAACCGGCTATTTCACTGGCCTTTGAATTGTTGATGCTGGTAATGTTGGCTGCCGTATTTTGGAGGTAACTGGCTTTCTGAGTACCAAAAGCACTGTTGCCGGTAACCGTGATCAAACCGTATTTCTGCTGTGCAGATAACGATACAAGTGAAAACAAAGAAACAGCGCAGAGGAAATGTTTGATCATATAAGTGTCAATCTTACTGTCCGGCGATCCCATGAACCGCATCCGAACGAATTATTTAAATTATTTCTAAATAGCGGGCAAATAAAGCGCTTAAAACCAGATCGTCCAATACCGCTAACAGGGTATTTTTCACTTTTGGGGAATTTTACCACATCCTCTAAACAAAATAAATAATTGTAAATCAACACATTAATCATAATCAATCAAAAGTCATATGCTGACCGTTTGTTCAACCGAAATCTGATTTCGATTTTAAGAACATCTGGAAAAGAGGCACTAAATTGCGCAGTCAAATAACTTCACATATATTCGCAGCTAAATAACTGCACGATGGAGATAAGACGAGATGTTTTCCAAGCCCTGGCCGATCCAACACGCAGAGCGATCATCACACTACTGGCAGTTCACGCTATGACGCCAGGCACTATTGCCGCCAGGTTTGATTCATCACGCCAGACCATTTCCAAACATATCCGCATACTTACCGAATGCGAGCTGCTCACCCAGGAGCAACAAGGCCGCGAGATACTGTATCAGCTCAATCCCACGAAAATGAAAGAGATCGCCGACTTCATAGAACCCTTCCGTAACCTGTGGGATCACCGGTTCAACCAGCTTGAGGAAATTATGAAGCAGTATATGAAATAGCGGTTTTGATGAACTGGCTTCGATGAAGTAGCTTCGATGAACTAGCTTCGATAAACTCAGCTACCAGCTTCGATAAACTCAGCTACCGGCTTCGATGAACTCAGCTACCGGCTTCGATGAACTCAGCTACCGGATTT
>JAZKEZ010000189.1:9974-15122 GCA_040386675.1 Bacteroidota bacterium | reverse complement strand
CGCATGTTGTTTCGCTCCGCTTGTTCCGTAAAAGAGGCGACTCACCTGCCGTATCCGGGATTTATCTGGCTTGAGGCTTTTGTGGTTCGAGATGATCCAGGAACTCAAGAATCTGAAACTAAATTATTTGCACAACCAATTATACGGAGGAGTGTCGCCTCTTTTCCCGATCGAACGCAGCGAACCGGAACGCGGGCACCTTGACGGAAGCCGCGGAGGAACGGAGCGGATCGCCGCCAAGGTCGCGTTTCCGGGAGTGGAGTGAAGTGAGGGAAAAGCAGCGACAGTTTTTGCGTTACTTTTTATAAAAAAGTAACAATGACAAACTAAATTATCCTTTAATTAATCTCCCCCTTCAGCGACTTCGAGATCACCTCTCCTTTAGAATTTACCTGTAATTTTTTATAGATATTCCGGATGTGCTGCCTCACGGTGTTGATCGAGATGTTCAGTTTATCAGCGATCAGTTTGTAGCTAAGTCCGTCTACCAGTCCGCGGACGATTTCGAGTTCTTTGTTCGTGAGGTCGTTGGCGGTTTCTTCTTTTTTTGTCGGACCGAAAAAGGTCATCACTTTTCGCGCAATCGATGGCGACATGTATGCGTGCCCGCTGGCAATGGTGAGGATGCTGGTTTTGATCTCGTTGAGTGGCGTGGCTTTCAGGATGTAACCGGTGGCACCGGCGCAGAGCGATTTGAAGATGCGGTCGGAATCGTCGTACACGGTCAGCATGATCACTTCGGTAGATTCGCTGATGCGTTTTATCCCCTGTATGCAATCTATTCCGCTGATTCCCGGAAGTCCGATGTCGGTGAGGACCACCCCGGGCATTGCGCTTTGTTTCGCCAGCCAGTCGAAAAAATCCTCGCCGCTTGGAAACGCATCAACCGATTCAAATTCAGGCTGTAACGACAGGAATTCCTGGTACCCGTTCCTGATTTCGTCTATGTCTTCAATGATCACTAATCTCATAACTTCTTTGGTAATTTCACCTCTATTTTAAATCCGCTCCCTGTTTGTTCAATCACTGCAATCCCGCCGAGCCGCCCCGCGCGGTTGCGAATGCTGTTTAATCCGTGACCCGTTTTCCGGGTGTCTTTGAATGCATTTCCATTGTCCTGTACCAACAGCCTGAAACCGTCGCTGCGGTTACTCATCGTAATGTCGAGCCGGTTGCCGTTGCTGTGCTTTATCGCATTGTTGATGGCTTCCTTGCACACCAGGTAAATGTGCTGTCGCTTTTCTGCGCTGAGTTGAGTATCGTCGCTGATACCATCAATAGTCAGGGAATACTCGATGGTGGTAGAGGAGAGCAGGTTCTCCAGGGTTTCCTGAACACGATCGCGCAGAGAACCTACGTTGTCGTTGCCCGAATTCACCGACCACACCACGTCGCTCAGCTTGCCGATCGCTTCACGGCTCAGGTTCAGTATTTTAGCCCGTTGCCGGTTGGTGTTTTCGGCATTGTCCAGCTGCATCAGGTCGGCAGAAAGCGCAATACCGGTCACCAGTCCGCCGAGTTCGTCGTGCAGGTCGGAGGCAATGCGATTCCTTACTTTTTCCACGCGGATCGCGTTTTGCAGTCGGTCGCGGTAAATGAGGTACACCACGCCCAGGAACATGAACACAACGATCAGGATGAACCACCAGGTCTGGTAAAATGGGGGAGGGATCACGAACGAGAACGGCCGGTCGCAATTCACCCAGTTTTCGCCGTCAACGGTATGCTTTACCCTGAACGTGTAGCTGCCGGGCTGAAGGTTGGTGTATCTCACCGGAACCGAAAAATGCGAATGCTGCCATTCCTTGTCAAAACCGTCGAGTTTGTACTGGTAATGCTGGTTCTTGCCCTGGCTGTACACCAGTGCCGAAAACCTGAATTCTACATTTCGTTCTTCAAAAGGAATCGACATGGGCAGTTTCAGTCGGTCGGTAGTGTACAATACCGAAGTACTGTAGTTCTCATGGTTGAAGATCGAAACACTGTGTATACCCACCGAATACTGGCGTGTTTTCAGTTGGTCGGCCCGGTCCACATCCACCCGGTTGAACCCGTTTACCGAACCGATGAGCGTAGTGCTGTCGCTCAACTGTAAAAACGCATGCACGTTGAGGTCGTTATTCGCCAATCCGTCTTCGGTAGTGTAGTTGTGAAAGCGATTTTCTCCCGGGTAAAATTTACTGATGCCCTGTGCTGAAATCATCCACAAGGCATTGTTCTTCCCGGGAAAGGCATCAACCAGGTAATTGTCAGCCAGTCCCTGTTTAATGCGATATGGCGTGGTTTTCCCTGACTTGATGTCGTAGCGGTAAAGTCCGTCCATGGTGGTGAGCCAGAGCAGGTTCGATTTCGGATCTCTGAAGCCGCCGTACACAATCTGGTCGTTAAGCTCCGGACAGGTTTTCGTGAGGGTCGATCCGTTATAATGGTACAAGCCGGTGGTGGTGCACACCCAGGCCGTGTTTCGGTCACCCGGAACGATGTAGTGGATCGTGCCCTCGGTTCCGGCAAGCGTTTCTATTTTTCCGCTGACCAGGTTGTAGGTATACACCCGCGGACCGCCCAGCAGCAACCGTTGGTTTACCCGGTCGTGAAAAAGTGTGCCGAGATTGAGCGGACGCATTTCGTCAGGAAAATGCTCATCGAAATAAATTTCTTTCTTTCCGTGGTCGATGCGGTTCACTTCCAATAAGGTAGTGGTCTCGCTCACTGCCCACAATTTCCCGGTCCCGGGATCTTTGTAAAACCGGTTGATCACCGGCTGGTCCTTAAGGTATTCGCCCTTTTTATAGGCCACAAACGACTGGTACGCATCGGAAGCACCGGTAAGCAGGTCGGTAAGGAACATGCCCTGGTAAGTACTGATGAGGATGCGCTTGTTACCCAGTTCGTAAAACGACTTGATGCTGTTGCTCTTGCCGGTTTCCAGTCGCTGGTTGGGATTGTGCAGGTAAGTCTCGAAATTCTGGTAGTTGTATTTGATCTGGATCAGTCCGTTGCGCGAGGCACACCAGATGTCTTTGTCGCGGTCTTCGTAGATCTGTTCGGGCATCAGCGTGGCACCTGCCGAATAGTAGGTTCCGGAATAATCTACTGCGTTGCGGTACGACGAATCGAGGTACAGCAGCTGGTAACCCAGGTTGGTGAGCCACAGTCCGGAATGTTTGTCTTCACGGATGTTTACAATGTTTTTCGCGGCTTCGCCGGTGTTGATCACATACGGTTGATCGTTCAGGCTGAATTGTATTTTCTCAAACACACCCGATCCGGCTCTTTTCCTGAACAGGCCTTTCTGGTACACTGCCACCACGAGATCGCCCGAACGGGTATACTGGATGCGCGTACATTCTTCGTACTGGAAATACACCTGGTAAGTGTTGCGCTGCGGATCAAAACTGATGAGCCCCAGCGAGCTGGCGATCCACATAGTACCGGCCTTATCGCTGGTTGCGTCTTTCAGGATCGGCGA
The DNA here is from genome assembly GCA_040386675.1 of Bacteroidota bacterium. GTDB lineage: Bacteria > Bacteroidota > Bacteroidia > Flavobacteriales_D > Luteibaculaceae > DASUEB01. The sequence goes on along the minus strand of JAZKEZ010000189.1, from coordinate 11,653 downwards.
TCTTCCGGGTGCAAATAAATGGGCCGGACGCTGCAGTAGCGTAGCCTGGTCGCCGGTGAGACGATAGATCATCGATTCAATGCTTACCCCGAATATGCCCTGCCTGGTCGGACAAACCTTTACGGGGATATTTGGCTTGAAGGAGGCGCCGTTGAGCTTTACTTCGCGCGCAATTCCCCGTTTATAGTTGTACAGGTAACAGCGCTCGTAAGTCGACACGTACATGGTGCTGTCGCTGCACACCCTGATCTGGTTGATGGGTTTCTGCGAAAGTTCGAAAGGGCGTTTGCACAAGCGGTCTACCGAAACAAAGTAAGCGCCGTCGTAACGGTACAGTCCGCGATCGGTACCCAGCCACATAAAGCCGGATGAATCCTGCCCGATGCGCATTACCTGGTCTACAGGAATGCCTTCGCGTTCCGCATAATAATTGAAGCTGAACTGCTGAGACCGGGCAACCAGTACACAACACAAAAAAAGGACTAATCCCGACAACGGTTTTACCACGCTGCGAAATTAGTCGGTTAGTCGGTATTGTGAAATAGCATGAAGATGTGATGGGGTCTCTCGCTGCGATCGGGATGACTACTTGATTTAACCGCAGAGGCGCGGAGATAGTCGCAGTGATCGCGGGGATCTTCTCCAAACCTCTGCGACTATCTCCGCGTCTCTGTGGTTAAAAAAATCGCCCTTTGCGGTTAAATTTTACTCCTTCTTCTCCATATGTCCCTGCTTAATCATCTTCTTCTTCCACCTCGCATACCACTTGTAATTGTCAAGCGATAATAAAAAGTAAAGCGTTGCAGCACAGAACAACGAGATCAGGAACATGTTCATCCCGATGGCTACTCCAATGGCTGCGGTACACCAAACGGTGGCAGCTGTAGTGAGCCCGTGGGAGTAGTTAGATCCTTTGCGTTGGGTGATGATGCCCGATCCAAGGAAACCGATACCGACAATAATATTGGCGATCACACGCGATGCTCCGTGGTCGTCGGTAAGGTGCTCGGCGATCGAAACAAAGATGGTGGCACCAAGGCACACTGCAGCATAGGTTCGGATTCCGGCATCTTTCCCGCGTTTTTCCCGGTCGTAGCCAATAAAGCCACCCAGGAGAAACGAAAGGATAAGTTTTGCAATGATGATCAGTTCATAGATCAGGTCGATGCTTAAGTCCATGTGAGCTACCTGTTATCGGATCAGGATGCTTTTGAAAGTATAAACTTGCTTTTCAGGTTCACCACCGATTCGGCCTCGCGGGTACGGTCAAGGTATTCAATGGTTGCGGCAATGTTTTCGGCACACAGGCAGATAAAAGAGCCTTCCGGTGCATTTTCCATTGCATGTGCTACTGCCTCAAGTTCAACCGGAATGATGTCGATTGGAATGTTCTCGTTCACTTCGCGGGCACCAAGGGTAAGCAGGTGATCGATTTCATCCACGTTTCTTCCGCGGGTATCCGCATCGTGACGAATGATCAGGCTGTCGAACATACGTGCGGCATACCGGCCAACATTCATAATGTCTTCGTCGCGGCGATCGCCTACTGCGGCAATAATGCCCACTTTGGTCGTTGCGCGGGTTTTATTCATGAACTTTTCCAGCTCGATAAATCCGCCGGTGTTGTGTGCGTAGTCGATCATCACTTCTACATTCTTGAAGTGCCAGATGTTGAATCT
>JAZKEZ010000189.1:0-9964 GCA_040386675.1 Bacteroidota bacterium | reverse complement strand
CTGCCAGGGGTTTGTGCAGGTCCGGGGATGAATGAAGCGAGGCCTCCTTCAATGGTTTTGTTGTCCAGTCCGTGTGCTTTTGCAGCAAGGATCGCGGCAAGCACGTTCTTGATCATGCATTCTGCACGGCCGCCAAGGCTCAACGGTACTTTATTGATGGTGGTCAGTTTGGTCTTCCACTTACCTTCAATCAGCATAAAGGCGTTGTTTTCTAATACCGCAGCCATTCCGCCACGGCGACAGTGTTCTATAATTCTTGGGTTCTGTGCATCCATGCTGAACAGTGCCACTTTGCAATCCAGTTCTTCGCCCATGGCAAAAACATTGTCGTCATCGGCATTCAGTACAGAAGTTCCGTGTTTTGCAGTAGAGCGGGCAACTACAGATTTTACACGGGCCATATCATCAAGTGTGTGGATACCTTTCAGTCCAAGATGATCTTCAGAGATATTGGTAACAACGCTTACATCGCAATAATCGAATCCAAGTCCGGACCTTAAGATACCGCCGCGGGCACATTCTAGCACGGCGACGTTTACCGTAGGATCGTGAAGTACAACCTGTGCACTCTGCGGACCGGTGCAATCTCCCTGCTGTATTTTGTAACCGTTGCTGTATATCCCGTCAGTAGTGGTAAATCCGGGTTGCAGTCCTGCATGGGCCATCATGTGGGCCAGCAGTCGGGTAGTGGTGGTTTTTCCGTTGGTACCGGTAATGGCAATGATCGGAATACGACCGGTAGCATTGTCCGGGAACATCATGTCGACAACAGGAGCCGCCACATTGATCGGCAATCCGCCGGTTGGACTAAGGTGCATACGGAATCCCGGGCAGGCGTTTACTTCGATCACCGCGCCATTTTCACTGGTGATGGGTTCGAATACATCCGAAGCGATCACATCAATCCCGCAGATATCAAGACCTACCAGGCGGGCTACGCGCTCGGCCATGAATTTATTTTGTGGGTGAACTTTAGCCGTTACATCCGTTGCCGTTCCGCCGGTGCTCAGGTTGGCGGTGTTTTTGAGCGCCAGCAGTTCGCCGAAAGAAAGCACGGTTTCCAGGTTCATTCCTTTTGATTGCAGGATATCGTTGGTCACCACATCAACCACGATACGGGTCAGTACGTTTTCGTGACCGTCGCCGCGGTTCGGGTCGTTGTTGGCTTCGTTGATCAGCTCCTGTATGGTGGATTTCCCGTTGCCGATGATCATGGCAGGGGTGCGCAGTGCAACTGCAACCAGTTTATAGTTGATCACCAGGAAGCGGTAATCGTATCCGCCTACATAGCCTTCAACCATTACGCTGCGTGAAATTTGTTGTGCAGTTTCGAAAGCGGCTTTTGCCGTTTCCATAGTGCGGATATTGATGGTTACCCCGCGGCCGTGATTGCCGTCGAGCGGTTTGATCACAAAAGGGAAGGGAATGGTATCGGTGATGGTTTCCAGTTCCTCGTAAGAGCGGATAATTACACTTTTGGCTACAGGAACTCCTGCATCTCTGAGTATTTGTTTGGTTTCGCCTTTGTTGCACGCAATGTCTACCGCAATTCCGCTGGTATCAGAGGTCATGGTGGCACGAATCTTCTTTTGGTTGGTACCTTGTCCGAATACTACCAAAGAAGCATTGTTCAGGCGTTTCCAGGGAATATTCCTGCGTTCTGCTTCCTGGATAATAGAAAGGGTGCTCGGTCCGGCGGTATGTTTGGCTTTCAAGTATTCCAGTTCTTCGATAGAGTCCTGAACATTTACCGGTTCATTGTTGATGAATGCGTTAAGGATCTTCTCAGCTTCGTAAACGGCCTGTACGCCGGCCTGCTCTACCTGATAATCAAATATCACACTGTATACTCCGTGTTCTCCTGTTCCGCGGGTGCGTCCAAAACCGCAATCCATTCCCGCAAGGGTCTGAAGCTCAAGTGCTACGTGTTCCAATACGTGACCCATCCAGGTGCCGTCTTTGATCCGCTCAAAAAATCCGCCCTCATGTCCTTCCGAGCAACGGTGAGAATACAAAGAAGGAAGTTCGGTGGTGATGCGTTCGTAAAAACCTTCGATCGCCGAAGTCGGACGATCTTCAAGCTCCAGCAGGTCAAGGGTTACAACGATAAGGTTTTTGCGGTTTACAGACCAGTAGTTAGGCCCGCGCATGATCTGGATATTACGGATTTTCATCGGAAGTCTTGGTTTGAGTATGAAGTGGTTGCGTGCGATCCGGCTGCCGTTGGCAGAGCGCTGTTAGAATAACCGGATGAACTGAGAAACATGAGTTGTTTTGTTTCCCGTACTTAACCAAATGCTGTACCGATGAAGGTGAGTATCCTTAACTATCTGGTAGTTAGTATTTTAAAGAGTGATAAATAAATCAGCCGGTCTAACGGTGCCGGCGGGTGGTCATTTTTTTCCCCGATAAATGAGGAAGGAAATGCTGTTTTTTCAGTTGGGGATCTCTCGCTTCGCTCGGGATGACACCCTGCCTTACCAAAATGATAAACGAGTCATCCCGAGTGCAGCGAGGCACCTATTCCTCTTCAATCACCGGATTCGGATCCCTGTGTATCACCATTTGCTTGGTATGTAGGTCGTAATGATCGAATTTCGCCATCACGTGAACAATCACGTTCTCTACTGATACCGGCTCGCCGGTCTTCACGTCAGTAATATTGGTGTCCTTTATTTTCCGGCCATCCACCAGGATCACCAGTCCGGAGCCGATCGCTTCCATCTCGTTTCCGTTGATGATAAGCAGTCCGGTGTCTTCTCCGAGACCAATTCCAAGTGTGCGCGGATTAGATGCCACAGCCTGGATCAACCGGCCGATACGTCCGCGGTGTACAAAGTGGGTGTCTATGATCACATCGTCGATCAGCCCCAGTCCGGTGGTGATCTTTACTTTTCCTTTCAACAACGCCTCGCTGCTGGATCCTTCATAGATCATGTTATTGGATGCAGCGGCAGCTCCGGCCGAAGTCCCGGCAAACAGGAAGTCTTCGTTCAGGTAACGGTCGAGCAGCACTTCATGAAATTCGCTTCCGCCGATAATAGAGGAAATACGCAGTTGGTCTCCGCCTGTAAAAATGATGATGTCGGCTTTCCGTGCGCGTTCCACGACCCATTCGCTGTTGGCTTCACCGCGTTTGGTCACATCGAGGTGATCCACATCAGAGACACCTAAATACGTAAACGCCTGTATGTATTGCTTGGCCACTTCATGCGGAATAAGCGATGCAGTGGTTACGATCTCTACCCGCGAGTCATTGCCCTTCGGAGACTCGTCGATAAGTCTTCGTAAAATTCCTTTCTCAAAGAAGCGGAGGTGAAGTTCGGCGCTCATGCGATCTCCTTCTAATGCGCTGCCAATGTCAACGGCTCCCCCGATGATCACAAGTTTTCCTTTTGGTACCATTCGCGTATTACAATTCTGTTGTGTTTCCCAAAAGTCTCAATTTTGGACGATACAACCAGATAATATTTCGTTAATAGATGGCTTACGCCGGTATTTTGCAAAAAAAAGCCGGCCAGGACCAAACGTCCGGCCGGCTTTTCAAAGCGGTGTATATTAGTCTACCCGTTTGAAGAGGGTAGATCCCAGTATCAGACTTCCGATAAGAAGTACCAGGAAAATAAAGAAGATCACTTTAGCGATTGATGCAGCTCCTGCCGCAATACCTGTAAATCCGAACATCGCAGCTATCAGTGCGATGACAAGGAATGTAGCTGTCCATTTTAACATGATAGTATAGTTTTAATTTTTTAGGCGATGTAAGTTTTACATGCTCAATTACCCAAAAGACAAAAACGAAGCCAAAAAATGGTAATCGGGAAATAAGTGATTAAATCCTGATTTTGGTATTGATATACAGCGGTTTATGATCTTTGCTGTGTGCATCATGCGCGTATTGGCTCCTCTCCCTGCAATTCCCGAAAAGATGGGATGTGGGGATAAAATTTCCCCGATGTGCATTTGGAATAGCGCTGAACCGCCCGTAAACAGGGCGATGCGATGAAAATAATTTTGAAGATAAACCGGGAAAAGTTATTTTCGGAAACTTATGATGAGTAATCCTTCCGGGTCGTCGCCCGATTTTCTTGCGCGTTTACGCAGCGAAACCGCACCAGTACACAAAGATCTTGAGCAAAACGGCATTACTTCCGTTCTCATGTCGCCCTCAGTGAGCACAGCCGACTATATCCTGTACCTTCAAACCGTTTATTCATTGCACAAAGCAGTAGAAGAACAAGTGTTTCAACACCTTGCTGCTCTGGTTCCTGATATTGCTTCGCGCACGAAAACACCGGCCATACAGGCCGACCTGGAAGCATTGAACGAACCGCTGTCTGGTGAAGCACCGGTTTTTGATACCGGACTGCCTTCCGACGCGGCCTATAACCTGGGAATGCTTTACGTAAGTGAAGGTTCTACGCTTGGCGGACAGTACATTCTGAAACACATCCGCTCCATACTCGGCGAGCAAACCCCGGTTAACTTTCTTAACATATATGGTGATCGTACGGGCAGTACCTGGAAGAATTTCATTGCTGTCCTTACCGCTTACCAGCAGCAACACCCCGAGCAAAGCGACCGGATCATTGCCGGTGCATTGTTTTGCTTTGAGCGAACACATCACCTTTTTACCGCCGCCGCCCGATGAGATTTGTAGATATAGTAAACCGCGACATTGCCAACCTGGAGAACTGCGAACAAGAGCCGATCCACATTCCTGGGAGTATACAGCCGCACGGCTTCCTGCTTGCCCTGGACCGAAACACGCTGATCGTTAAATTCTGCAGCGGCAACATAGCCGAATACACCGGAACCGGTTACGAACAGATACTCGGAAAGAAATGTGCTGAGGTGCTGCATGCCGGGATTTGTGAAAAGATCTCACAGTTCGTAAAATCGGGAGAAACCGCCCTGCGCTTCCGGTCTAAAAATGAGGACACGGAATACGAATTTGCCCTGCATTACAGCGGAGGTTACCTCATTGTAGAAGCCGAAACACATCAATTGCCTGAAGAACAGGTAGATGTGGATCTGTTCCGCTTGTCGAAACAGTTCCTGGGCTACATGGAAGATACCCACACGCTGAAGGACCTGTGTGCCATGGTAGCTGCGGGTATACGCCGCATTACGGGTTACGACCGTGTCATGGTGTACCGTTTCGATAAGGATTACAACGGGGAAGTGTTTGCCGAAGAAAAGCGCGACGACCTCGAGTCATTCTACGGACTGCATTATCCGCACACCGACATTCCTGCCCAGGCCAGGGAACTGTACATCCGCAACCTGCTGCGGATCATCGTAGACATCAATTATACTCCGGTTCCGATCTATACGATTGACGAGGAAGGGCAAACCAACCTCGACCTCAGCTTATCAATACTCCGGAGCGTTTCGCCAATCCACGTCCAATACCTGCACAACATCGGGGTTGGAGCAACCATGACGATCTCGCTCATGCACAAAGGCAAGCTGTGGGGACTGGTAGCCTGTCACCACTATTCTCCCAAGCACATCCATCCTGATGTACAGATGGCTGCCAGGCTGCAGGGGCATTTCATTACTTCGCAGATCGATGTGCGCCAGCTCAACGAGGAGCACATCATTTCACATAAGGCAACGCAGGCCGCAGAGGCTATCTTTGCGATGAAGCACGAGCTGAAACGCACCTCGCTCAAATCGATGGTAGAGTTGCCGCTGATACTCGACATCTGTAATGCAACCGGGGTTTCGCTGGTGCTCGGAAACGTTGTTCACAGCTATGGAGCCACACCTTCAACCGATAACATCTACCTCATCAACAACGAGTTGTCCGGTCTGGCGACTTCCGGATTCTATCAAACCAATTTCCTTTCGAAAGAACTGCCCGCACTGGAAAATGAACCGGTAGCATCGGGTGTGATGTATTACAGCCTTGGCGATTCGGGAAACAGCATCATGTGGTACCGGAAAGAAACCGTGAGTACCGTAAACTGGGCAGGAGATCCGGCGAAAGCCATCGAGAAAAATAAAAACGGACTGAGTCCGCGCAAGTCATTCGAATTGTGGAAGCAAACGCTGAAACTGCAAAGCGAGCCCTGGAAGCAGGCAGAAATGAACAGCGCCCAGAACTTTGTGAACTTTCTCGAGAAACACATCAACAGTATCCTGTTGTCGGAAGAAGAAGCCAAGCAGCGCGAACTCGCACGGATCCTCAAAGAAACCAACGCAGAACTGGAAAACATCAACTGGATAAGTACGCACGATTTGCAGGAGCCGCTTCGCAAGATCCAGATCACGGCTTCGCACATCTTATCCAAAGAAGGGGCTGCGCCTGAAGATGTAAACCAGCGGGTAGATAAGATGCGGCAGTCGGCAGAACGCATGCAAAAACTGCTCAAAGACATTCTACGCTACGTAAACCTGAATTCTTCGCAGGAAGCCTTCACTACGGTTGACCTCAATGAGCTGCTGGAAGATCTGAAAATCGAGGTGCAGGAATCACTTGCTGAAAAATCGGCGGTATTGGAAATCGGAACATTGCCCGAAGTATATGGTATTCCGTTCCTGATCAAACAGGTGTTTGCCAACCTCACCTACAACTCGCTCAAATTCGCACATGCCGACCGACAGTCAGAGATCACCATTACCAGCCGCGGAATACAGGACATTACCCGCGACGACCACAACGGTCGTTACCTGGTACTGGAGTTCACCGACAACGGTATCGGATTCGACCCCATTTACAACGAATCGATCTTCAGGATTTTCACCAGATTGGAAAAAGACCACGCCGGCTCGGGTATCGGACTGGCGCTGTGCCGCAAGATCATGCAGCTGCACAAGGGGTATATTGTGGCGGAAGGAATGCCGGGGAGTGGAGTGAGGTTTGAGATTGGGTTTTTAGTGAAGGAATAGTTTTTTAGTTAACCACGAAGGCACGAAGGAATCGCAGAGTACGCGGAGCTTCTCTGCACACTCCGAGATTCCTCCGTGCCTCTGCGGTTAAAAACCAATAACTCTACTTCTTTTTAACTTCCTCCAACTCCGCATGCTGGATCGCAAAATACTGCGACGGCACATTCGTACTGTCCATAGTCTCACTCAGTTTCGCATTCATCACCCACACTTCACCGTCTTTCAGTGTTGCTGTCGACGGACCGGTAAAGCGGTCTTTTGCGGCTGTGGTTCTATGGATTTGCGCGGTTTTCCAGTAATCGCCGCTTCCGATCTGGTAGATCTTATCGGTGCCGGAACCAACTACAATCGTTAGTAAGGTATCGTTGTTCAGGATCATGCCGTCGGCACCAAGCAGGAAGGGTTCCATATCTACTACAGATACCACTTCGCCATTGTTCACCAGTAAAAATCCACCGGGATGATACACGATCCCGTTCAGTCCTACACCCTGTGTCTTGAATTTCTCACTTTTCGAAAGTACCGAGGCGGTTCCTGATGCATCTACCTTATAAATCACGTTGGCAAAACTGTCGGTGATGTATACGTTTCCTTTCTCATCGAAAGCCAGGTCGTTGGCAAAGTGCTTGCCCGGTACCAGGTTACTCAGGTCGGTATCCATCAGTTTTTGTCCGGAGGAAAGATCGAGACAGATCAGCCGGATCATTTTCTTTTTGGTTTCGGGTGTACCGAATTTACTGGCCGTGGCATCGCCAACACAGGCAAACAGCCGTTTTCCGTCGGTGTGGAGTTTCAGCCCGTAACTCGATTTAAGTCCGGCATCCTGGTACACCACGCTGTAGTTGCCTGTGGAATCTACCTTGCCGATGGTACCGGTGCGCACGGAGGAGACGTAAAAACAGCGCTTGGCAGGATCGAAAGCGATGCCTTCAGGGTAGACATCAGGAGCTTTGAAGTTCAATCGGGTTGTGGGTTGATAGGAGGCACAGGCGGTGCAGATTGCGAGGGATAATAATAATAGGTTGCGCATATGAAAGAAGTTAGTAGTTAGTAGGAGGAGGTCCCTCGCTTTGCTCGGGATGACGATGCTTAATTGTGATGACGACTTAGTGTTCTTTGCGCAAAAACTCCGCGCCCTTTGCGGTTAACTTTTAATTTGCGGTTAACCTTCAATTTGACTTTTTAACGGCATAGATCACACCATTGGCATCATCGGAAATGTACACCACGCCGCCGTTGGTGATCTCAACGCCGGTAGGTCGTCCGAAGCGGGCTTTGCGCCGGAAGAACAGGAAGCCGGGACGGAGAAATCCGGTCACAAAGTCTTTGGACTTCACTGCTGTACCGTTTCTGAATTGGATCCATTCTACTTTGAAGCCTCTCGGGTGGCTGCGGTTCCAGGAGCCGTGCCAGCACACCAGTGCATCTCCGCTCATTATTTCGCCGCTGTTTACCGGGAAAAACCGGAAGCCGATCGGTGCGCTGTGGGCCTTGAATTCCATAACCGAACCCTGGGTGTGTTTCACCACCAGTTCCTTGCTGTCGCCGGATGGATCTTCACGGCTGTAGTCGATCTTTTTCTTGTTACCGTATGCATATGGAAATCCATAGTTTACACCATCCTGTATGCGGTTCAGTTCTTCGGGTGGCCAATGACTGCCTTTGGCATCCGATCCGTTGTCCGGACCCCACATTTCTTTGGTTTGCGGGTGCCAGTCGAACCCAATGGTATTCCGTAACCCTGCTGCATAAATGGTTCTTTTCCAGGTTGATGGGTCTATTTTTACCATCGCTGCCATCTCCTTGTCAGATTCCTTGCAATCGTTGCAGGTACTGCCAATCGAGAGATACAGCATCCCGTCGGGACCAAAATCCATGGTGCGGTTGGCGTGTTGTCCGCCGTTGGGCAGGTTGGCAATCAACGTGTCGCAATCTGCCTCGAGCGTCCCGTCGGGTTTCATTTTGTAACGGCGCAGCTGATTGTTGTTGCACAGGTACATCCATCCGTCTTTCATCGTGATGCCGTGAACCCCGGGAAAATCGGCGGCTACAGTCTGCAATTCCTCAAATTTCGAATCGCCGTCTTTGTCCTTTAACAGTAATACATCACCGGCATCGCGGCGGGTTACGTACAGTGTTCCGGGTTCTCCTGCATACAGCATACGCGGTTTTCCAAGTCCGTAGGCAACAACGCTCACTTCCCAGCCTTTGGGAACCTTGAGCTGCTTTACCATATAAGGCTGGAAATCGATGTGCTGCGGATAATTAGTCACGTACTTGTTCCGGGTCTTTTCCCTCGGAATAGAACCGCGTTGGGCACTAACCGACAGGTTCAGCGCAAGGGCAATCAGGATAAAAAGAGATGGTTTCATAACAGGATAGGTGTGAAGGGTGAAAAAAAATGCCTCGTTGAGAGGCGAGGCATTTTTCGTGGGGGATGAAATTGACAGGGGTTATTTGTTGTGATTTACTTCAAATTCCTGCTCTGCAGCAGCGTCATTGATGTCCATCGCAAGCTCTGTCAACAGGTGATCGGTATCTCCTTCTTCCTGGAGCGTACGATCGAGAAGAGAACCTGCCTGGTGATAACCTAATACATCGGCCAGTTCGCAAAGGGAACCGTAAGACGCAATTTCGTAGTGCTCAATTTTCTGGGCACCGATGATCAGGGCTGAATCACGCGCCGGACTCTCATTGTAGTCCTTAATGGTGCTGCGGATCTCTTCAATAAGTCCGGCCATGGCCTCGCATTTTTTCTCGCCTTTCTCAATATTCATGCGTGAAAAGATCTTGTCGAGGCGCTCTACCTGGCGCTTGGTTTGCTCAAAATGGCGGTTAAACGCATCTTCCAGTTCTTCGTTGTAACAGGCTTTTGCTACTTCAGGCATGGCCTTCAGCAACTGGTTTTCAGCACTGTAAACGTCCTTCAGGCAATCAATAAAAATGTCGCGAAGGGTAGAATCCTTTTTGTCGGATTTTGAAGTGGAAGAAGCGGTGGCCGACGTTGTCGCCGGGGTTTTGGCTTCGTTTCCGTTTTGTCCGTTGCTCTTTTTTGACAAGGTGCTGG
>JAZKEZ010000188.1:0-16663 GCA_040386675.1 Bacteroidota bacterium | reverse complement strand
AAGACGTTTGATGTGCTGCACTGGTTCACATCGGTTACCCTAATGGTATGCGACCCGATAGAGAGGCCGTATGCACTGTCTGACTGGAAAACCGGGCCGTTATCAACCGAAAAGGCAAACGGCGCTGTGCCGTTGAAAACGGTGAAAACCGCCGATCCGTTGGACTGGGTACAAGTAGCGGGATACGTGAGTACCTGTACTGAATCGACTGCCGGAAGAAAAATTACGCTGTCGGTTTTACTAAGTGTGCAGTTGTAAAGGTCGCGAACGGTGACGGTATATTTCCCGCTGTCGAGCGAGCTGAAGTTGCTCGAGGTCTGGAAGGTCACGCCATCCAACGAATACTGGTAAGGCGCCGCACCGTCTATCTCATTGGTGATGATCAGTTGTCCGTTGTTCAGTTTGCAGCTTTCGGGTATGCTGAATACCGTAAAGTCGCTCACTCCCGTAAGGACATTCACCGTAACGCCTTCAGAAAACACGCAACCCACATTGTCGCGAATGGTGACCGTGTAATTTCCCTGCGGAAGATTAGTAAAGGCAGTGCCGGGACCGAAGTTCACGGCATCGATGCTGTAAGTAAACGGAGCCGTTCCGCCGGTAACCCCGGTAACGCGTATCTGCCCGGTTCCTTTTGCGCACGAATCGGAAATAACGATCTCGGCAATATCTGTAGGACCGGAAAGCGAACCGATCATGGCCACGGTGTCCAGAATACATCCTTTGGAATCTTTGACAAACAGCTTGAAATTCCCGGATCCGAGTGAGGAGAACTGCGTTCCCGACTGGTAATTGGTCCCGTCGATACTGTAAGTGTAAGGTGCGACTCCGCCGGTAACTGTACCTACGGTGATCTGTCCTACCGGAGTTCCGCAGCCGGAAGACCGGGTGGTAAAGCTAACCCGTGCCGGTGGTGCGGTATTGTTGATCAACACGCCTTTTTTGAAGGTGCAGCCAAGGTTGTCTTTTACAGTAACCTCATAATTTGAGGCTGGCTTACCGGTAAAGTTGCCTCCAGGAGAAAAAGCACCGCCATCTAATGCATAGGTATAGGGTGATGTGCCGCCGGTAACCCCGGTTACACGTATCGACCCGTTGCTTTGTCCGCAGCTTTCATCCACCACGGTTGCCTGGAAATTGGTAGGGCCCGCGGTTGTACCGACGTTCACGGATCTGGTGAATTCGCAATTGTTTATGTCTCTCACTTTTACGTCGTGCGGCCCCGTGGTCAGCCCGGTAAAGGTGGCCGCAGCACCATAAGCACCACCATCGATTGCATAACTGTACGGTGTAGTTCCCCCGCTTACACCGCTTACCGTGATGCTTCCGTTGGCCTGTCCGCAGCTTTCATTGACCGTAGTTGTTGTTATAGCGGTGGGCCCGGGAGAATTGGCGATGGTGAAGGTTTTGGTGAATTCACAGCCATTTACATCTTTTACGGTTACGCTAATGCTTCCGCTGCCCAAGCCGGTGTAAGACGTGGTGGCACTGAATGGACCTGAATTCACGCTGTAGGTATACGATGTAGTACCACCGGTTACGCCGGTAATGGTTATGCCGCCGTTCAGATTCCCGCAGATGGCGTTGGTCGTAGTGGCCAGTATGTTGGTAATTCCCGGCTGGTTTCCAACCGCCACCGATGTGGTGTACACACAACCGTTGGCGTCTTTCACCGAAACGTTGTGCGTGCCGCTTAACAACCCGGTAAATGAGGTTCCGGAAGCAAAAGAACCTCCGTCTATGGCATAAGTATACGGTGCTTTTCCTCCGCTAGCACCGGTAACCGTGATCTGTCCGTCGGGCTGGTCGCAATTGGACCGGGTAACCGTGGTGGAAATCGCCGTGGGACCATCGACAATTACAGTAACCGTTTTGGTTTCACAGACGGTAGATACCGTGTAAGTGGTGGTCGATGTGGGCGAGGCCGTGATCGTTGTTCCGGTGGTTGAACTTAAGCCGGTCGCCGGTGTCCATTTGAAACTCTTTCCGCCTGAAGCGGTGAGCGTGGCGCTGCCGCCGGGACAGATCGTGGTATTTCCCGAAACCTGCAACAGCGGACAGGCCGTGGTCTGGAAGTACAACCCGGCCGCTACCACCGCGAAACAGTCGGTTGCAGTGGCATTGGTAGAAAAGGTGGAGGTGGCCTGGTTGGCCGCAATGGTGGTAGTTGTCTGGTCGAGCTGCCAGAAATTTGCCCCAAACGCGCCGGCTTTCCCGTTGAGCGTCGTGTTGTGCGTAAGCAACTGGTAATCGCCCACCAGCATGAATGCATTTGCTTTCGACGAAGCCCCGCAAGGTTTAAGATCGGTCATGGTAAGGTCGAATCGCCCGCCGGTTACGTTGTTGGTGAACAATCCGTCGTAAAAGATCACCGATCCCTGGTAGGCGGCAACGGTATCGACGTAGAACACGAAAAGGGCGACGCCGTCTATTTCATTTGCAGGAGTGGTGGTATTTACGCGGTAATTCCCATTCCCGTTAATGAGTTCGGTCACATCGTACCGATACGTGCGGGTTCCGAGTTCATCCCAGCATTTCTCTACGTGTTCGGCGATCGGGCCCAGTTTAAACGACTTACTGGCACCCGCACTGTTGGTTACGGTTACATCGGGCTGAAGCGGCGATCCGGTATAATAGGAGTTTTCGTAAAGAATGATCGCTTTGTCCACCTTATACGTGGCTGGCAATCCTGCGAGACTTACTGTGCAGGGGAGCCCGCTTCCCGCGCCACCGGCCGAGTTGCGGTCGGTCACCTTTCTTCCGGCATAGGCAAAATTTAAACCGCACTCCGATTTGCGGTAGTATTCCTTTAATGTTTGCGCCTCTGCGACAGAAGCAGTGAGCAGCAGGCAGAGGGTGAGAAAACGCAATATTTTACCGACTTCCATGTGAGAGTTAATCTTGGGGATTAGGGATAGTGACCTTTAAAAGTCTGCTTTCTTTCCTCCCGGTTGGCTGTATCGGCGTGAACAAAGCCCCAACTCTTTGAATCCTTCCCCGGCTAGAAATATTTTCTGCGCAATCGTTCATCACCATTAAACTTAAAAATAACTGATAATCAACAACTAACGCGGAAAAAACAAAAATCAATACAGGAGATCTGGGCTTAATGGCTGATTTGAGTTGAAATCTCAGGAGGATAATGGAGTGATGCAGAAAAAACAACTGCACGGCATTGCAACCGCCTCATCTTTATAAAATCTTTACATCCTTCCCACCCATTTTTACACTTCCCTGATAAACCGTGGCGTACTTTTGTCTGGAATGAACGCCCATACCCACAGCACACTAAAACCCGGATTGCAGGGATACCTGGTAAGCCTTGCCAGTGTGCTGCTTACAGCTTCTGTGTGTTTCGTTGCCGTTCCGCTTACCGGCTACCGTTCTGTGGCGCTTATCCTGCTGCTTGTGGTGAGTTTGCTGTCTATGTTTTTACGCATTGGTCCGGTGGTAGCGGCAGCATCTGTGAGCGCACTCACCTGGGATTTTTTCTTCATTCCGCCGCGTTTTACCCTTTCGGTCGGAACACTCGATGACCTGCTGATGCTGATTATGTATTTTGTCATTGCCCTAATCAGTGTGATCGCCAATTACAAACTCAGGCAGTTTGAAAAAAGAGACCACGAACGCATCCGGAACGAGCAGAACCTGAAACTCTACACTACCCTGTTCAACTCGCTTTCTCACGAACTCAAGACCCCGATTGCCACCATTATCGGTTCGGTAGATACCATCCGGGAAAATAAATTATCACCCCTTCAGCAGGAACAATTGATGGAAAGCATTTCTGTAGCGTCGCTGCGGCTTACCGACCACGTAGACAATTTGCTGAACTTGTCGAGGCTGGATTCCGGCAACCTGAAACTGAACCCGGACTGGTGCGACCTCAACGATCTCGTTAACCTCAGTCTCGACAAGATCAATCATCCCGCAACCTACAGCCGGATCCGGATTGTCATGCCTCAAAACCTGTCACCGGTGCGCATCGACCTTTACCTGCTTCAACAGGTACTGATCAACCTGCTGAACAATGCGTTGCAGTATACTTCCGGACAGATCACCCTTTCGCTGGATGTGGTTCAGGCATCCATCGGCAATACGGCAGAACTGGTGATCTTAGTAGCGGATACCGGTAGCGGATTTTCTGCGGCACAGCGCAGCAACGCGTTCAATCGCTTTTCGGGCATTGGCAAAACCGATCACCGCGGCATGGGCCTCGGACTTTCTATTGCCAGCGGGTTTACCGAGGCGCACGGCGGAACGATCGCACTTGGTGAAGCAGCCGGCGGTGGTGCCGAATTCACGATCCGCATTCCCGTAGACCCCGACCACCTAAACCGATTGAACCATGAATGAAGCGGTAATACTGGTTATTGACGACGAACCCGGCATACGCAAACTGCTCGAGATCACGCTCGAAAGCAACGGTTTTCGCGTGGAGCTCGCTGCAACCGGGAAAGAGGGACTACTGCGTGCCGCCAATCATCCGCCAGACCTGATCCTGCTCGACATCGGACTGCCCGATGTGAACGGCCACGAGGTATTGCAACAATTGCGCGGATGGTATACCAAACCCGTGATCATCCTATCCGTGCAGAATACCGAACAGGACATAGTAAAAGCGCTCGATACCGGTGCCAACGATTACCTGTGCAAACCGTTCAGGAGCGGTGAATTGCTGGCCCGGATACGTACGGCATTGCGAAACAGTGCAGAACCTCAGCGTACCCCGCTGGTACAGATCGGAGCCTTAACCCTCGATCTCGCTGCCAGGGTACTTTCCGGACCCGAGGGTACCGTAAAACTCACCTCTACTGAATACGAACTCCTGAGCCTGATGGTAAAAAATGAAGGCCGCGTACTCACCCATACCTACCTGCTACAACAGGTCTGGGGACCGGGTTACACCGAGCAAACCCAATACCTGCGGGTGTTTGTGACCCAACTCCGCAAAAAGATAGAACCCGACCCTGCACATCCGAAATTCCTGCTCACCGAATCGGGTGTAGGGTACAGAATACGATTGGACTAAAGAAAAGCCGGCGCCCTTTGTGCTCTTTGCGTAAAACCTTAGCGCTCCTTGCGGTTAAAACCATGCTATAATCTTTCATCATTAAACACCTCCTTAAAACCATGAAATCGAAGTTCACACTTCCGAAAAGGCTTTCCGTTGCCTTAACTTTCCTGCTCATCAGCGCCAGACTGAGTGCGCAACAGCCTTTCGAAGGCATGGAAACCAACTGGCAGAACGGCAGCGACCGCCGCGACTCTTCTGTGTTTTCGTCCCTTCCCTACTTCACACCCTCGCTGTTGCTCGACATCAACTACACCCATTCCTTCAACAAGCCCATCGACAATACGGTAGTTGGAAGTACAGCCCTGGCAAGGAACAACGAAGTCCAGCTTTCGGCGCTGCACTTTGGCGGCGATTTCAATTACAAAAATGCACGGGCAAGGGTGATGACGCAGTTCGGGACCCGCTCCATCGTTGTTCCTCGCAACGACCTGAGTGTATACCGCGGACAGTATCAACTCGCCAATGCTTACCGCTACCTGAGCGAGGCCTACGCCGGGTACCACATCGACAAATGGTACGGGATAAACATCGATGCCGGGCTATTCATGTCTTACATCGGTCTCAATTCCTATTACCAGCAGGAAAACTGGGAATACCAGGCTTCGTTCACATCAGACAACACGCCATGGTTCTTTAACGGGATCAGGATCCAGATCCACCCTACAAGGACCCTGAAGATCGAACCCTGGCTCATCAACGGCTGGCAGAGTTACGGACAGTTTAACCGCATGCCGGGGGTAGGTGCAAATATTACCTGGATGCCTAACAGTTCGGTAAAACTGCTTACCAACGATTATTACGGAAGCGATGCTGCGGGAATTCCGTCGCGTAAACGGTTTCATTCTGACAACAGTCTGCTGGTGCGCACGTTCAACCGTCCGCAATCCGACGGCATCAGTAAAATGGCTTTTTCGCTTACCGCTGATGTTGGCTTTGAGCAGGGCGGCGGGGTGAACGGCTTTACCAATGGAGATGCAGCCAAAGGTCCGGCGCAGTATTTTGCCAGCGCGATGCTTTACCATCGCATGTGGTTCAATAAAAACAAGATAGCGTGGACGGTTGGCGGAGGCGTAATGACCAATCCCGGAAGGTATCTCGTGCTGTATCCAACCGGACAGGCCAGTCCCCTGCCAGACCCCGCAGACCCGACCAAAACCGAGGGCAGTTCCCCCTTCAGCGCCAATCCCGGAGATCTTTTCCGTGGATGGGATGCCTCGACGAATGTTGACTTTATGCCTAACCAGAGCCTCACGTTCCGCATAGAATATGTACACCGCCAGAGCAGTGTGCCTTATTTTGCCGGCCAGGGCGGAGTTACCTCACCAAGCGGATACACCACCACGCCGATCGGCGACTGGAAACCAGATTTGGTGAGGAGTGAAAACCGGATCATACTGGCCTTGCTTTTCAGGATCTGATCGCCTGGAAAAGCAGTAGACAGGAATCATTAGGTAAAAGGCCAGAAAACCATACCTTCAGGACTTAAATCCTTACTGCGATGCTTTTCATGATCATGCTCCTGGGTGCCATTTTGGGTGGCGTTGGACTCATTCTCACCGTCGACAATTCCCGCTACCTGTTGTCGGGTTACAACACACTGGACGAAGAAGAGCGCCGCAAGATCGACATCGTGAATTATGTTCCGTTTTTCAGGAAGTTTCACCTGCTGCTTGCTGCATCATTAATTGTTATCGGTACCGCTTCACTTTACCTGTTGGGCGAGGAAGTAACCGGGATAGTGATCACCATTTATCCGCTGCTGGGGTATTTGTGGTTCATCAGCCGCAGCAGCCGGTTTTCTACCGGGAGTAAACGCTGGAACAAGATTGCGATGGTAGTATTGGGACTTATGATCGTAACGATCGTTTCACTGTTTGCCGTGAGTCTGCAGGAAAACGAGTTGTACGCCAAAGACCATAATGTAGTAATCAGCGGGACTTACGGCGAAGACATTCCAACAACCGACATACAAAGCCTGGAACTCGTGGCCCGGCTTCCCGACATCAGCCGGAAAACCAATGGATTCGCGTTGGGAAAGATCCGCAAAGGCCGGTTTTCCACCAGCGATGGCGAAGCCGTGAAACTGATCCTGAATACCAACCAGCATCCGTATATCCTGCTGATAAAAAAAGACGGCGAAAAGATCTACTATTCTTCCAAAAGCCGGAGCAATGAAGAAGTGTACAGGGAAGTAAAGGCCATCCTTTAACTGCAACGAAGAACAGTCTCGACGAGCACGAATGAAAGACACCGACGTTAAACGGATTTCCCGGCTTCTGGCCATTATCACGCAGTTACAGACCAAACGGCTGATCACTTCTACCGAACTGGCCGAAAAATATGCAGTAAGCATCCGCACCATTTACCGCGACATCCGTGCGCTGGAGCAGGCCGGCATCCCGATCACGGTTGAAGAAGGCAAGGGCTATTCGCTGATGGATCATTACCGCATTCCACCGGTGATGTTTACTGAAAATGAAGCCAATGCCCTGATCGTTGCCGAACAACTGGTGCTACGCAACAAAGACGCTTCTTTCGTAAAAGAATATTCAAAGGCCATCGACAAGATCAAAGCCGTACTGAGAAACGACGGCAAAGACAAGGTGAACCTGCTTTCCGAACGTACCCGTTTCGATCAGAACAACAATAGCGAGCGAAACAGCAACCACCTCTCCGACCTACAGTTTGCACTGACCAACTTCAACGTCACCAAAATAGAATACAGCAACGAAGCCGGCGAACGCTCCTCCCGCCTCATCGAACCTTTCGCCCTACTAAGCACCCGCGAAAACTGGCTCCTCGTAGCCTGGTGCCGCCTCCGCAACGAATTCCGCTACTTCCGCCTCGACCGTATGCAAACCCTCCAGGTCCTTCCCGACACCTTCTCCCCTCACCAAATGACCCTACAGGAGTTTTTTGATAAGTTTCATTGAGATTGTCGCAGGTCACCTGAGCTTGTCGAAGGTCACCTGAGCTTGTCGAAGGTCCGGATTTCGACAGGCTCAATCTCCACTTCTATTGTACATCCCCTCATTTTCCACTTTCAATTTTCCATTTTCAATTATCCAACCCCTGACACACAGCTGTCACCCCCCTCCCCATACTTTCGCCAAAACAAATCAACAAATCAACAAATCAACAAACCAACACAATGATCCAATTCATTTCCGCCATCAACTGGCTTGGTGTTCTCATCGCATTCGTAGGGTATTCTTTTCTTGGTGCCCTTTGGTTTACACTGCTTTTCAAGAAAACGTATTTCGCATCGCTGGGCAAAACCGCTGATACTGTACAGAATTCGGCGCCCATCTTTATCGTCGGTCCGATGGTGTGTTCGCTTTTTATCACCGTTACCAGCGCACTGTTCATCTACGCCCTCAACATCAACACCTACGGACAGGCACTTGAGTTTGCATTGATCACCGGCGTTGGATATTTGTTTGCGAATACCGTGAACATTGCCATCAACCCGAATATGCCGCGGCCGTTGCATTACGGACTCATCAGCGGAATGTTTCACGTAACCGGGATGGTGATCGTGAGTCTGGTAATTGTTGCGATGAAGTAATTTCGCGGGGTGTCGATAGTTAACCGCAAAGGCCGCGAAGTTTTTGCGCAAAGGGCACGAAGCAATGAGCCAACCATTAAAAAGCTAATTATAATGCAGGAAATCGAAACCTTTTATCCCGCCAACAAAAAAGAGTGGAGACAATGGCTACAGGAAAATCACGACAAAAAACAGTCGGTGATGCTGATGTGTTACAAACTGAAAGCCGGTGTACCCACCATTTCCTGGAGCGATGCGGTAGATGAGGCCCTGTGTTTCGGCTGGATCGACAGTACGCGGCGGACGCTGGATGAAGAACGCTTCATTCAGCTGTTCACCCGCCGGAAACCCACTAGCACCTGGTCGAAGGTGAACAAAGACAAGGTGGCGCGGTTTATTGCCGATGGCACCATGACCGCCGCCGGGATGAAGACCATTGACATTGCAAAGCAAAACGGTTCGTGGACCATACTGGATGAGGTGGAAGAACTCAACATTCCGGCAGACCTGGAAAAGGAATTCAGCAAACACAAAGGATCCAAAGACTTTTTCACCGGGCTGAGCAAATCAACCAAGAAAGGAATGTTGCAATGGATCGTAATGGCCAAACGCGACGAAACCCGCCAGAACCGGATCACTGAGATCGTTGAAAAAGCCGCCTTGCAGCAGAAGCCGAAACAGTTTTAATCCGCCAGTTCGATCCACACCGGGGCGTGGTCGCTCGATTTCTCCCATCCGCGCACTTCGGTGTCTACTCCTGCTTTCAGCAGTTTATCCGCAAGCTGCGGACTCAGTAAAAAATGATCGATCCGCAGTCCGGCGTTTCGTCCCCAGGCATTCCTCAGGTAATCCCAGAATGTGTAGATTTTCTCCGTCGGATACAGTTTCCGCAGGGCATCGGTCCATCCTTGTTTAAGCAGGTTTTTGTACGCCCGTTTCGATTCCGGGAAAAATAGTGCGTTGTCTTTCCAGCGATCGGGGTTATATACATCGTTATCAGTCGGGATCACGTTGAAATCGCCGGCAAGGATCACCGGGACATCAAAAGTCAACAGCGTTTTCGCCCGACTACTCAATCGTTTGAACCACTTGAGTTTGTAATCGAACTTCGGACCCGGCGCCGGGTTTCCGTTGGGAAGATACAGGCAGGCAATAACAATTCCGCCGGCCATTACTTCGAGGTAACGACTCTGCACATCGTCCTCATCACCGGGAAGACTGCGACCAATTTCCTCAACCTCAATACCTTTGTACAGGATCGCTACGCCGTTCCAGCTTTTTTGTCCGTGCCAGATGGCCTCGTAACCCGCAGCATTGATCTCACGAATCGGAAATTTCTCCTGCGGCGTTTTCAATTCCTGCAAACACACGATATCAGGCTTGGCTTCACCGAGCCACTTCAGCAGAACCTTAAGCCGGCCGTTTACCCCGTTTATGTTGTAGGTCGCGATTTTCATGCGAAACAGCAGGCAAAAACAAGGCCAGCTCACGCAGGAAACTGCGCGGCTGGCCTATCAGCATCTGGATAGAATCCACTATCCGGTGCGTGATGCGTTATGGTTTCAGGAACTGGCTGTTGATGGTATAACCGTTTTTGAAGCGGATCGACAGTGCGTATACACCGGTAGAAAGCCCGGAAATATCAGCGCGGTCTGACTTCCCGCTGCGCAGTTGCTGCCCGGTAAGTGAAAGTATGGTGTAACCGCTGATCTCCTGCTCCGATTCGATGGTGAGCAGATCGCCCGAAGGATCAACAAAAAGGTAAGTACTTTCCTGTAGAGCAGAATATTCGGTTACGCTTACCGCCTGTGGCGAAGTGTAACCCTGAACATAGGCCGTTAGGGGAATATCGCCCTGTTTGCCAACAAACTGCGCTGCAGGCACCGTGATCCTGAACGTATGTGTTCCCGGCTGGAGGGTACCCAGATTCACGCTACGGATCGGTATGATCGCACCGGGGCACCAGTTGCTGAAACTCTGCCAGGTCGCTTCCGACCGGATCGTGTTTCCATAGATCCCGTTTGCCTGTGTATTGTACTTGCGATACGGCTCACAGGTATTGAATCCCGGGCGGTATTGCAACACTTGCTCGCCATCTAACTGGACATAATGCCAACGGCGGTTGTATTCTTCGCCGCCCTCGTTAGCACCGTGGTTCGAAGTGATCAGGAAAAGGCTGGTGTTGTACGAAACCTCATCCACTTCGAAAGAAATGGTCCGGGAGGTTTTGCCCAATGTATCTGTAGCGTTTGCCTGGTAATTGTTGAATGAAGCGTAGTTACTCAATACCTTAAGCGTGTTTTCCGGGCGGGCACCGGCAGTGTTGGCAGTAACGAGGTCTACGGTTCCGTAAAACACATCGCTTCTGCCTGAACAGCCTGCTACCTGCGTATTTGCAGCATACGGCACTCCGAAGATCGAAAGTTCCATCCACACATCACAAGTGTCGGTAAGTCCGCTGTCACGAAGCAGTGCAGCGATGTTATCCACCTGGAAACTATAAGGAACAGTATCCGGTTTTATGTTCTTATTCATAAAAGGAGTGATGAACCTCGCGATCTCAAGGCGTTTGGCGGTAGCCGGATCGTACGTCGTTGCTCCTTTGGGCACAAATGCAAGGAACACATTACCGATCCGGTCGTAGTTGTCGCACGCAGCTTTCACAACGATATTCAATCGGAGAGCCGTACCCAGCTGCTGAATCTGCTCACTGGTAATCCGTGTTGAGTATAGCGAGGTAGAAAAGCGAAGCACATTTTCCGGACCCGGTTGAGGCAGGATGCTGGTATCCGCATATCCGTCGTAAAACAGGACCTTATCGAATATCCTGATGGTTTGTTGGGCGATACTGCCAAGGCTTATTGAAAGTACAACCAGCAGCAGGTAAATCTTTTTCATAGTGTAGATTGAAAAGTTGGTAAGCGTAAGTAGTTTTAACCGCAAAGCACACAAAGACTGGTGCAAGGATTGGTTATTGCAAACTTACTGCACCGCGTTGGTTACTTCTACCGGGAAGGGTATACAAACAGCCTACAAAGCCGTCAGAAAATCCCGACTCCACTCCTTCTGTGTCACCTGATTTTAAAAGGACTTGGTAAAACTGTATACCTTTTGTATACCCCCGGCAAAAATCGTCACAGGCTACTATTGCCTAAACTTGAAGTTGTAAGAGTGGACCCAACTTATTCCCTCCCATTCAACCAGCTATGCGTTCAGTTCTCTATACCCTTGTTTTAATGCTTTCCGTGACGATGGTCTGTGCACAGTCCCCCGGTGGGGTTTCGGCCAACCTGAGCTTGTGGCTGAAGGCTGACAACGCGGCAACCGTAACCGGGAACCCGGTATCCGCGTGGTCTACCAGCGGCGGTACGGCTGCGGGTTTCTCTATTACACAAGCCACTGCTGCAAACCGGCCGACTTTACTTCCCGGTTCAACCAACTACATCCGCTACAACTACAATCCGCGGATAAAGTTCACTTCAGGATCGGGCAACATACTCAGGAACGCAGCAACAACACCGAATCTGCTCGGCACAAATGGCACAGTTTACCTGGTTACCGACCAGGACAACACTTCAGGTACCTCATTCGGATACTATTCAAACACCAATTACCGCTACCAGGCAAAACCTGGCTTCCGTTTCCAAAGCGGTGCCAACGGACAGGGATGGACTTTCGACTTTTTGCCGCCAACCGAATACTCCACGCTTTCGGCAGCCATGCTCACCTGTCACGGACTGGGCACCAATATGGCCATAAGATTGAACAGCGTGCAGAACAACGCCTGCACCAACTGTAACAACGCCACTTATTTCCCTTCGATCACCGACGGACTGAGCATCGGCGCGAATGGCGGCGGCGAGTACGCGAACAATGCACTCGGAGAGATCATTTTGTATTCCGCCAAACCCACAGCAGCAGAGCTCAGCCGTATCGACTCCTACCTCTGCATTAAATATGGTATAACCCGCGGGGGAAATGCAAATGCCACAGCCCTGTATAACTACGTCGCTTCAGATGGCACAACGGTATGCTGGGACAAGACCGCCAACACCGGATACAACCGCGACATCGCCGGTATAGGACGCGACGATGCAAGTGCACTGAACCAAAAGCAATCCATTTCGGTAAACTTCAACGAAGCAGTAACGCTAAGCCTGGGAACCGGCATCATTCCTGCCGAAAACCTGAGCAATGGCGCAGCATTTACCGCAGATAAAACCTTCCTCGTGTGGGGAAATAACGGTGCAGCAAACAGTTTCGCTACTGCGGTTTCCAAACCCGTTTCCATCAACAACCGCTTCAACCGCATCTGGAAAACACAGGCTACCGGGTTTAGCCAGCAACTGTGTTTTGGTTTTGAGACCAGCCAGGTCACCGGTTATCCGTCATTGTCGTCCTTATGTATTCTTTTTGATGATGACGGTACCGACTGGAGCAATGCAGTGGTGGTAGGGGCCGGCGCAGCAGTCGTTCCATCTGCCACCCGCATAGAATTTACCGGGATCACCATTCCACCGGGAAAACCGTTTTTTACCATCGGCACTACCTGTCCGAAAATAACTCTCGTAACCGGAACGCAACTCCCATCCTGCCCCAATCTCAACGACGGCAAAGCTTATGTCACCTCAGCAAGCGGCGGCACTGCACCGTACCAGTTTGCTATAGACGGCGGCGCATTCAGTAACAGCGACACGCTGAGAAACCTCGCTCCCGGCAACCACACCATTTACGTTAAAGACACTCCCGGATGTATTGATTCCGTGCAGGTTACAATAGGAAACCTCTCTCCCATCACCATTCCCATCTCAACCACCCCGGCAAGCTGCTTCGGACTTTCTGACGGCACAGCGGCAACCGGCGCCATTAGTGGCGGAACCGCTCCCTATACGCTGCAATGGCCAGGAGGCCAGAACTCAACAGCGGTCACAGTTCCTGCCGGTACTTATCGCGTAATAGTGACCGACAGCAAAGGATGTAAAGATTCGACAAACGTGGTGGTAACCGAACCGGCGAAGCTGAGAATAGACACTACTGTAACTCCTGCAAGTTGTCCGCTGGTAGCCAACGGGAAGATTGTGGCCACAGCTACGGGCGGAACTCCCGCATACCAGTTCAACCGGGATACCCAGCCGTACGGCACATCGGGTACGTTCAACAGCCTGGCCCAGGGGAATTACCGCATTCGCGTAAAAGATACCAGAGGATGTCTGGATTCTGTTGATGTACCGGTAACTGCCGGAAATCCGCCGCTGGTGGTTGCTCCAAATGATACTTCGGTATGTCCGGGTGCTTCGCTGCGGTTTGCAGGATCGGGTACCGCGCCGGTCACCTACAGCTGGACCGGCGGAATAAGCAACAACACTGCATTTACGGCGAATACCTCACGATACTATCACCTTACCGGTACCGATGCAAACGGATGCCGGTCGACAGACTCTACCCGGGTAACCTTACTCGCCGTTCCCGACGCCACGATCAATCCTGTTCCACCTGTAATCTGCAGCGACACCTCGCTGATCCAACTGTCTTCTGTAACTCCGGGCGGCAACTGGCGCGGAACAGGAATAAGCGATGCGGCAAACGGGATATTCGATCCGGCCCTGAGCGGACCGGGAACCTTCGCCATTATTCACGAGTTTACCACGGGCTGTTTCGACGACGACACCATACCGGTTACGGTAACCCGCAGAGCCGACGCTACGGTGAATCCAGCCGGTCCATTCTGCCTGAATGCCGGTGTACAACAGCTGTCATCGCTACAACCGGGCGGAATTTGGAGTGGCCCCGCAACCAGCACCTCCGGCAGTTTCAATCCCGCAACGGCAGGAACAGGAACGCACCAGGTAATATATCAGATCAATACTTCTTGTCCCGACAGCGATACGATGCTCATCACGGTAAACACCTTCCTGAATGCACAGATCAATCCCGCCGGACCCTTTTGCGTGACTGCACCCGCGATACAGCTCACCGCGGTAAACGGCGGTCCAACGTGGTCAGGACCCGGCATCACCGATCCTGGCCTGGGAACTTTTTCTCCCGCACTGGCCGGTCCCGGCACGCACACCATCACCCACACCATTCCGGGCAGCTGCGGCAGCACAGACACCAAATCGTTTACCGTGCTTCCACTTGATACTGTTCACATTGTATTGCCGAACGATTCCATCTGTTACAACGCCGGCGCCATGCAGCTCACTACCGACCGGTCGGGAGGTTCGTGGAGCGGAAACGCAGGAAACACCGGGCTTTTTGATCCCGCCGGGAAAATGCCCGGGGCGTACAAGGTCTATTATACGCTTGCTGTAAACTGTCCATACACCGACTCTGCCGTGATCATTATTCCGGATACCTTTCGTATTTCGATGGCCGACACCCGCGTGAATTGTTTTGGAGATGCCAATGCCTCACTAAATACCATACTCACCAATGGTTCGGCACCTTTCCGCTACCAATGGGATGATACACCGGTGAACCAGGGCAATCGGAGCAATCTTGCGGCCGGAATGTACAAACTCACGGTTAGCGATGGCTTGGGCTGTTCCTTCAGAGATTCGGCAGTGGTTACACAACCTTCGCAACTTATCATTCCACCGGCCAATGTCGCGGTAATGAACGACAGCTGTTTCCAGGCCGGGAAAGGCGCCGTTACCGCCCAGGCATCCGGTGGAACTCCTGCTGCCAACGGCCAGTACCAGTACAGCATTACTCCTTCCGGCACCGCGATTCCCGGTGGATTCGGAGGACTGCGGGCCGGGCTGCATACCCTCACAGTGAGCGATGCCAATGGCTGTCTGGCCAATCATATTTTTACTATAACCGAACCACAACCGCTGCTGGCCTATGCCAGTTCACTCACCGATTACTGTTCGCAAGGCGTGGGTTCGGCCACCGCAGATTCGGTAAAAGGAGGCACGCAACCTTATCAACTCAGCTGGAGCAATTCGGCAACTACCTCAACGATCCCGAATCTAACTGCAGGAAATTATTCACTCACGGTAACCGACCGGATGTTGTGTACTGCTGCGGTAACGATTACTGTGGGCAATGTCGCAGGACCGCAGGTAAAACTGGATTCCACCTCGGTAAGTTGCTATAATGGGACCGACGGAACGGCAGTAACCACCGTAACTGGCGGAACCGGAACCATTGGCTATACCTGGAACGACGGACTTTCTCAAAACCAGGCTCTAAGAACCGGGCTGCGCGCTGGTACCTACTGGGTAGACGTGAGGGATGCCCGCGGATGCAGTGCCCGCGATTCGGCGATCGTACCGCAGCCCGCTCCATTGCTCATGCAGCCGTTACCTCCGCAACTGCTCTGTTACCAGTCATCGTATACCGCGACGTTTATCGCCAACGGCGGGAATCCAGGAAACCGCGTGTTCTATGTCGGCAATGTGCCTCAACCAACAAACAGCTATACGTTTACAGCTCCCGGCAATTACCTGGTTTTCTCGCGTGATGTAAGAGGCTGCTATTCCGATACCACGACACAGGTCGTTACCAAAAATCCGGACATCGAAGCTGCGCTGAGTCCCGATCCGACGGTGTGCCGATTTGATACCGCCCGATTTACCGCAACAGCCGCTAAAGGAAACGGCGTGTTTACCTTCGCTTTCGACAATCGTCCCTCCTCATCTTCTGACAACACGGAATATGTAACCGGTGCCGCGACGGCAGGCACAACACCCGTTCGGCTGGTAGTCACCGACGGTTGCTCCATGCCTGATACGGTATACGGCAATTACTACCTGCATCCCGATCCGGTGGCTACGGTTACATACGGTCCCAGCACCGGTTGCTTTCCGCTCCTGGTAAATTACCGGGTAAGCGGAAACCTGGATGTCTTTACGCTTAATGTGGGCAACGGAACGGTTACTTCCGATTCGGTAGTTAGTTATTCCTTTAACACACCCGGAACCTACCAACCGTCGATCACCGGGAGCACCATTCACGGATGTACACTCAGCCGGCAACCGGACCCGGCGATCCGTGCCGATGATTATCCCGAAGCGGCCTTTTCATGGAACCCC